>NZ_CP104174.1:2750192-3055769 GCF_025200925.1 Bradyrhizobium sp. CB1015 | reverse complement strand
CAGAACCAGCGCTCGGTCGGGAAATCCGCCTTCATGGCGACGTCGGCGATCAGGAAGAGGTCCTGGAAGAACTGTCCCGTGAACTCGGCGCCCACCATCTTGCGCACGTCGGAATTGGCCCCGTCACAGGCGATCACCCATTGCGCCTCCATGGTGAAGATGCCGTCGGGCGTTTCCACCGCCAGCGTCGCATGGTCGGCGGCCTGCTTGAGGCTGATGAGACGGTGCTTCCAGCGCAGCTCGATCAGCGGATTGGCCCTGCATTGGGCGACCAGCATCTCTTCCAGATGATATTGCTGCAGATTGATCATGGCCGGCCATTGGTGGTCGGCTTCCGGCAAGAGATCGAACTGGTAGGACAGCTCGTCGCGGAAGAACACCTTGCCGACCTTCCAGCTGACGCCGCGCTCGACCATGGGCGCCGCGCAACCGAGGCGGTCCCAGATCTCGAGCGGACGCTTGGCATAGCAAACCGCGCGCGAGCCGATCGAGACGGTGTCGTTGTCGTCGAGCACCACGACCGGCTGGCCGCGCGCCGCGCAGTCGAGCGCCGCGCTGAGGCCGATGGGGCCTGCGCCGACCACCACGATCGGATGCCGCTTCACGATCCCCTCGGCCTGCTCCTGGGAACGCCGATAGCCGAACTTCGGATAGATGTAGCTCGTCATGTTCGCTTCCTGATGGCACGTCCGAAGATCAATGCGCGTCCGCGAATTCCTTCTCGTGCATCCAGGCGGTGTGGCGCGGCGGACGCTTGGTGCGCGACCATTCCTCGACCATCTCGTGCGCGACCGACTTCATGCGGTCGATCTGCTCGGGCGTGGCGGTCCAGGCCGCGATCTCCAGGCGATGGCCGCTGGGATCGCGGAAATAGATCGACTTGAAGATGGTGTGGTCGGTGACGCCGACGACGTCGAGGCCGGCGGCTTCGGCCCGCGCCTTGGCCTCTTCGAGCTCGGCGAGGTCCTTGACCTGGAAGGCGATGTGCTGGGTCCAGTCCGGCGTGTTGGGATCGCGGCCCATCGGCGGCGAGTTCGGCAGCTCGAAGAAGGCGAGGATGTTGCCGCTGCCGGCATCGAGGAAGATGTGCATGTAGGGATCCGGCGCCTTGGTCGACGGCACCCGGTCCTCGGCGATGGCGCCGAGAAGATCCATGTTCATGACCTTCTTGTAGAACTCGACGGTGGCCTTGGCGTCGACGCAGCGATAGGCGACGTGATGGATCTTCTCGATCTTCATGATGTTTCGCTCCCTGGACTTGCTGTTGCGAAATTGGTATCAGATGTTACTATCTTTTGAATTTGATCTGGATCAACCGGCTCGGAAGAATCCGCCGGGTGGATCGGCGGGCGGACATTGCGTCATGGGACGTTCGGGTGAGGTGCGACGCAGGGAAGCGACCGAGCGCGTCACGGCACAGGATGATCGCGAGCTCGATCTGCAGCAATATTTTCCGTACCGGCTGGCCCGCCTGGCCGAGCAGGTATCGCTGGCCGTTGCCGAGGTCTATTCCGAGCGCTTTGCGATGACGCGGCAGGAATGGCGCGTGCTTGCCATTCTCGGCGCGCGTGCGGCAATTGCCACCAAGGAGATCGGTCCGCTGACGACGCTGGACAAGATGCAGGTCAGCCGCGCCGTCCAGGGACTCCAGTCGCACGGCATCGCCAGCCGCAAGCAGCATCCCGACGACCGGCGCGAGCTGATCGTCTCGCTGACGCCGGCCGGCCGCGCGCTCTACCGCAAGATCGTGCCTTTGGCGCTGGCGCGGGAAGCGGAACTGCTCGGCGTGCTGACCGCGGAGGAGGCAAAGGTGCTCGACCGGGCGATGCACAAGCTCTCGGCGGCGTTGAGCTAGCGGGCAACCGGAACGCCTCTGCAATCGCAACCGCGGCAATGGGCCGGCGCTCAGGCTTCGCGGTAGTCCAGCAGGATGAGCCCGACCAGGATGAAGGCGATGGGCCAGATCCACGCCGCGACGCCGCGGACGCGGCCGTCGAGGCGCAATTCGAGCCAGCGCGCCCAGCCCGCGGCGATCCCGCACAGCGCAAGCGGCGTGTGGCTCATCTCGATCAGGAGCTGGTCCTTGATGTTGGCGATGGCATGGGAATGCGTGAGCAGGAGCGCGCCGCCGAGCGCGGTGGTCAGGGGAAACACCAGCGCCGCGCGTCCGGCCTTGTCGCCGCGCAGCCGCACGCGCCATTCGAACAGGCCGAATATTGCGATCAGCAGCACGAAGATGCGGTGCTGCGCCACCTCGGGGTCGCGCAACGATTCGAAAAATCCGGCCGGCCCGAGCGGCCAGGCCTGCTCGTCGGCGCGGAGGAACAGGAAGGCCGCCATGCCGAGAAACAGCAGCGGCCAATGCCTCGCCCAGCGGCCCCAGCGAAAATGCTCGATCAAAGCGAGCAGGCCGATCAGCACCACGAAGACGCCGGCCCAGTGATGATTGTACTCGGACCAGGCGATGTCCTCGGCATTGCGCGGCAGGATCGTGCCTTCGCCGGGAACGTAGGCGGCCGCTGCGCTGCTGCGCCCGGCATCGGCCAGGGTGATCCTGGCCTGGAGCTGCGCGATGGTCAGCTTGTCGTAGTCCGGGCTGGTCAGGCGCGGCGGCCATTGCGGCGTGGCGCGCTCGACGATCTCCTGCCAGCTCAGCCGGTCGCGCGACAGATCGACGCCGGGCGGCAATGACGTCAGCGACGCAGCGGCGAGCAGAACGGTGAGACCGATGCCGACCTCGACCTCGGCGAAGCGCTTGAGGCGGAGGATCGGCGTCGCGGGATCGCGCCGCAGCCGCTCGACCAGCAGATAATTGCCCGCGCCAAGCGCGAGCAGCATCAGCAGCAACCCGATCTTGGCGAGGATCATGACGCCATAGGCGGTGCCGTAAATCGCCTCGATCGAGCCGATGTAATCGAGCGCCATGACGAGACCACCGCCGACGATGGCCGCGACGGCGGCCATCGACATCAGCGAGTAGCGCCGTGCGATGAGGCGCCAGTCGGAGGGCACCTTGCAGCCGTTCAGCGCGATCAGGAAATAGGGAAGCCCGCCGATCCAGATCGCGGCGCCCAGCATGTGGCCGGCATCGGACAGGAGCAGCGGCCAGCTGACGACCGGCCGGCTCGCCGCGTGGGTCAGCCTGGTCTGCATCGCGAGGGCGAGCAGCCCAAGCGCGAGGAGCGCCAGCGATCGCAGGCCCTGCGCGCGCCTATTTGCCAGCATCGCGAGGCCGAATGCGCTCGCCGCAATGACCAGGCCGGCCCGGGCGAAATCGGCACTGATCGCCTCGCGCCAGGGCACCTGGAGCGTTCCGACCAGCGCGGCGGCATTGAGACCCAGCGAGACGATGGTGAGCAGCGCCCAGGCGAAGGCGCTGACTTTCAGCACCGTCAGGCATTTCTCCTCGATCGTGAGGCCGAACACCGACAGCTGCGACTGTAACGGGCGCCACAACAGCATCTGAAAGGCGAGACCGCCGAGCGTGAAGGATTGGGCGATCAGGATCAGGCCGCGCAGGACGACCGACAGATAACCGAAGATGTCGAGAAACAGGTACAAGGCGAGATCAGTGAACGATGAATGGAATGTCGCCGCGCGTGATGTGTCCGTCGACGCTCAGCACCTGCCAGCGCAGTCGCCATGCGCCGCCGGAAAGCCGCTTCGCCTCGGCCTTGAGCTCGTCGGCCGGCGCATCGGCCGCGGGCGTCAGCGCCTGCGCGGCGCCGTTCGGCGCCAGTAGCGTCAGCTTGGATCGGGCGCGATCGATCCGGCTGTTGAAATGCAGGCTGATCGCGACGGCGTCCCCCGAGACGGTCGCACCGGCCGCCGGCGAGGACGACACGATGATGGCGTGTGCGCAAGCTGCGTTCGGATCGGCAAGACACCAGATGGCGGATAGAGGGATCGCGATTCGAACGAATACGCGCATTTTTGGTCACTCGCTGTCGGCAGCCGTCCCGCCACCGCACCGCCCCCGGCGCGTGGTCCGTGCCTATGTTGGAACCGCGGCGCGCTTCGCCAAGGGCGCGCGAGCGCCAAGCCGGTTACAACCCGCTGAAAAGAATCGGCTGTTGCCGCTGCGACACACCGGCCGCGGCAAAATGGCAATGCCGGAGGCACGCGTCGAGCCAAGCACGGAGGCTTGAAGTCGATGCGAGCAATTCTAAGTCAAACATAGCCGGTCCCCTCTGGGCCCGGCGACACAACATTGATTGCAGAGGTTGGGAAAAGCCCGTCGCTTGCGCGGGCATATGTTCGAGGGAAGTCACATGAGAAAGCTTGCTCTTGCAATCGCCGCGGCAGCAACGCTCCTCATCGGAACGGTTGCGCCGGCTTCGGCCCATTGGCGGGGCCATCATCACTGGGGAGGACCGGGCATCGGTCCGGCCGTCGCGCTCGGCCTGTTCACCGGAGCACTTGCCGCCGCGGCCGCACCTCCAGTCTATTACTATGGTCCGCCGGGATATTATTACGGGCCCCGATATTATCGGACCGTCCGGTATTATCCGGCGGCGTACCCGTACTGGTATCCTTGGTGAGCTCGAGCAAGGCCCGGCCTCCAGCCGGGCCTTATGGTTGCTCAGGACCTGATTCGCACAACACCATTGGATCTGGATTCACATGAACACGAACGCCCGTTTCAATGTCGGATATGCCATCGCCGCGATCTTCGCGGTCTTCCTGATCCAGTATCTGATCTCGGCGGCGAACCAGATCGCGGTGATCCCCTACAGCGAATATCAGCAATTGCTGCGCCAGGGCAAAGTCGAGACGGTCGGCATTTCCGACCGCACCGTGCAGGGCACGCTGAAGGAAGCGCTCCCCGGCGGCCAGAAGCAATTCGTCACCACGCGCGTCGACCAGGACGTCGCCCAGGAGCTGGAGAAGTACAACGTCCGCTTCACCGGACAGATCGAGAGCACGTTCCTGCGCGACCTGTTGTCGTGGGTCATGCCGGTGCTGCTGTTCTTCGGCGTCTGGTGGTACATCGGCCGCCGGATGGCCGAAGGCGGCGGGATCGGCAGCGGCCTGATGGCGATCGGCAAGAGCAAGGCCAAGGTCTACGTCGAATCCGACACCGGGGTCACGTTTGCCGACGTCGCCGGGGTGGACGAAGCCAAGGACGAGCTCCGCGAGATCGTCGATTTCCTGAAGAATCCGGCCGACTATGGCCGGCTCGGCGGCCGCATGCCGAAAGGCGTGCTGCTGGTGGGACCGCCGGGTACGGGCAAGACCCTGCTCGCCAAGGCCGTGGCCGGCGAGGCCAGAGTGCCGTTCTTCTCGATCTCCGGATCGGAATTCGTCGAGATGTTCGTCGGCGTCGGCGCGGCGCGGGTGCGGGACCTGTTCAAGCAGGCGCACGACAAGGCGCCCGCCATCATCTTCATCGACGAGCTCGATGCGCTGGGTCGCGCCCGCGGCATCGGCCCTTTCGCCGGCGGCCATGACGAGAAGGAGCAGACGCTCAACCAGCTGCTCGTCGAGCTCGACGGCTTCGATTCGCGCTCCGGGCTCGTCATCCTCGCCGCCACCAACCGGCCGGAAATCCTCGATCCCGCCCTGCTCCGCGCCGGCCGCTTCGACCGGCAGGTGCTGGTCGACCGGCCCGACAAGAAGGGCCGCATCGAGATCCTCAACGTGCACATGAAGAAGGTGCGCCTGGCCGACAATGTCGACGCAGACGCCGTCGCCGCGCTGACCCCGGGCTTCACCGGCGCGGACCTCGCCAATCTCGTCAACGAAGCCGCGCTGCTGGCGACGCGCCGCGGCGCCGAGGCGGTGACCATGAGCGATTTCAACAATGCGGTCGAGCGCATGGTCGCGGGGCTGGAGAAGCGCAACCGCCTGCTCAACCCCAGGGAACGCGAGATCGTCGCCTATCACGAGATGGGGCACGCCCTCGTCGCGCTGTCGCTGCCGGGGAGCGATCCCGTGCACAAGGTCTCGATCATCCCGCGCGGCGTCGGCGCGCTCGGCTACACCATCCAGCGGCCGATCGAAGACCGCTTCCTGATGACCAAGGAGGAGCTGGAGAACAAGATGGCGGTGCTGCTCGGCGGCCGGGCCGCGGAGCTGATCGTGTTCGGGCACTTGTCGACGGGCGCGGCGGACGACCTGCGCCGCGTCACCGACATCGCCCGCAGCATGGTGACGCGCTACGGCATGTCGGAGCGCCTGGGCAGCGTCGCCTATGAGCGCGATCCCGGCAACTTCCTGGCCGGCGCCGACCGCGCCTATCCGACGCGCGAGCGCGACTATGCCGAGGAGACCGCAGCCGCGGTCGACCACGAGGTGAAGGAAATCGTCGACCAGGTCTTCCAGCGCACCCAGGGCATCCTGACCACCCGGCGGCCGATCCTGGACCGCGCCGCAAAGAAGCTGCTCGAGAAGGAGACGCTGGAGCAGAACGACATCGACGTGCTGATCCGGGAGATGCCCAAGGAAGGACTGCGGGCGATCTAGGGCAGAATGCCTCGAAGTCGAATCGATTGCCGCGGCTCGTTCACCTGTCCCGCCTGCGCGAAGGACTATCGCATGTGATTTGTGGCGACGGCCTGCGCGTACGCCTCGTCCTTCGAGACGGCGCTGACGCGCCTCCTCAGGATGAGGCTCATCAGCGTCGGTGCCTTTTGAAACCGCAGCCGCGCACACCGTCCTCATCCTGAAGGAGCCCGCCTCAAGCGGGCGTCTCGAAGGATGGCCGCAGGGAAAAGCTTTCAAATGCCCTGCCCGCAAGCGGGAGAGGGAACGCACCTTCGACTTTGCAGCGATCGCGCCTCATTTCATCGCGCTCCAGGACCGGTCCGACTCTCGACCGCGGGCTTGCGTCCTGTTTCCGCGGGAGCTCGAGAAGCGGCCTCACCGGCCGCTCCTCCGTTCAGCTCATGGCAGGCTCCGGCCTGTCCCGATCGACGGCCTGAAATTATGCTTTAAGATGCACGCGTTCGTCCCCCAGCGAGAAGTGCACGACCATGCCGCAGCAATTCGACCGATCCGCAGAAGATCTCGGCAACGCCATCCATTTCGAGCACGTCAACATCCAGGTCCCGGACCAGCGCCTCGCCACGCTGTTCTACGTCGCCGGGCTCGGGCTCACCCGCGATCCCTACCTGATGGTGTCTGACACCAACATGTGGATCAACGCCGGGCGGAGCCAGTTTCATCTGCCGAGCGGCCGGCCGCAGGTGCTGCGCGGACACATCGGCCTGGTCATCGAAGGCCGCGAGGCGCTGCTGGCGCGGCTCGGGTCGGTCGCTAAGAAGCTCGAGGGCACGGCGTTCGCATTCAGGGAGCACAACGACCATGTCGAGGCGGTTTGCCCCTGGGACAACCGCGTGCGCTGCTACGAGCCCGACGCCGCGCGGTTCGGCCGGATCGCGCTCGGCATTCCCTATGTCGAGTTCGACGTGCCGGTGGGAACGGCGGCCGGCATCTGCGCCTTCTATCCCGAGATCATGGGCATGCCCGCGAGCTTGAGGACCGGCGAGGCCGCTGTTGCCGCCGTGCAGACGGGCCGCAAGCAGCATCTGTTGTTCCGCGAGACCGACCGGCCGCATGCCGACTATGACGGCCACCATGTGCAGATGTACATCACCGACTTCTCCGGCCCCTACCGCAAGCTGCTTGCGCGCAAGCTGATCTCCCGCGAGGACAATCAATACCAATACCGGTTCTGCGACATCGTCGACCTCGACAGCGGCAAGCCACTGTTCACGGTCGAGCACGAGGTGCGCTCAGCGACCCATCCGATGTTCATGCGGCCGATGGTCAACCGCAATCCGGCGCTCAACAACCGCAATTACGCCTTCGGCCACGACGAATCGTCCTGGGCGATGGGACCGGATCAGTACGAGGGATAGTCCTCAGGCCGCGCTTGCGCGCGGTTGCGCACGTCGCGCTACGGCAGATTGTCCCGCAGGAAGATGTCGATGCGGATGCGCTCCTGGTCGGGGCTGATCGGCTCGCCCGAACAATGCGCGAGCAGGACTCGCGCCGCAGACCGCGCCTCATGGCCGGCATCCTGGTTGATGACGGCGTCGAGCGTGCCGCGAACCAGGAACCGCCTCGTGTGCTCGGTCAGTTCATGGGTGATCCAGACCACCTCGCGCGCGCGGCCCGAAGCCTCGAGCGCATCGGCGATGCCGCGGTTTCCGGCGCCGCAGCAATAAATGCCGCGGAGATCGGCATGGCGCGCGAGCAGCGCGGCCGTGAGCTCCCGCGTGCGATCGCTGTCGTCGCGCCCCTCGATCACGGGCAGCGTGGACAGGTTCGCATACTCGCTCGACAGGATCTGGTGGAAGCCGAACTGCCGTTCGGTGTGGTCGCGCAGCGACAACGATCCCGCGATCACGGCGACGGTGCCCTCGCGCCCCGCAAGGAATCGCCCCATCAGCGTGGCGGCGGTGCGGCCGGCGGCCGGATTGTCGATCCCGACATAATGCACCCGGGACGAGCTTGGCGCGTCCGACACCAGGGTCACCACGGCAATTCCGCGCGCGACGAGTTCGTCGATCGCGGCGCGAACCCTGGGATGATCGAGCGCGATGACGGCGACGCCCTGATAGGCCGGCGAGAGGTTCTCCAGCGCGCCGGCGAGCACGTCGGGGTCGAACACGTCGACATGGTGGATGTCGATGAAGCCGCGATGGCCGGCAAGCCAGCCCGCAGTGCGCGCCACCTGCTCAGTGAGGTTGGTCATGAAGCTGTTGCTGCCGGTCGGCAGCACGAAAGCAAAGCGGAAGGTCTGCCCGCGGGCGAGCCGCGCCGCGGCAACATCGGCGCGATAGCCGAGCTTTGCCACGGCGGCCTCGACCCGCGCGACGGTCTTGGCGCGGACGCCCTCGCGCCGGTTGACGACGCGGTCGACGGTGGCGAGCGAAACGCCCGCCGCGCGCGCGACGTCCTCGAGCGTGGCGCGCAGCACCGGCTGGGTCGCGCCTTCAGTCATTCGCGCGCGGCCCACAGCATGCCGCGGATCATCAACGTCCGTATCTCCGGCACGTCGAGCTCATAGGCGCGGTGGCCCAGCGAAGAATAGAACACCCTCCCCGCGCCATAACGCTTCTTCCACACCACCGGCATCACCACGCCCTCGATCCAGGGTGCGTGCTCGCCGGTGAAAGTCGTCGTGGCCAAGACCTCGTTGGCGGGATCGACATGCATGTAATATTGCTCGGACCGATGCTCGAAACTCTTCAGACCCGTCATGATCGGATCGTCCGGCTTCGTCAAGTCGACCTTGTAGTCGATGATGTTGCCGGGATGGGCGACCCACTGCCCGCCGCACAGGAATTGGTAATCGACCGATTCGCGGAAGGCATCGCACATGCCGCCATGATGGCCGGCAAGCCCGACGCCGCCGCGCACCGCTGCGCAGAGATTGAGCGCTTCCGCCTTCTCGATCTTCGACATCGTGTAGATCGGGATGATCAGCGACAAATCGTGGATCGCGGGATCGGCGAAAGCTGCCGTCGTGGTTTCGATCCGCACCTCGAAGCCTTCCGCCTTCAGCCAGCCACGGATCATCGAAGCACAGAGATCGGGATCGTGTCCCGGCCAGCCACCCCATACAATCATTGCCTTGCGCATGGTCATTCCCTCAATCGATCTGTCCGGTTTCGCACCCCGTGGGCAGCATTGCCGGCCGCTCGACGCGGCTCTCGATCTTGACGCGGCGGCCCTCGTCGGCGGAGGTCTGGAACGCCTCCATCACCTCCAGCACGTGGAAGGCGAGCGCGCCGCTGGCGCGATGCGGCCGATCGTTCAGGATCGCGCCAGCCATGTCGGCGACGCCGATGGAGCGGAACTCGCCCTCGACGTGACCGTGCGTCAGCGGCATCGCCTCCCATTCGCCGCCGGTCTTCGCCAGCTGCACCTCGCCGCCGAAGCGATTTGGATCGGGCACCAGCAAGCCGCCCTTGTCGCCGTAGATCTCGATCGGCGCATGCCGATGTTTCGGCACGTCGAAGCTCATCGTGATCGACACGACTGCGCCGCTTTCGAACTCCAGCGTTCCCGCGACATGGGTCGCGACCTCGACCGGAATCAGCGCGCCGTTCATCGGCTGGCTGGTGACGAGGCGCTCGGTTTTCGGACGCGCGGTCGAGCCCATCACGCTGGCGACCGGGCCGAGCAATTGCACGAGATCGGTGATGTAATACGGCCCCATGTCGAGCATCGGTCCGCCGCCGCGCAGGTAATAGAAGCCGGGCGCCGGATGCCAGCGCTCGTGGCCGGGGCAGCCGAAGAAGGCACTGCCCGCCACCGGCGTGCCGATCGCGCCGTCGTCGATCAGCTTGCGCGCGGTCTGATGGCCGCCGCCAAGAAACGTATCGGGCGCGCAGCCGACACGCAGGTTCTTCTGTGCGGCGAGCTCCATGACCTTGCGCGCCTCAGTGACATTGATGCCGAGCGGCTTCTCCGAATGAACGTGCTTGCCGGCGTTCAGCACCGCCAGGCTGACGTCGGTGTGGGCGAGCGGCACCGTCAGATTGACGATTATTTCGACATCGTCGCGCTTCAACAATTGGTCGACCCGCATTCCCGGCAAGCCGAAGGCCGCTCCCTGGCGCTCGGCAACCTCGCTGCGCATGTCGGCGAGCGCCCTGATCTCCATCACGGGAAAGCGCTGGGCCGCCTTGAGATAGGCGGTGCTGATCACACCACAGCCTATGATTCCGACGCCGACTTTTCTCATTATGATCTCCTCAGATGGCTCATCCCTTGACCGCACCTGCGGTGAGGCCGGCCACGATGTGCTTCTGCGCCAGCAGGAACAGAATGATCGTGGGCAGGATGGTGAGCGTGATGAAAGCCAGGATCAGGTGCCATTCGGACGAGTATTCGCCCTGATAGACCATGATGCCGAGCGGCCAGGGATACAGCGCATCGGTGTTAAGCATCACCAGCGGCAGCAGGTAGGCGTTCCAGCTGTTGACGAAGGTGATGGTGCCGACGGTCGCCAGGATCGGACGCGACAAGGGCAACGTCACGTAGCGGAAGAACTTGATGTAGCTGCAGCCGTCGACCAGCGCGGCCTCGAGCAGCTCATACGGAATGTCCTTGAAGAAGCGGCGTAGCAGCAGCACGCTCATGGCAAGGCTGAACGCCACCTGCGGCAGCGCGACGCCGAAATAGGTATCGAGCAAGCCGAGATCCCGCACCTTGATGAACAGAGGCAGCACGGCGGTCGCGGCGGGAAACAGCAGGCCCAGCGTCAGATAGCTGAGCAGCATCGATGAGCCGAAGAACCTGACGTGGGCGAAGGTGAACGCGGCCATCGAAGCCGTGATCAGGGTCAGCGTCACCGCCAGGGTCGAGATAACAAGCGAGTTGCGCAGGAGCTGCCAGTAGCGCGCCGAGAACAGGATGTCGGCGTAGTTCTGCCACTCCCAGTGCCTGGGCAGGCCGAACGGATTGACGCGGAGTTCGCCGAGCGACTTGAAGCCGCCGAGCAGGGTCGCGAGCAGCGGCACCAGGACGAAGATCGCGATCAGGCCGAGGAACAGCGCCTTGAACAGCACGGCGGGATCGAACGCGCCTCTGGCACCGGCACTATTCATCGCGCATGAACCATCGCTTGTAGGTGAAGGCAAAGGTCACGCAGATCGCGAACAGGATGACGCCGATGGCGCTGCCATAGCCGACCCGCATGCGCGAGATGCCGTTGTTATACAGAAAGCTCACCATCGTGTTCGAGGAGTCGGCCGGTCCGCCGCGCGTCAGCGGCATGACGAGATCGAACAGCTGCAGCGAGCCGATGATGGCGAAGAACACGGACAGGCGGATCGTGGGATAGAGCAAGGGGATCACGACGTGGCGCAGCGTCTGCGTCCGCGTCGCGCCGTCGATACGGGCGGCCTCGACCAGGCTCTTGTCGAGGCTCTGGAGCGCGGCGATGAACAGCATCATGTGGAAGCCGAAATACTTCCACACCACCACGATCAGCACCGCCAGCATGGCCGTGTCGGTCGAGGCCAGGAGATGCGGAGGCTCGGCGCCGAAAGTGCGCCAGATCGAGGCGACGAGGCCGTAATCGCCGTCATAGACGAAGCTGAAGATCAGGCCGGTTGCGATCTCGGCAAGGATATAGGGCATGAAGAACAGCATGCGCAGCGCCACGGCGCCGCGAAAGCGTTCTGCGAGCATCAGGGCCAGCGTGAGCGCAAGCGGCAGCTGGACGGCGAGCGACACGGCGATGATCAGCCCGTTGTTGCGCAGCGCGAGCCAGAAGGCCCGCGTCTCCAGCACGAAGCGGTAATTGTCGAAACCGATCCAGTTGGTCGGCCTGCCGAACCCGTTCCAGTTGAAGGCCGAGTACCAGGCGGCCTCGCCGATCGGCAGCACCACGAACAGCGTGAACAGCAGCAGCGCCGGCGGCAGGAACAGGATCAGGACCGTGAAGCGGCCATCCCAGCCTGGGCCACGAACCGCGACCTGGGGGGCCGCCTCACCGGCAACGCCGATCGGCGAGGTGATCGCGATCCGTCGCGCCACCGTCAGTTACCCTGCTTGTACGCCGCTTCGATCGCCTTCGCCGCGTCCTGCGGGCTCATGCTGCCGCCGGCGATCTCCGCCGTGACGTCGTTGACGACGCGACCGACCGAGGGGCCAAGGCTCTGGTCGTAGAAGTTCTGGTGATAGTTGGACTTCGCCAGATTGGCCGCGATCTGCTTCATGAAGGCGCTGTTGAGGCCGGCCTCGCCGCCCTTGACGACGGGAACGATGAAGTTGCCGGCAGCAAGCCGCACCTGCACGTCCTTGGAGATAAAGAATTTCAGGAAGTCGGTGGCTTCCTTGGGCGCCCCCTTGGTGATCAACCAGCCGGTGATGCCGCCGAGCGTGTCTGACGGCTCACCCTTGCCGCCGGGTACGACCGGAAAATCGAACCAGCCAAGCTTGTCGTCGCCGAGACCGACCTTGTCGGCGGCGAGTGCGCGCTGGGTGTGATAGAAGGACGAGATGGCCAGGATCATCGCGGCCTTTCCGTCACCGAAATAGCCGACGGCCTGCGGGTTCTTGAAGCCGAGGAAGCCATTCTGGAACGGCTGGAGATCGACCAGCTGCTTGAACAGCTCGCCGGATTTCTGGAAGGTCTCCCCGGCGAAGCCACCATTCTCCCCCTTCAGCGCTGCATCGAAGGCCGGCTTGCCGCCGACGCGCACAGCGAGATGCGTCCAGTAGAAATGCAGCGGCCATTTATCGGCACCGCCAACCACAATCGGCGTAACACCCGCGGCCTTCAGCGTTTTCACCGCGCCGAGCAGATCGTCCCATGTCTTGATCTTGCTTGCATCGACATTCCCCTTGGCCATCAAATCCTTGTTGTAGAGGAAGCCGACCTGCGATAGCGCGATCGGAAGTCCAAAGACGCGGCCGTTCTGGGTGAAGGCGGCGAGCGCCGCCGGTGCGATCGTGTCGCTGTAGCCGCCGCTCCTCACAGAATCGGTGATGTCTTCCAGCACGCCCGCCTCGACCTGCGCCTTCAGCACTCCGCCGGACCAGCTATAGATGATGTGCGGCCGGTCCTTCGATTGCAGGATGGTCGGCAGCTTGGCCTTGTAGGCCTCGTTCTCGAGGAACTGCATCTCGACCTTCACACCGGGATGCGACGCCTCATAGCTGCGTGCGACCTCCTCCCAGACCTTCACCTGGGCCGGGTTGACCTCGATGTGCAGCCATTTCACCGTGGTGTCGGCTGACGCGGAACTGGCCCAAAGCAGGCATGCGACAGCAGCGAGTCCCAGTTTCCCGAGCAATCTCATCACATCCTCCCGAACGACTGTTATTCTTTGATGCAATCCTGCCCTCAATTTTTGAGGTACGCAACCCAAATTCTGATCTATGCACCTCACCAGCGGAATGGCTAAGGTTTGAAAAAAGAGTCGGTCGCGGCCCGCCGCGCCGGCCGCAACAACCGAGGTGCCCAATGGCTGCCATCTATTCCGACCTCGCCGGCAAGGTCGTGCTCGTCACCGGTGGCGCAGCCGGTATAGGCGCTGCGATCGTGCGGCGCTTTGCGCAGCAGAAATCCACGGTGGTGTTCTTCGACATCAAGATCGACGAGGGACAGCGTCTGGCGCGAGAGCTGTCCGATCAGGGCATGGCCGCGCATTTCCAGCATGTCGACCTCACCGACATCGGCGCGCTGCGTGCCGGCGTCGTCGCGACACGCAAGGCTCATGGCCCGATCAACATCCTGATCAACAACGCCGCGCATGACGAGCGGCACAACACCGAGGAGATGACGCCGGAATACTGGGACGACCGTATCGCGGTGAATCTGAAGCACCAGTTCTTTGCATCGCAGTCCGTGTTGCCGGACATGAAGGCGGCCAATGCCGGCGCCATCATCAATTTCGGCTCGGTGTCGTGGATCGCAGGACAAGGCGGCATGGCCGCCTACACCGCCAGCAAGTCTGGCGTGATCGGGCTGACGCGCTCACTGGCGCGCGATTACGGCCCCTACAACATCCGCGTCAATGCAATCGCGCCGGGCTGGATCATGACCGAGCGGCAGCTCGAGAAATGGATGACGCCGGCCGGCGAGGTCGAGCTGCAGCAGCGACAATGCCTGAAGCGCAGGCTCATGCCGGACGAGGTTGCGAAGTTCACCGTCTTCCTCGCCTCCGACGAGGCCTCCGCCTGCACCGCCCAGCATTACATCGTCGACGGCGGCTGGGTCTGAAGCGCTGTAGGGATCAGTGTGCGGAAAATCTGACTCGGGCGCGCCCGCACGAAGCTCACGAAGTCAAGGGCGCGACGGATCAGGCCGGTGGCCGAGACCGGCTGGCGCGGTGGCCGTCCGAGGCCGACCGATGCCCTCGCTCAAGGTCTTGCCGCTGGCGACACCCACGAAGTGCAGCGAGGCGCAAGCGGGACAACGGACCGGGACGTGCGCGTCCGCGGCGTCGGAGGCTGTGCCGGGAAGCCAGTGCTGCACGTTCATGCCCGTGCGGGGGCATTTGAAGATGACGTTGCGCTCCATGCCGAAAGATATGCGCCCGCCGCAGCGACCTGGAAATTGCGGGCCAATACTTACGCAGATGTCCTGAACGGATTGACGCGGGAAGCGGTGAAGACATCGCGCAGCGCTTGTGAGCGGGTTGCCAAATCGAGATCTCTCGGTCGTCCGCCGCCGCCTCCTTTGAGCTGGATCAAGACATGCTTGTGATGCTGACGATAGCCTTGTGTCGGCATCGGGAAGGCTTTTCAAGGTTCCCTTTGTCGGGGCGAGCGACGTTTGGATTTTCGAGGCCTTCCCGGCGCCGCTTTACGGATGAGTGCAGAAGACCGCGAGCATGGAGCAGGCCGGAGAGCGGCTCCGCCGGAGAGTTCGATGGAACGAAGATCGGCAGCGCGGGTTTGTTGGACGAGCTCAGACCCCGAATGGAAGAGCCACGCGAACAATCGGCCTCGGCGCTCCCATCGAGCCCGGGGCCGATTTTCGTCAAAGCCGGAGCATGGCCTGGGCAACGGGGGACGCCGATCAGGAGAACGGAACATGCTTGCCGATATTGACACCGACGATCTCACCGAGGTCGTGCGCTACGCACTGGAGACGACCCGTGCGACGACGGCCTGCCCCTTCCATTGGGACGTGATCATCCGCATCGGCGATGACGCCGCCGAGAGCCACGCCTTCGAGCGAGCCAAGCGAATCGTCAGATGTGACGGCGCGGAATGGGACAAGGAGGCTCTCAGGGCCGAGCTCGGCCGCCAGCTCGGCGCAGCCGCCGACGGCCGCTGCCCGAAGTGCGATCCGACCGCCTCGTGCACCTAGCGCGCCGCGATTGGTTCCTTTGCAGGATTTTGCGGCGAGGCGGCGCGTCGATGACAGCAAGTTGCAGATCGGTCCCCCGGCGGCTTAACTTGTGTGAAGGCCGCAGATGGAATTGGCCCTTAGCCTGAACGATGCGCGTCGTGCATCAGAGGTCAGAATTCCCGTGAAAGTGACAAAGCCGATCGCCGCCATCATCCGCGGGAGATCCAAAACGGATACTCCGTCGCCGGACGGGGACGACGACCGTCAGCTGCCGCCATCGACCGAGAGGCGACAGGTCGTCGACGAGTACGCCGAAAACTTGCGGAAGATCATCCGAAGACTTCTTGGAAGGCTGAACTGATCGCGCTTGCGCGCACCCTGGGCGCTTTGCGGCAAGGGAGCAATTTCGAAGTTGACGTTCGACCGTCCGGCCCTTCCGCGTGCGATCGGGCTGCCGGTTCGGCGCCTCACCGTGGTCAGGCCGCGCCCGGATAGACCCGCTCGCGGTGAACTTCGCGGCCGCTCTCGTCGATGACGACGATCTGAAGCTCGGGATGACCCTTCGGCTTTTCTCTGCGCACCTGGTCGGCAAGGCCCTTGCTGTGGGCGATGGCGGCGCCGTCACTCGCAAGCTCCAGCCCCGCCTTGTCCCGGACGGGCACGCCGTCCCTGATATCGAAGTAATAGATGCGCATCGGCTCATTCCCACGGTCCCCGCGGCTCGATTGAATCATCGAAGACAGGAGCCGCCGAGATGCGGGGAATTGAACCTCGGCGGCGACTTGGCGACGTAACCGTGGGCCGAGTCACGCAAATTGTATATTAGCGCGGCTCGCCCACCCGGAGCTTGATCCGGATCAAGGCCGCTCCGGTGGGCGGCGGTGCGCGGCCCTCATCTTTTGAAGCAACTCGCGTCCGGTAAATCAGAATGTAGTGGCGCCCCCGTCAGGTCGAGCGCGCCGGATGGGACTGGCCTGCCGAGAAGATAGCCCTGAACGAAATCCACTCCCTGGTTGCGCAAGTACTGGAGCTGCTCCATCGTCTCAACACCCTCCGCCGTCACCTGCACATTGAGCCCCCTGGCCAATGTCATGACCGATGCGACGACTGCCCTGCTCGCGGGCTTGCCCGGAAGCTCGCTCGTAAACGAACGATCGACCTTCAGCTTGTCGAATGGAAATGCCACGACGGAACCGAGCGACGCATAGCCAATGCCGAAGTCATCCAGTGCAAAGGATACTCCGATGTTCTTGAGTTGGCGGAACAAGAGAAGATTCTCTTCTTCGTCCTGCAGCAGCATCGATTCCGTGACTTCGAGCTCAAGCCGATGCGGCGGAAGACCCGTTTTCATCAGCACGCCGAAGATCGAGTCGAAGAGAAATCCTCCTCGGAATTGAGAGGGAGACAGATTGACTGCCACCTTGATCTCTCCGGGCCACGCTACGGCGTCTGCGCACGCCCTTTCCAGGGTCCATCGTCCCAACGCTTCCATGAGCCCAGTTTCTTCGGCGACTCCGATGAACTCATCTGGATAGAGCAAGCCTCGAGAGGGATGGCGCCATCGCACCAACGCTTCCGCGCTGCGCGGCCGCAGGGATCCTGCCTCACAGATGGGCTGATAATGTAACTCGAACTCGCCACGCGCAACTGAAGCACGTAGCTCATTGACGAGTCGATTGCGGTCTTGCGCGCGGCTGCGCATTTCATCTTCAAAGACATGAAATCCGCTCCGCCCCTCCGATTTGACTCGATAGAGAGCCAAATCGGCTTTGTAGAGGAGCTCTGGAGCCGTAAGACCATGCAACGGTGCAATCGATATTCCGATGCTAACGCCGACCGAAGCTTCCTGCGACTCCAAAGAGAACGGTATGGCGATCGTTTGCAGGAGGTTGGCCGAGAGCGCTTGGGTCTGCTCACGCGCATCCTCGGCGCTGATCTGCACGATCGCAAATTCGTCCCCGCCTAAACGTGCGATCAGGGCAGTCTCCGGAGCGACCGAGATCAGACGTCCACTGAGCTGCTTGAGCAATGCATCTCCGACGGCATGTCCGAGCGTGTCATTCACATGCTTGAAACCATCTAGATCAAGCAGGTAAACGATCAGGGTCTGCTGTTTTGCGTGCGTTTGGGAAAGCCATTCCGAAAGACCGTCCAGCAGAGCTGCCCGGTTCAGAAGACCAGTCAGCGCATCGTGGCGGGCTGCGTGACAGAGCTGCGCCTCGGCGTTCTTTCGGGCAGTAATATCGACCCGGATCGCCATATAGGCGACCGGCTTCCCTTCCGGGCCAAGCTGGGGCGTTATCACGGTGTCGACCCAGTAGAGTTCCCCGCTTTTCGCCCTGTTGCAAAGCTCGCCCCGCCATACGCCGCCTCGGGCGAGGCGACGATACATCTGTCGGAAAATATCCTGCGAATGAACCCCCGATTTCAGGAGGCGATGGTTGTTTCCAACCAGCTCCTCCCGGGTGTACCCACTGATCTCGCAAAATCGATCGTTGGCGTAAGTAATCGTTCCGCGAATATCGGTGATCGCCACGATGACGGCCTGATCGATTGCGTACTGCTTCTCGATCAGCTCCTGCCTTGCTTTCTCGGCCCGGATCTCAGCAAGACGAAGCTCGGTGACATCCCGGTGCCGTTCGACGAAGCCACCGTCGGACATGGGATGCATATCGAGCTCGACGAAGGACCCATCCTGCAATTCATACGTCGTCTGGAACTCTTCGCCCCGCTGTATCGCCGCCAGGTAGTCGGCCAACTGGCCTTTGGCATTCGCCCCGACTACTCGGGCATGGCGGCCCTTGAGAACATCCTCCACTTGGCGGCCCGGCGAAACCTCGGTAGATGCCAGCGAATAAAGGCTGCGGTGCTGTTCATTCCCTATCACCAGCCTGGATTGATCGTCGAAGACACACAGGCCATGAGAGCTGCTTTCGATGGCCGTATGCAGCAGCTGCTTCCAGTTCACCTCGGCCTTTCGCTGGCGTTCGGTTTCGCCGCTCGCAGGCTGACGAGATCGGCGCGGATCGCACGAAGCGGAAAACCCGTTGTTCATGTCAACATTCGCGATCTCGAGATCAATCGTTGGTTCGATCATTGGGTCGCCAAGCCTTGATGACACGTTAGGCCGCCCGGATGTCGGCAAAGAACGCCTCCACTTCCGAGCGAAGGCCCGCAGCCTGAATGGACAGCTCTTCAGAAGCGCTCAGAAGCTTTTCCGCCGTCTGCCGGGTTTCGGCGGCGACCTGGCTCACGCCGGTGATGTTGCTTGATACCTGGTCCGTGCCCTCGGCTGCTTGCTGGACGTTGCGCGCGATCTCGGCAGTAGCCACGCCCTGCTCTTCCACGGCCGCCGCTATGACGGTTGCGATCTCGCTGACCGACCCGATCGTGCGGCCGATGTCCTGGATCGCCCCCACCGCCTCCTTCGTTGCCCCCTGAATCGAGAGGATCTGCTCACCGATCTCGCCGGTGGCCTTTGCCGTCTGCTCCGCCAGGGCTTTAACCTCGGAAGCCACGACTGCGAAGCCGCGCCCGGCCTCGCCGGCCCGCGCTGCTTCGATCGTGGCATTGAGAGCGAGCAAATTGGTCTGCCCCGCGATGGTGCTGATCAACTCCACCACGTCGCCGATCCGCTGGGCCGCCTTTGCAAGGCTCTGGACCGTGTCGCCGGACCGCGCCGACTGATCCACCGCGGTCTGGACGATTTTCGTCGATTCGGACACCTGGCGGCCGATCTCCTGAATTGACGAGGTGAGTTGCTCGGTCGATGCGGCAACCGCCTGCACATTCGTCGACGCTTCTTCCGAGGCGGCGGCTACCGCGCTGGACTGCTGGGTCGACTGCGACGAACTCGCGGCCAGCGCATTGGCTGCGCTCTGAAGGTCGCCAGCCGAACCACCGATCCTATCCACAACCGCCTTCATCCGCGCATCGAAGCTCCGAATGGCGGCGTGGATCGTCTCCTGACGTTTTTCCCGCTCGGCGAGCATTGCCTCCTGGTAGACGGAGATGGCGATCTCCATATCGAGCATCACGGCGCAATTCACGGCGCTCAAGAGCTCGCAGAGGTGACCTGGTTTCCAGCGGTAGCGTTGAACAGCGAGCGCCACGAGCTGGTTCAGGACAAAGTTATATCCACCGATATACCAACGCGGCTCCAGGCCGATCTTGTTGTGGACCATGCCGATGGCGCGGACCCCTTTCAGGTATTCATCATCGAACCGCCCGTTGAACAATCGCGCCCAATGGGTACCCTGGGCCGATTTCAATCTGGGAATATCATTCCCAATCAGCGCGGCAAGCCGAGGCTCGCTCGTGACATGACGGTAGAAGCCGTCCAGAATGCGCGGTACGGCAGGTTCGGCGATCGCCCAGAACTCCCGCAACAACTCCCCGCTGCGGGATGTGATTCCCATAAACCGCATTCTGGCCATGCGGTGCTGATCGGAATTGGCGCATGCAGGCAAGTCCGTCATTGCGATGCCCTTCAAAATTGATTGTGAGAAAAGTGACTGGGACTCCGGTATCAAGCGGCTGGTCGACGAGCCCAGTCCGAACTGCTTGAAAGCGTAAGCGCCATATCGACGGCCCCATATTATTCGAGCGTGCGGAGCCGAGTGCGCGTGTCGATTCCGAGATACCGAATGATTTGCGTCACCATGCCCGCACGCCTTGTCGGAGCCCAACGTGCAGAACAATAATGCCGATCCCGCTAACCTTCTGTTAGGCAAAATTGGCGCGTGCGGTTCGGCTCATGCGGCAATTGCGATTGGCGACGCACGATGTCACGACAATGGAACGCCAGATTTGCGTGGTGCGGCGTTTGCGATGAAAAATCCGACCAATTTTGCTGGATCAGTACAGGTGAGGCGCTAATTTAGCGAGGGCGCACGCCAGGTTTACCTGCTTCTGGAAACAGGAATTCGACACCGGCTCTTGCAAGGGCCGTTTCGATCAAGGGAAGCGCCGGATCATTGTGTGCTGGAGCGCCGTCCAGCTCTTCCAGCCGGCGGATGGTCGCACGCGTGATGCCCGCGGCCTGCGCCAGATCCACCACCGACCAACGCAGCAGTCCGCGCGCAGCCCTGATTTGCGCCCCGGTGATGCGGCGGGCGACGGAACGCGCCGTATCGCGGTCGAGATCAACGCTGATCCCGAGCCACTCCTTGATATTCCCCCCATCATCGAGCACCGGCTGCCCGGACGATCGCTTCCATTTGAAACTGCCATCGGGCTGAATGATGCGGTGCACGACATCGTAGCCGCGCTTCTCCCGGCGCGCCGCGTCGCGAACTCGGATGATCTTCTCCTGGTCATCCGGATGGATGAGCTGCAGCCAACCCAATTCCGACGCAATGGCCTTGCTGCCGTGATCGCAATTGACAAGCTCGTGGATTCGGCCGTCCGATTTCGCGATCCATACCACTGCTCCGGCTGCCTTGATCAGGGCACGGTAGCGCTCATCGGCAATCCGGAGCTGGTTGAGCTGATCCTCGCGAGCGGTGATATCCGTGCAGATACCGATTGCCTTCTCTGCAGCCCCTTCCGGATCGACGAAGATGATGATCTGGCAATAGATCCAGGCGATGTTACCGCCGCGACGGATGACACGAAATTTCCGTCTGATGGTCGATGCCTTCTGGATGACGCGCTCGACCTCGCCCTGCGCACTGCGATCATCCGGGTGGGTCACCTGGAGAATGGCCGCAAAGGATGGTGTTACCATTCCCGGCTCGATACCCAGAAGATCATAATACCCGCGCGACCAGTGCATCTCGTTCGCACGCAGATCCCAGCTCCACAGGCCGCACCGCAGTTCCCGTTCGATAACGCCGAAGCTTTCTTCGGTACCCCCCTTTAAGAGGTCCAACATTTTTTTGCTCTTGATGATCCAAAGACCCAACAGTTAGCGAAGTTAGGAATGTTGTCCAGCCTTATGCCAGCCTGGTCTGACTTGCGTTGGCGATGACATCGATCGACATCGATACGGCGGAAGCCACCGCTGACCGACAGATCAGTGGCGATGACCGGCATGCATCTTCGGAGCATGGGCAAATGATGCGTTCGCCTCGCTGCTGGGGCTGCGAAAGCAGCTCCCGCCGCGTCCAGCGATGGCTGAAACGCACTGATCGATAGTCTCGAATGCGCAACTGCGCACCCCCGAGTCATAGTCTAGTCGGCAGAACGCGTATTCCTGTGTCGCGTCCAGCTCGGCAGGGATCAGAATCGCCGCGACCGTTGACGCTGCGACAATGGCGACGAAGCTGAAAATTGCTAGTCGCACACGAGATACCTGCGATGACGGCTGTAAACGTAGCGGCAACCACCGCTCGTGTCGTAGCTCGAGCGCGCCCCGCCATAGGCGTAGCCGGCGTAGGCGCCGGCTGCGTATGCGCCGGCATAGCTCGCAGCGCGCGCTCCATATCCATAGCCTCCATAGCCGTGCTCGCCGCCGTAGCGATGGCCGCTACCACCGATGTTCAGCGCCGTCGTCCGCGCGGCGCTCACGACAGCCGGCCCGCGACCGGCACCTCGCGTGGCGAGATCAACGCGCGGCCCGGCTGCTGGACCGAGGCGAGGGCCGGGACCAGCGACAGGGGCGGCGGGACCGGGAGCCGCGATGGCTGGGGGACCGGCTGGAGCCATCGGCGGAGGGCCGGCGGGCGCCATCGGTGGCGGCGGCGGAAATTGCGCAAATGCAATAGACGGAGCGAGCGAATTCGCCGCGACCGTCACCGTGACAGCAAAGACTGATAGCGTCTTCGAGAGCATCGTCGTCTCCGTTCTAGATTTGGGGCTCGAGCACACGCTGCGGGGCATTGCGAGCGGGCCCGTCTTCGGCGGGCGCGTCGTTCGCAACGGCTTCGGGATCATGTGAAGGTGCTTCATCCGCATGATCCGGACGGATCCGGAACCACGCCACATAGAGCGCCGGCAGAAACAGCAGCGTCAGCAGCGTGCCGACGATGATGCCGCCCATCATGGCATAGGCCATCGGGCCCCAGAAAATCTCGCGCGCGATTGGAATGAGCGCGAGACTTGCCGCGGCGGCCGTGAGCAGGATCGGGCGCATGCGGTGCTCGGTTGCTTCCACCACCGCATCCCAGGCCGGCCTGCCCTCGTTCTTGAGATCCTCGATCTGCACGATCAGGATCACGGAGTTTCGGACCAGGATGCCGATGAGCGCCAGCACGCCGAGGATCGCCACAAAACCCAGTGGCGCGCCGCTCGGCAGCATGGCTATGACGACGCCGATCAGCGCGAGCGGCGCGACCGCGAACACAAGGAACAGGCGCGAAAAGCTCTGCAGCTGCACCATCAGCACGGTCGCCATGACGAACAGCATCAGCGGCACGACTGCGATGATCGGCCCCTGGCTCTTGGCACTCTCCTCCACCGAGCCGCCGATCTTGATCGCGTAGCCCGCGGGCAGCTGCTTTGCAAATTCCGCTACTTTCGGCGCGAGCTGGTCAACGACCGTCTTCGGCTGAACGTTGCTGATGACGGCGGCCTTCAGCGTGATGGTCGGAATCCGCGCGCGGCGCCAGATCGTGGGCTGCTCCAGCTCGTAGCGCAGATTGGCGACGGCCCCGAGCGGCACGGCTCGACCGCCGAGACCGGTCAATTGCAGGTCGCGCAGCGTGTCGATCGAGGCACGCTCCGCCGCGGTGGCGCGTCCCGTGACGTTGACCAGATAGATGCTGTCACGTACCTGGGTGATCGGCGATCCCCGAAGCACCGAGTTCAGCGTGGTGGCGATGTCTTCCGAGGTCAGACCGAGCTGGCGCGCCTTGTCCTGGAACACGTCGACCTTGACGACGCGGGCCGGCTCCATCCAGTCGAACACCACGTTGCCGAGATCGGGACTGCTCCGCACGATTGCCGCAAGCTTCTGTGAGAGATCGCGCACCTTGGCGATATCAGGCCCGCTGAGACGGTACTGCACCGGACGCCCGACCGGAGGGCCGACCTCGAGCAGCTTGACGTAGGTGTCGGTGCCCGGGAACGTCCTCCTCAAATAGTCCTCGAACTGCGCCTTGAGCCGGTCGCGCGCCGGAATGCCGCCCTTGGTCACGATCACCTGCTGGCCGAACCAGGTGTTGGCGGTCTGAACATCGAACGACAGCACGAAGCGCGGCGCGCCGGTGCCGACATAGGTCGACCAGTGCTCGACCGATTGGTTGCCCTGCAATTGCTCGCGCTCGAAACGCGCCATCTGCATGTTGGTCTCGGTGATCGAGGCGTTCTGCGGCAGGTTCCAGTCGATCACCAGCTCGGCGCGGTCGGACGAGGGGAAGAACTGCTGCTGCACGAACTGCAAGCCGAACAGCGCAAGCAGGAAGGCGCCGACGGTGACCGCAATGGTGCTCCAGCGATGATGCATGCAGAACAGGAGCAGGCGCGCGAACATCTGCGCCATCCGTCCTTTTTGCTCGTGATGCCCCTTCATCTTGGCGGGAAGGATCGTGACGCCGAGCAAGGGCGTGAACAACACCGCCACGATCCAGGAGACGATCAGCGATACCGCGATCACCACGAACAGGGTGAAGGTGAACTCGCCGGCGTTGCTGCTGTTCAGCCCGATCGGGATGAATCCGGCGACGGTGACCAGCGTTCCCGTCAGCATCGGGAACGCCGTCGACGTATAGACGTGGGTCGCCGCCTTTTCGAGGGGATCGCCGACCTCGAGCCGGGCCACCATCATCTCGACGGCGATCATGGCATCGTCGACCAGAAGACCAAGCGCGATGATCAGGGCCCCGAGCGAAATGCGTTGCAGCGAGATGCCGCAATAGGCCATCACGACGAAGGTGATCGCGAGCACGAGCGGAATGGCGATCGCGACCACGAGACCGGCACGCATCCCTAGGCTCAGGAAGCTGATGCCGAGCACGATGATCACGGCCTCGAACAGCGCTTCGGTGAAGCCGGACACGGCATGTTCGACCACGACGGGCTGGTCGGCAACGAGGTGCACGCCGACGCCGATCGGCAGGTCGGCGATGATCCTCCCCATCTCCTCCTTCAGCGCCTCGCCGAACTGGAGCAGGTTGGCACCGGACTTCATGCCGACCGCGAGCGCAATGGCGGGCTGACCGTTGTATCTGAACAGCGTCGACGGCGGATCGGCATAGCCGCGCGTGATCGTGGCAACATCGGTCAGCGGGAAGAAGCGATCGTTGATGCGCAGATTGACCGTCTTCAGGCTCGCCTCGGAGGCGAACTGGCCGTTGACGCGGACGCTGATCCGCTCCGGCCCCTCCTGGAACACGCCGGAGGGCGCCACCGCGTTCTGACCTTGCAGCGAAGTCATGACGGCTTTGATATCGAAGCCGAGAGCCGCGACCTTGCGGGTGGAGAGTTCGAGGTAGATCACCTCGTCCTGCGCGCCGAGAATGTCGACCTTGCCGACATCGGGCACGGTCAGCACCTTGGCCCTTATATCCTCGACCCGGTCGCGGAGCTGTCGCTGGCTCAAGCCGTCGCTGGTGAAGGCGTAGACGTTGCCGAAGACGTCACCGAAGCGGTCGTTGAAACCGGGGCCGACCACGCCTTGCGGGAAATCGCCCCGGATGTCTGCGATCATGTTGCGAACGCGCACCCAGGTCGGCTTGACGTCGGCCGCCTTGGTCGAATCGCGCAAGTAGACGAAGACGGTGGTCTGACCGGCGACCGTCACGCTCTTGGTGTAGTCGAGCGATTCCAGCTCCTCCAGCTTCTTCTCGATCCGGTCGGTGACCTGACGCGTCATCTCCTCGGGCGAGGCGCCGGGCCACTGCGCCTGGATCACCATGGTCTTGATGGTGAAGTCAGGATCCTCCTGCCGTCCGAGCTGGAGATAGGCAAACAGGCCGGCCGCCATGAAGGCGATCATGAAGTACCAGACGAGCGAGCGGTGGCCCAGCGCCCAGTCGGAAAGGTTGAACGACTTCATGGCTCTTGATCCTGTTCGATGCGGACGTGCTGTCCTGGCTTGAGGCTGTGAATTCCGGCGGTAACGACGCGGGTGCCTGCAGCAAGCCCACCGGTGACGCGGATGCCCGCCTCATCGGCGACACCCTCGATCTTCTGCAAGGAGACGGTGCCGGCGGACTGATCGACCACCCAGACGAAATCCGCGCCGTCCTTGGCGAGCACCGCCGATGCGTGCAGGCGCAAGACCTTGCTCTGATCCTTGCCGAACTTCGCCGTGACGGTTGCGCCGAGACGGAAGCTTTCGGGCGGGTTGTCGAGCGCAATCCGGACACGTCGCAGCCGCGTCACCGCATCGGCTTGCGGCGCGATTTCGCGAATCCTGCCCTCGACTTGAACGGTGGGGAGGAGCTGCAGGCTGACGGTGAACGTGAGACCGACGTCGAGCGGCACAGGCAGGTCTTCCCCGATATCGACGACCGCCTCGCGAATGTCCGGCCGCGCGATCGTCACCACGGTTTGACCGGGCGAGACCACCTGACCGACTTCCGCGTCGACAGCGGTGACGACGCCGCCGAAGTCAGCCTTGATCCGGGCATAGCCGAGTTGCTCGATCGCTTTGGTCAGGTTCGCCTGCTCCTGCGCCACGTTTGCTTCGGCGCCGGCGCGGGCTTGCTCGGCATTGTCCAGCGTCTGCCTGGTGGTCGCATCGCTGGTGATGAGCGTTCGTTGCCGCTCCTCCGTGGCCTTGGCCGTCGCAAGCTGCGCCTCGGCCTTGGCAAGCTGAGCTTTGGCTGCGCGAACGGCGAGATCGAGCGCGGTGGGATCAATCGTGCCGATGATCTGTCCCTCGCTGACGATGTCGCCAACGTCGACCGGACGCGACGTCAGGCGTCCGAGTACGCGAAAGCCAAGGTTGGTCTTGTAGCGCGGCTCGACGACGCCGACCGCAACCGTGCTGTCACCGCTATTCGGCGTGGCTACCATCGAGAGCACGGGGCGCACGGGCTCCGGCGCCTTCGTCTCCTGCTGGCAGCCGGTCAGCAATGCGGCCGCCGCGACCGTGCCAGCGATCATCATGACCTGCCGCTTCATGACTGACCTCCCTCCTCAGTGACCGATTGACCGACGCTCAGGAGCTTGCCGCCGTCGACGACGACGCGCTCGCCGGGCTCGAGGCCTGCCTTGATCAGCACCTGACCGGCTTCATAAGCGCCGACCGTGACGGGCTTCAGCGACGCTGTCTGCGTCCTGGGGTCAACGGTCCAGACGGCTGGCCTGCTACCCGCCGCCATCAGCGCGCTCCAGGGCAGGGTGATCTCGTTCTGAGCTTTAGCCTTCACCGTCCCCGAGACGGCGCTGCCCAGCGTCATCGCAGCCGGCGGATTCGCGATGGACACCTTGACGCGGATCGTGGAGCTCTTCGCGTCGATGGCCGGTGAAATCTCTCTGACCTCACCCGCTGCTGCAACGCTGGGATCGGAGACCAGCGCCAGCGTCACGCGGCGGCTGTCGGTCTGGCCAAGGAAGACGGATTCGTAGATCTCGAAGACGGCATCCCGCTCCCCGTCCTGCGCAAGCGAGAACACGGGTTGGGCAGCCGGAACGACTTGGCCGACCTCGAGATTTCGCGCGGTGACAACGCCGTCCGCTTCCGCGCGCAGCACGGTGTATCCGAGCGCATCGCGCGAGGTGCCCAGCTGCGCCCTGGCCGCCTCCAGCAGGCCCTCGGCGGTCCGCAGACCTTCCTGGGCCTGGTCGTAGACCGTGCGGGTGGTGAAACCGCTTGCAATCAGCGCTTTCTGCCGCTCGAACGTAGCTTTGGCCACGCGCAGTTGGGCTTCGGCCGAGGCCACTGCCGCCGTCGCAGCGTCGACATCTGCCTGTTGCTCGGCCGGATCGAGACGGGCGAGGACGTCGCCCTTGTTGACGTGCGCACCGACGTCCACGATGCGCGCAACCACCCGTCCGCTGACGCGGAACGAAAGATCGGCACGGAAGCGCGCCTGGACTTCTCCCGTCAACGTGCGGGAGGATTCCCGATCGCGCGGCTGTACGATCGTGGTCCGGACCAGCGCTGCCCGTGTGGCCGTCTGCGCCGCGTGATCGTTGCAACCTGTCAACGCAATGCTGACAAGCACGGAGGCCGCGGCGAAGGCCTTCCCCACATGTGGCGTTCGAACAGGGCTCGAATATTGGCTTGTCATGGCGCGTCCGTATGGTGGGAGGGTGACAACAGCCCGCCAAGCGCATCGGCGGATGGGCGGTTCGAAACGGTGGCTTTCGAGCGACGCGGAGCCCTCATCTGGCGCGTTGCGATCGACCAGTTTGCGCCCCGTTCGCGCTCGGTCAGCGGGAACGAAAGGACGATCGAGGTGAATTCCGCTCCGAAACCCTGCTCGATGCGTCCGCCGAGAGCCCGCGCGATATCCCTGGCAATGCGCAATTCGCGATCGGAAGCTTCCCGCGCGGGATGCGAGCCGTTGTCCAGGATCACGCAGTTCACCAGCGCACCGGTGCGCGTCAGCTTGATCCTGATCTGTCCGGCCCGTGCATCGAAACAAGCGTGTCGTGCCGCGTGCATCACGAGCTCATGGGCGATCAACCCCAGGTGCCAGCAGCGCTGCGGCTGAAGCGCGAGGGGCTGTGTCGCGAATGCCAGCTGAATGTTCATCCGGTCCAGGACCGCCCGGCGCATGCCACAGCCCAGCTTGCGGATGTAGGTCGCAGCCTGGATCAAGGTGTCGCCCGGCGGCATCCCGAGCGCACGATGCACGTCGGCATAGCCGTGCAGCAGCTCGGCGACGTCGCTAAGCGCGCCCTTGGCTTCCGCCCCTTCGGCACGGATGGCGGCGGCGGAGACCAGATTGATGGCGAAGGCAACACCGTTGGTGACCCTGTGATGCAGCTCGCGCAGCAGCACGCCTTCCGGCAAGCCTGGCGGATCTGGGTTCAGAACAGTCACGACATTCTCCTCAGTTCGGGTCGAGTCGGGTCGGGCGGTCGGCCGAGCGCGTCACCCTTCGCGGCCTCCAGGCCTGGCCCTGCGGCGGCAAGCAGCCTGCATAAATGAACTATACCGTATATTTTCTTTTTCTTGCCTTTCTTCGCGCGCCGTGTCAAGCGGGAAGCAGACGCGCACAGACTCGTGATTGGGAGTTCCTGAAATGAAGAAGACCAAACGAGGCAGACCGCCCAAGGACCTTGCCGGCGATGCACAGGTCCGCATCCTCGATGCCGCTCAGCAATTGTTTCTGGAGAAGGGATACCGCAGCGCGAGCATCGACGACATTTCCGAGCTCGCGCCCGCCAGCAAACCGACGATCTACGCCCACTTCCCAGGCAAGGAAGCACTGTTCGCGGCGGTGGTGGCCCGCACCGTCGACGGCCTGACGGATTTCGACGGCTTCGTGCCGGAAGGGCGCACCATCGAGGACAAGCTGATGAGCCTCGGGACCGAGATCGTCGAAAGATTCCTGGAGGAATCGCTCGGGATGGTGCGCACCACGATCGCGGAATCGCAGCAGTTTCCGGAGCTGAGCCGCAATGTTCATGACGCTGCCCGCGACCGGTCTCTGGCCGCAGTGTCCCAGCTCCTGGACGACGCCACTCAGAAGCTGGCTCGCACGCCGAGAGGTCCGTTCAGCGCCAAGCGGAGCCGCGCCACCGCGCAAATCTTCCTCGATCTCATTCTGCTGCCGATGCTGTTTCGCGCGCTGGTCGGCGAGACCTCGAAGGACCTGGAGAAAGAACTTCGTGGCTTCGTGCGCGAGCGCGTCAGCTTTTTCCTGGCCGCCTGCGAGACGGACTGGACGCACTAAAGCGCGATGCGATTAGGATGAATCGTCATCGCGCTTTAGGTTGTTGTTGAGCATGATCTTTTCGGAAAACCGCTTCACACTTTTCCGGATCATGCTCTAGCTGTGGAGCCTCAACAGGTTGTTCCTGGTTAGGGCGAGTCTGCTGATCGGTGGCATCGAGCCGATACTGCCATGCGGGCGGTGCCAGTTATAGCTGTGCAGCCATCTCGGCAGTTCAGCAGCCCTTTCTTCTGAGGTGTTGTAAGCGCGGGCATAGGCCCATTCGCGCAAACTGGTCTGGATGAAGCGCTCGGCCTTGCCGTTGGTCTTCGGAGTATAAGGCTTGGTGCGGATATGCTTGAGGCCGAGACGTCTGCAGGCTTTGCGGAAGGCGAAGGATTTGTAGCAAGAGCCGTTGTCGGTCATCACCCGCTCGACCTTGATGCCCAGGCTCGCATAGTAGGCGATCGCGGCCTTGAGGAAACTCACGGCGCAGCCCTGTCGTTCGCTCTTCATGACCTTGCTGAAGGCGATCCGCGAAGCATCGTCGATACAGACGTGGACATATTCCCAGCCAGGCCCTTCACCGCGCGCCCGCAGGCTGCTCTGCCCCATTCGGTCGCCGGTGATGCGATGGCCTATACGTTTGAACTTGCCCAGCTTTTTGATGTCGATGTGGATCAGCTCGCCGGGGTGTTCACGTTCATAGCGCCGCACTGGCTCGGCTGGTTCCAAATCGCGCAATCGGTTCAATCCCAGCCGCCGCAGGATACGGCTGACGGTCGCTGGCGAGACGCCTACCTCGGCGGCGATTTGCTTGCCTATGTGGCGCTGCCGGCGCAACGCCTCGATGACGGTGCATGTGGCGACAGGGGTTTGGCTTGGCGATGAAAGGGGTTTTGAGGAGCGATCACGCAACCCATCCACACCTTCCTCGCGGAAGCGCTTGACCCACTTGGCGACGGTCTTGGCTGAAACATTGAACTGGAGCGCGGCTGCAGCCTTCGTCAGGCCATCCTCGATCACGCTTCGCACCATGGCCTCTCGACCTTTTGGCGTCAGAGGCGCATTCTTATGGGTGTCCATTCGGTCCTCCGGGGATTGGCTAAAGCTTCGACAACTTCAGCTTCCTCGTTCCGGACCGGATGGACAACCTCCTGAAAGCTCACATCTAGCTCATCCGCATTAGCCGGCGAACCTGAGCTTCGCGCGAGCTGTCATCTCGGCCGGTTGCAGGAATGGCGCGCGACGCAAAGCGCTCGTGCAAAAACTCAACATCTCCTCGAAGCTTGGTCGCAGCGTCGCAGCTCCGATCCGGGATGGATTGAGATGGACGTCCATGGCTTCCAGCAGGCAGCAGGTCAGCGCCATTGGACTGCCGCCCTGCAGTTCACCGCGTGCTTGCCCCGCGCCGATGATCGGCCGCACCAGCCCTCGGATCCTGTCCTCGTAGGTGAGGAAGACGGTCCAGTTCTGACGAACGGCCAGAGTTATCAGGTCTTGCAGCCGCCGATGCTTCGCCGGTCGACCTTCATTACAGTCGGCGATGGCCTTCAGGATTGCGGCCAAGCGCCGTATCGCCGGCCCACTGCCGCCGGCCGCCTCAGCCGCCGCACTGACCGCCTCCTCGAGCACCTCCTCCACCACAGCCTCCTCGATGGCCCGCTTCGAGGGAAAGAATCGATAGACGCTTGCCGAAGACATCGCCAGACTCCTCGCGATGTCGGCGACTGTGGTCTTGTTGTGTCCCATCTCGCCATAGAGATGGATGGCGGCCTGCACGATGCTGCGGCGGGCGCTCCTGGTTCGATCTTCAATCTGCTCGCGCATAACGTCTTCACTGCGCCGGAATGTTCATCAACTCGCGGCGGCAGGCCTCTCCGAAATTGCGCAAGGGATCCATTTCCTCGATGAATTTGGGGAGATCGACGAATGTGCGATTTGGCGAGAGATACGTTTCGATGATCAAGTGCCCGGCTCGCTCGGCCGCCTGAACCACCTCGTTGCTCGACAGGATCCGCATGCGCCCGACCAGCGTATAGAGGCTGACCAGTTGCGGGATTTCGGGGTGATCATTGACCAGGGCGTCGGCATAGAGCCGTGATGCCTCCTCGATGAAGCCATGGTACAATTGTTCGCGTTTCGAGAACGAGCGGGCATGATGAAGCTCGCGACGCCTTCGGCGTCCGCTAAACCATCCAGTGACGATGGTCGAGACCGCACCGAACGCAGAGCCGCCGAAGGCAGCCAGGGCCGGTATGTACACTGTGCTCATAAGATCGCTCCTGTCTCCTGTCGCAGTGCAGATCAACTTCGCTCTTCATCTGCCCTTGCTTGATCCGGCGGATGCCTGCCCGAACACCGCTTTACACCCTTCGCTCAGATCCGATTTTCTGAGCCGCAGACAGGCTTCAACTCCCGACGGGTCGGGAATGTAGGCACTGCACAGGCGAAAGGCGTCGGGCGTGCAGGCCGCCCGCTGCTCCGGTGTACCCCGGTTCTCCTCGGCAAAAGCTGCTGCGCTGCCAAGCGCGACTACGGCTGCTGCGAACAACACCGGCATCAATCTCGTCATGTCAGATCCCTTTCTCTGCTCGAGGCTGGTTGAACCTGGCGGAGCCTCGCCGCCTTGATCTGCACACGCGCTTGTGACGCACTCGTCTTGACTCGGGCCACGGCGCATGTTTTATATGAACTATACGGTGTATTTTATTAAGGAGACAAGGAATGTCAACACTGCTGTTGGCTTTGATGCGCGAAAACCCCTTGCCCGGCCTCGCCGCCGCTTCGCTGAACGTGGTTGTGGCCTTGTGCCTCATGGCCCTGAGCGTGCTGCTTGGCATCACGATCGCGATGATCGAGTGGGCCCATACGCTTGCCGCGCGCCAGCCCAGCACCGTTCGGCTGGAGCGGAGGACGGTCGCATGACACCGGCACTGCTGATCGCCCGCGACTGCATCATCTACTGGGTCAACGTCTGGATCGCGCCGGTCGAATGCGTGTTCGACGTGATCGAGTCCGAACTCGCGCGCAGGGGCGTTGCGGCTGAAGAGGCCGACCGCCTCACGCGCACGGCGTGAGACAACGGTGGGCGCGCCTGACATGCTGAACTTCATCGAAGTCTTTGACGTGCTGGAAGTGGATCCTGCCAGCGGCGAGGCCGTGTGGACTGGCATGACCGGAACACGGACAGCGCTCCAGCGTGACGGATTCATGATCGACCCGAAGGCCGCAGCCTATTGTCCTACCGAATGGCTCGACGAGCGCGGTTATCTCGATGCCGAACGTGCGCGCCGGCATCCTCGCCCATGGAGTATCTGACGATGCGACAGGGTGACGCCGTTGTCGGGAGCTGCGTGCCGTGAGCCGACGATCCGCCATGTCAATGCACGCGGGCCGATCGACCGACACCGCCCTTCCCTTGCGCGGCTACTTTCTGTCGGTCGGCGGCGGCCTGCTCTGCTTGCTTTGGGCGACCGGTTTGGTGCTACCGGCCCAAGTGCCAGGCAGCTTCGCGGAGCCGGATGCTGCGCGGCCTGCGATCCGCATTCGCTCCGACGTGAAGGCACCGGAGCGCGTCGTGATCGATACAAATCAACTCCTGCCGACACCCGCCGGCAGCGAAGTCGTTGTGGCCGCTTCGCAGCCGGATGGCCTCGTTGCGTCCGGCGCCGTTCAAGAGACGGTTGCAGCCGCGCCAAACGTTGGTGCCAGAAGTCACACGGCAACGGAGATTCCGTCTCAGTTGCGCGACAGTTCCGCGCAATCGGCAGCCGGTCAATCACTGGCAAGGCCACCTGCGGTGGCCACGTCGAACCTGGGGCCCTCGCAGACACGAAGCGGGACACGGCGAACAACGCGCCACTCGAAACCGCATGGCAGGTCGAGCCCCTGCGGCCGGGCAAGCCATAGCCCTTGCAACGACGCGCTTGCGCTCACTCGCCTTTGGTAAGTGTCAGAAACCCCGAACGAGATTTGTCCAATGTCGATGAAGCATTTGTTTGCCCTGATCGTGTGGTCCGCGACCATCGCCGCGACCGGCGCAGTTGCCGACGTCCGGGATTCGACGAACACGGAGAGCCGAAGCCCGAGCGCGCAAAGCGATGCCGAGGAGGCCGCTATCCAACGCGTTCTCTCGGAATTCCGCACCACACGCGTCCCGCTCAGCCGGGCGATGGCGATCGCGGAACGCCTGCATGATGGCTCGAAGGCCGCCGACATCAGCTTCGAGATCGACGGCCCGCCCGTCTACCGCGTTCGCACGATCCGGAATGAGCGCGTGTGGGAGAACGCCATCGATGCAAATACCGGAAGCATCACGGGCAAGGAGATGACATCTTCGCTGAAGGAACTCGATCGGGAAGACCTCGCCAACATCCTTGCCCTGAAATGGATCAAGCAGGAATTGTCGGATGCCGTGCAGGTCGCCGAGAAAGCGGCGGCGGGCAGCGCTCTGGCCGGTGGGCTGATCCGACAGAACGGCAAACTCAACTTCGTGATCCTGGTCGCCACCGGGGACCATTTGAAAGAAGTGACGCTCGAGCCACCCAAGGTCAGCAAGCAAGACTTGAGCCGCCAATAACACGAGCATCCAATCAGCAATTCAAGAGCACTCGCCATGAACTTCCAGCCTCGATCGCAGCTCTCATCCGCACAACGGCAGCTTCCCTTCGACTGCATCGCACTGCTGTTGCAAGGCGGCGGTGCGCTCGGCGCGTACCAGGCGGGCGTCTACGACGCCTTGGCCGAGGCGAGCATTCACCCCGACTGGGTTGCTGGCATTTCGATCGGAGCCATCAATGCCGCCATCATCGCCGGCAACGCGCCCGAGACCCGCGTCGACCGCCTGCGCGATTTCTGGACCCAGGTCACCTCGACGGCACCCTGGGATTGGTCCGGCAATCCCTTCCTCGATTGGAAGCGGAGCGACAACACGCGCAACCTCATCAACCAGATCAGCGCCGGTCTTGCCGCCACGTGTGGCGCCACCGGATTCTTCTCCGCCCGCCCCGTTTTGCCCTGGCTGCAGCCTGGTGGAGCCAGCGATGCGACCAGCATCTATGACACGCGTGCGCTCAAGACCACGCTGGAGCGCCTGGTCGATTTCGATCGGCTCAACAGCGGACTGACGCGCTTCAGCGCCGGCGCGGTCAACGTCAGAACTGGTAATTTCGTCTATTTCGACAATACCACCCATACCATCCGGCCCGAGCACATCATGGCGAGCGGCGCACTGCCGCCGGGCTTTCCGGCGGTGGAGATCGAGGGCGAGCACTATTGGGACGGTGGCCTCGTTTCCAATACGCCACTGCAATGGGTGATCGAATCGGATGCCCCGCAGGACATCCTGGCGTTTCAGGTCGACCTCTGGAGCGCGCGCGGTCAACTTCCGGCCAACATGGCCGAAGTGATCACACGGCACAAGGAAATCCAGTATTCCAGCCGCACACGCGCCAGCACCGACCAGTTCAAGCGGGTGCAGCGCCTGCGGCGCGCACTCACGGATCTGCTCGGCCGGCTGCCCGACGATCTCAGCCAGCACGAGGACGTGAAGCTACTCAGCACGGCGGTCTCCCGCAACGTCTACAACATCGTCCACCTGATCTATCGCGCGCGCAACCACGAGGGGCACTCCAAGGACTACGAGTTCTCGCGCCTGTCGATGCAGGACCATTGGCAAGCCGGCTACCACGACGCTCTGCGCACCCTGCGCCATCCCGAGGTGCTCGCTCGGCCTTCGAGTCCCGATGGGGTCTTCACCTTCGATCTCGAACATGACGGCCGTGAGTAGCCTCGACCTCATCCTGGAGAGAGCCAAATGCGCGAGACTGACGTGAGACAACGAGCCTTCGCCATGCCGCTGACCAGCCCGGCCTATCCGCCCGGGCCGTACCGGTTCGTCGATCGCGAATACCTGATCATCACCTATCGCACCGATCCGGCCAAGCTCCGGGCCGTGGTTCCGGGGCCGCTCGAGGTCGACGAGCGAGAAGCGCTGGTCAAATACGAGTTCATCCGCATGCCCGATTCCAACGGCTTTGGCGACTACACGGAAAGCGGACAGGTCGTTCCCGTCTCCTTCCGCGGACGCAAGGGCGGCTACACGCACTGCATGTTCCTCAACGATGAAGGCCCCATCGCGGGCGGGCGCGAGCTCTGGGGTTTTCCAAAGAAGCTTGCGCAGCCGACGTTGCAGACCGAGATCGACACGCTGATCGGTACGCTGGATTATGGCCCAGTGCGGGTCGCCACGGGGACGATGGGCTACAAGCACCGCGAGGCCGATCTGGCGAAGGTCAAGGCTGCACTCAACGAGCCGAACTTCCTGCTCAAGATCATCCCGCACGTGGACGGCAGCCCACGCATCTGCGAGCTGGTTCAGTACCATCTCGAGGACATCGTGCTGAAAGGGGCCTGGACCGGACCGGCGGCCTTGGCGCTCACACCACACGCATTGGCGCCGGTTGCAGAACTGCCGGTCCTGGAGATCGTCTCGGCCATCCATATCCGCGCCGACCTTACGCTCGGCCTCGGGACGGTGGTGCATGACTATCTGCAACAGCCGGCTCGCGGCTCGATTCGCGCCGTTGAGAAGGCTCTGGTCTTCTAACTTCAACCGCGCGTCGCATCCGAGGTGAGCGCTCCTGCTCGCACGTTACGAGGAAGAGTCCGATGGGAATTCTGAACGGTAAGACCGCGACCGTCACGGGATCGACCAGCGGCATTGGCCTCGCCTGCGCGCACGCCTTCGCCAGCGCCGGCGCGAACGTGGTGATCAACGGCATGGGCGCGCCGGGCGATGTCGAGGAAGAGCGTGCTGCGATCGAGCGCGATTTCTCCGTCAAGGCGATCTACTCGCCTGCGGACATGACGAAGCCGAGCGAGATCGTCGAGCTCATCGCTCTTGGCGAAAGGACCTTCGGCAGCGTTGACATCCTGGTCAACAACGCCGGCATCCAACACGTCTCGCCGATCGAGGAGTTTCCCGCCGAGAAGTGGGATGCGATCATCGCCATCAACCTGTCCGCCGCCTTCCATGCCATCCGCGCGGCGGTACCAGGCATGAAGAGGCGCGGCTGGGGCCGCATCATCACCACGGCGTCGGCGCATTCCTTGGTCGCCTCGCCCTTCAAGTCGGCCTATGTCGCTGCCAAGCACGGCATTGCGGGCCTCACCAAGACGGTGGCGCTGGAGCTCGCGCGCTCGAAGATCACCTGCAATTGCATCAGCCCCGGCTGCGTCTGGACGCCCTCGTGGAAAAGCAGATCCCAAACACGATGGCGGCGCGCCGCATGCGGAGGGATGAGGTCATCAGCGATGTCCTGCTCGCCGCGCAGCCTACCAAGGAGTTCGTCACCGTCCGGCAGGTCGCCTCGCTCGCGCTGTTCCTGTGCAGCGACGACGCCGCTCAGATCACGGGCGCCAACCTCTCGATGGATGGCGGCTGGACGGCTGCGTAGCCCGTGTGTTGACAGTCGTAGCGCTCGGAAGCGTTACGTCAGCACCGGCGACGCTACGAATGCGACGTGGGCGTTGCTAGTCCACCTGGTCAAGGCGTTGCTCAACCAGCACCAGCGCACGCCCGCGTCGCCGGCTTCTGACATGATCAAAGGCCTGGGCCGCACTGGCCAGCGGCGTCCGCAGGCCAATGGAAAGACCATCGCACTGCTGCTCGACCGACTGGCGCAGCTCCCGTAGCGCGGCCGCGTCGGGCCGAAAGACGGTCCAGGCGTAGTTTTGCGTACCCTTCGGCAAGGCGGCCCGGTGACGCCGCTTGTCGGAGAACGTCTTCAGGGCGCCACGCAGCCAGCCGAGTTCGTCGAAATTCGCGAGCAGCGGGTGCACCGTTGTGGCATGGCCGAGCGCGCCTTCTCGAAGGCAACCGAGCAATGACAGATCGTCCTCCCAGGCGGCGAAATTGAGCGTCGCATCGAACGCCCGCGACAGCGACGCGAATGGCTTGATATTGCCGTCGAGCACCTCAGCCGCCCCCGCCTGGCGGCAGGCCGCGACATCCGCCGGCCGCGCGATCGCCGTCGCCTGGGCGCCCCATCTGCCCAGCATCTGCAGCGCCAGTATCCCGAGGCCGCCAGCCGCGCCATGGACGAGCACACGCTTTCCACCGGCATTCTGCCGTGTCAATCCCGAACCGCGCACCGCAAGCCACATCGTCACGAAACTGTAGGGGAGTGCCGCGAGAGCCTGAAGATCCCGCCCCGCGGGAGCGGGCAGCACATGGGCAGCCTTGACCAGCACGTGGCTGGCATGGGTCCCCTCGACCGATGGCGGCTTCACGCCATAGACGCGATCGCCAATCTTGAATGCCCCGGCATTGTTGCCGACGGCGGTCACGGTGCCTGCGAAATCATTACCGAGCACCATTGGAAACCTGCCGGCTCCCATGAGTGACAACAGCCGCCGGCCATAACCTTGCGCGCGCCGCACGTCGATGGGATTGACCGACGCCGCTGCGACGGCGACCTCGATCTCGCCGGTCGCCGGCTTTCGCCGGGGAACCTTTCGGATCTCGAAACCACCACCCGGCCCGACACACATCAGGGCGCGACCTATCGTATTCGTCACCATCTTGCCACTCGTCTCCAAGGTCCTGGACACAACAACCGTCCGATCAGTTCGCGATGATTGCGGCCCCGATCAATCCACCACGTCGGACCGGAACGCATAATGCTCCAGTGCCGCCCGTAGCGGCGCCGCGCCCGCGCTGGCACGGACTCGAACGACCTGTCCGAAGCGCGGATCTCGTTCGAACCAAACCTCGTCGACGATCGCGCCCGCGTTTGCCGCCTGAGCCCGGACCACCGCCTCGATCTCGCGTTGCTGGAGGGCCGGCTTGAAGATCTTGCCGATCCCGGTCACCGGCAGCGACGGCATGATCTTCACGAACTTCGGGATCGCCGCCCGCTCTGGAATATGGGCCGCGGCGAAATCCATCAGCTCTTGGTCGCTGACGGCAATGCCGGGTTTCGGCTGCACATAAGCGACAGGGACCTCGCCGGCATAGGCGTCAGGGCTGCCGACGGCCGCCGCCATCGCCACAGCCGGATGTTTGGACAGCGCATCTTCGATCAGCTTCGGATCGATGTTGTGCCCTCCCCTGATGATCAGCTCCTTGCGCCGACCGGCCAGCCAGAAATAACCCTGATCATCCTGTCGCCCGAGATCGCCGGTGTTGAGCCAGCGTGATCCCTCGATGTTGATCCAAAGATCCTTGTTCTGCTGCGGATCGAGATAGCCCGCGAACACGTTGGGCCCGGTGATGGCGATTGTTCCGACCTCGTCGATGTCCGCCATTCGCAGGAAGCGCCCGGCATCATCGAGGATTACGACGCGCATCTGCTGGTATGGCAGGCGCAAGCCGATCGACCCGGCGTGGCGTTTGCCCTCCGGCGGATTGAGAGAGGAGACGCAGGTGCCCTCGGTCAGCCCATAGCCCTCGACGATCTTGAGCCCCGTCTTGGCTTCAAAGGCCTCGATCAACCTGGCCGGCATCGGCGCCGCGCCGCAGATCGCGTATTCGAGGCTGGAGATGTCGTTCTCGCCGATGGGCGCCTCGAGCAGGGCGGCATAGATCGTCGGCACACCGGAGAATGTTGCAATGTGATAGTGCGCCGCGATCTCCCAGAAGCGCGCGATCAGGTTCTTGCCGCGGTATCCTTCGGGAGTGGCGAGCAGCACGTGGTTGCCGTGCATCCACGGCAACAGGCCGGTGGCGAGCTGCGCGTTGACGTGAAACAGCGGCAGGCCGCATAAATAGGTCCGCGGCTCGTCGCGCTCTCCGAACACTTGCGCCGCGGCCCAGGCATCGAAGATCTCGTTGCCATGCGTACGCACCGCGATCTTCGGCGCACCTGTCGTGCCCCCGGTGCAGAAGTAGGACGAGACCGAATGTTCCGTGATCGTCCGCGGCGCGATCAGGCGATCGGCCGGCTGGCCCTGCATCGCCGCGCGGAAATCCACGATCTCGAATTTAGCGCCAGGCACGCTGGCCGCTGCGGCTGCGACCGTCGTCGCCCCGACGCCCCCAAGATAAGTCATAGCGTCGACCAGAGCGACCACACGAAGCTCGGGGAGCGCCCAAAGGTGCGGCCCAAGCTTGCTCCATAGCTCGGCCCCGGGGAACGGCGCCAGCGTGACCAGCACCCGCACCTTGGCCGCGCGAAGGATCTCCACGATCAGATCAGGCTCGAGCAGCGGATTGACCGCGAGCACCACCCCGGCCGCCTCACCGCCCCAGATCGTGAAGTGGGTTTCGGGAAGGTTCGGCAGCACATAAGCGACCGGATGATCTGCGCTGACGCCGAAGGCATGAAGCGCATTCGCGGCGCGGGTGATCTCCGCCAGGAGCTCCACATAGGTCCATGTCGAGGCGCGCTGATAGCTGTCCGCAGTCGGGAAGAACGACAGCGCCTTCCGATCGGGCCAGCGTTTCGCGCTCGCCCCGAACACCTCATAGGTCGTCTGCGGCAAGCCTCGCGAGGCAAGAGGCTCCGCCTCGATCCTCTGAATATCGCTGAGATCTCGCACCGCCATGGGATGCCTTTCGCGTGTCGTCTTGATGAAATTGCGGTAGGGCAAGCTGCACTCAGCGCTGCCAATGGCGACCCGGGTTCGCCATGCTGTTTTTGAGCGCCACCAGCAGCTTCAACCGCGCCTTGTCCTTGATCGCGAGCTTCAGCACTCGCCAGAGTCGCCCCGGTGTCATGCGGGTGTCGATGAAGTCGTCGGGCAGGTCCGGCCCCCACTGGTAGAGGCCGCCTCGATCCATCAGGTGATAGCCTGCCGGCTGCGCCGCGTCGAACAGGTCGCCGTCGGCGTAGTGCTCGTGCTTCTGGCCCCAGGGGTCGCGCCAATAGTCGAAGATCTGGCTGCCGAGGAGATGGCGACCGACGCCCCAAGCATGGCGATAGCGCTTGGCCATCAGCACCTGCTGGCCCATCTCCACGGCGTCGAGATCCACGACCTCGAACGCCACATGGTCGACGTTCGACTCCATCCCCATGGCAACGAAGATCGTGTGGTGATCGCTCGGCTCATTGCCGCGATCGAGCCGGGTGAACGAGCCCACTGGAGTGCCATCAGCGAGGCACATCACGTCCGACGGGATGAAGCCGAACGTGTCCATATACCAGCGCACACTGCGATCGAAATCGGGCGTCTCCAGCACGAGATGGCCGAGCTTGGTGACCTGTGGCGGCTCGAGCTTCGGCCGCTGGGTGTCGTTGACGCGCACGGTCTGGCTCGGCGCGTTGTGCAGGATCTGCGGGCGGACGGGCAGCGGCTTGCTCGGGATGAAGCCGTGGTGAACGTGCACGGCGACGCCTTCCGGATCGCGCAGGTGCACGACCGAGCCGCCTCCCGGTCCGTCGGCCGGCTCGACGCGGCTGCCGAGCTTCCGGGCCAGCGTCTCGAGATCCTCGGCCTTCGGAACCGAGAGCCCGATCCCGAGGAAGCGGGCGTTGCGCCCTCGAACGACACGGTAGATGTACGGCGCCGGCCCGGTCCCCCGCATGAACAGTTCACTGTCGGTCCGCGCGGCACGCTCGAGACCGAAGTCGATGAGGTAGCGCTCCGCTGTTTCGAGATCGGGCCGCTCGAAGTGTGCGTACAGCAGTTGGTTCGCCTTCACGACCGGCGAGGCACTGCGAGGCAGCTTGATGCTGCCCGGGCCACTCTTGAGCAACGGATTGGTCGACATGAAGGTCCTCCTTCGAACTCAGGCCGCGATCGGCGGTGCGGTGACGCGGCGCGCGCGCGCGAACGGGGTGAGAACCGGCAGATCGCATCCATGCGGATCGAGCCGGTCGGCGATGAAACGGTCGGGGCGTACGAGCACCGCGCGCACCGCGTGGCGCTTTACCCACGCATCGAAGGTGGGATCGTCACATCGCAGTTCGAGCGTCCGCGGTTCCTCGCTGCCGCCGTTGACGCAAACGAAGCGGACATCGAGTGCATCGAGGATGCCGAGGTCACGCGCGGAGAGCATCGTCGCCGGATCGACGCCGATGCCGAGCACCAGCCACTGATGGCACGCCTGAAACGTGTCGAGGGGGAAAGAGCCGTCCGGCGTCCTCACGCTCGGCTGCGGCAGCATCTGGCCGACCAGGGGATCGCCACCCACCCCGGTCAACGCGCTACGGCCGATCGCCGGCGGCGGCACCACGCCGCCGCGACCGATGAAGTCGCGGAAGGCACGCGACATGTTCAGGCAGGCGAAAACCGCGTCGCGCAGCGCGGCAGTGCTGCGGCTGGTTGGCATGATCACCGCACCAAGCCGGCGCGACACCTCGACCATCTTGCGCACTACCGGCGCGCGTTCGAGCTCGTAGCTGTCGAGGATCGTCTCCGCAGCGAGCCCCTTGAGCACGGACGCCAACTTCCACGCGAGATTGACGGCGTCCTTCATGCCGCCGTTCATGCCCTGGCCGGCGAATGGCGGCATCAGGTGCGCCGCGTCGCCGGCGAGAAATCCGCGCTTGTTGCGCCAGCGGTCGGCGACTCGAGCGTGAAAAGTGTAGACAGCCTTGCGTTCGATCCGGACCTCGCGATAGCGCGTGTTGTCGGCGATCAGCGCCATGATCCGCCCGTCGTTCTTCAGGCCCTCTTCGGTTTCGCCCGGAAGCTGCATGAATTCCCAGCGCACGCGATCGCCCACTGCCGGCAGCTCCACGCGCGGACGGCTCGGGTCGCAATAGAAGCTGATCTGATTGACCTTGTGGCCCTTGACGATGGCATCGACCACCAGCCAGCGCTGGGTATAGGTCGAGCCGATGAGCCTGGCGCCGAGCCAATCGCGGACCCGACTCGTGCCGCCGTCACAGCCAACGACGAATTTCGCCCGCAACGTGCTCGCACTCTGGCGGGTTGCGATCGACAGCACGGCTTCGTCCTGACACTGCACCAGATTGGCGACGGTGTGCCCAAACAGCACCTCGACATTATCGAAGCGCGCTAGCCCTCTGAGCAGAACCCGCTCAAATTCCGGCTGGTAGAAGGTGCCCAGCGAGGAATGGCCGTACGGCCCGCAGCTCGGAGGGTCCGCCTGCATCAGCACGCGACCGCGCGCATTGAGGTGGCGGACATGGGGGTTCTGGATGAGTCCGGGCGTGATTTCGTCGAGCAGCCCAATCTGCGAGAAGAGGCGGAGTGTTTCCGCATCGTAGGCGATAGCTCGCGGCAGACCGAGCAGCCCCTCGTTGGCCTCCAGCACCGCGATCTGCACCCCGGCGATGCCGAGCAGGTTCGCCACCATCAGCCCGACCGGACCGGCACCGACGACGGCAACCTCAACTTCACAAAGCGGCGCTCGTGCCGCGATGCTGTCCACACCCATGAGACTTCCCCGCCAGAACGTCGACCGGGTCGACAAGTATTTTTGAACATGATAGTCAAAACGACTAAATCGTCAATACGAGATTTCGGCGAGGTCCGGAAATGCCCGCCAAGCAGCTGTAGAGACAGCAAAATCGCGACCCGGGATCCGGCAACACAAGGGTAATGGAGGAACGAGTGGCGACCAATCTGGTGCGTTTCGAAGCAGGTAACGGCCCGCGTTGGGGCGTGGTAACCGGGGCGGAGATCGCTCCTCTCTCGGACGACTATCCGACCACGGCAGCGCTGATCGAACGGGGCGAGGCCGATTGGCGTGCGGCCTGCAGCCGCGACGCGCGCGTCGCCCTCGCTTCGGTGAAGATCCTGGCGCCGATAACGACGCCGTGCCGACTGTATTGCCAAGGCGCCAACTACCGCCAGCACATGATCGAATCCGGAATGGATCCCGATGCCAAGCTGTTCAACATGTTCTTCACCAAGGCCGATGCCTCGGTCTGCCCGGGCGGCGAGAAGGTGACACGTCCCGCGCACGTGAAATTGCTGGACTACGAGATCGAGCTCGCGCTGGTATTCCGCCGGCCGATCTCGTCTGCAGTCACGGTGACGCGCGAGAGGCTGCCCGACTACGTCTTCGCAATCACCATCGCCAACGATCTCAGCGCGCGGGACGTGCAGCTGCCGCAGACCCAGTTCTTCAAGGGCAAGAGCTACCGCGGCTTCTGCCCGATCGGCCCGTGGCTCACGGTGCTGGAACGCGACGAGTTTCCTCGGATCGACGATCTCGCGCTCGAGCTCGATGTCAATGGAGCGCCGCGGCAGCGCGACACCACTGCCAACCTGGTATTCAAGCCCGCCGAGACGATCTCCGAGTTGTCGACCTTCGCGAACATCGTGCCCGGCGACGTGCTCTTGACCGGCACGCCGAGCGGCTGCGCGCTGCGGGTGCCGCCGCCGCCAGTGCGCCGGCTGCTCCAGGTGCTACCGGAGCGCATGCTGTGGAAGCTGTTCCTCGCCGCACAGGCGCGCCGGCCGCAATATCTCAAGCCGGGCGATCGGATCACGGCACGGATCCGCAGCCGCGACGGCGCCATCGATCTCGGCGAACAGGCGACCGAGATCGTCAACCTATGAGCGTTGGACGAGCAATCCAAGTCTAAAGCGCGATGCGATTAGGATGTCATCATCGCGCTTTAGGTTATTGTTTGAGCATGATCCTCTCGGAAAACCGCTGCACACTTTTCCGGATCATGCTCTAGGTGTGGAGCCTCAACAGGTTGTTCCTGGTTAGGGCGAGTCTGCTGATCGGTGGCATCGAGCCGATACTGCCATGCGGGCGGTGCCAGTTATAGCTGTGCAGCCATCTCGGCAGTTCAGCAGCCCTTTCTTCTGAGGTGTTGTAAGCGCGGGCATAGGCCCATTCGCGCAAACTGGTCTGGATGAAGCGCTCGGCCTTGCCGTTGGTCTTCGGAGTATAAGGCTTGGTGCGGATATGCTTGAGGCCGAGACGTCTGCAGGCTTTGCGGAAGGCGAAGGATTTGTAGCAAGAGCCGTTGTCGGTCATCACCCGCTCGACCTTGATGCCCAGGCTCGCATAGTAGGCGATCGCGGCCTTGAGGAAACTCACGGCGCAGCCCTGTCGTTCGCTCTTCATGACCTTGCTGAAGGCGATCCGCGAAGCATCGTCGATACAGACGTGGACATATTCCCAGCCAGGCCCTTCACCGCGCGCCCGCAGGCTGCTCTGCCCCATTCGGTCGCCGGTGATGCGATGGCCTATACGTTTGAACTTGCCCAGCTTTTTGATGTCGATGTGGATCAGCTCGCCGGGGTGTTCACGTTCATAGCGCCGCACTGGCTCGGCTGGTTCCAAATCGCGCAATCGGTTCAATCCCAGCCGCCGCAGGATACGGCTGACGGTCGCTGGCGAGACGCCTACCTCGGCGGCGATTTGCTTGCCTATGTGGCGCTGCCGGCGCAACGCCTCGATGACGGTGCATGTGGCGACAGGGGTTTGGCTTGGCGATGAAAGGGGTTTTGAGGAGCGATCACGCAACCCATCCACACCTTCCTCGCGGAAGCGCTTGACCCACTTGGCGACGGTCTTGGCTGAAACATTGAACTGGAGCGCGGCTGCAGCCTTCGTCAGGCCATCCTCGATCACGCTTCGCACCATGGCCTCTCGACCTTTTGGCGTCAGAGGCGCATTCTTATGGGTGTCCATTCGGTCCTCCGGGGATTGGCTAAAGCTTCGACAACTTCAGCTTCCTCGTTCCGGACCGGATGGACAACCTCCTGAAAGCTCACATCTAGGCGGAGCTGCCGACGCTACGCCGCCGCGCCGTCCCGGCCTTGCCGGGCAAGCCGGATCGCGCCGCATTCGCTTGCGCCGGCAGGCGCGTCAGCACCGACTTTACCTGGCGCGCGTCGAGACCGATCGCCCGGAGAATCGCCGCGATCGCGCCCTCGCGATGGCGCGACGACAAGCGGCCCTCGGCGATCCCGGCAAACACTTGCAGCATGATGCCGACCACGACCTCCAGAGCGAGTTCGGCACTTATGACGCCGCCCTGGCTCAGGCGCTTCGTGTTCCGCTTGATGTCTTCGAGCAGACGCCGACGCGCCACCTCGCCGACAGTCGCAGCAGCTGCGGCCATCCGCGCCGCCACGCCTGCCCAACCAGGATCGGCGAGCGCCCGATCGAGGAAACAGCTACAGCCGTAGGCAATGCGGAGCGCGGGATCATCGATCGTGAGCCGGACCGGCTGCAGCAGATCGTCGATCTCCTTAACCAGTTCGTCAGCTACGGCAGCCGTCAGTTCAGGCAGATCCTTGAAGTGAACGTAGAACGTCCCCTTGGCGACCCCCGCTTCCCGCACGAGATCGTCGACCGTGACCGATTCCACGGTCTGGCGCGCGAACAGCGCACTCGCGGCAGCAATGAGTTGGGCGCGGGTCCTCGCCCGCTTCTCGCGGCCGATTTCCGCACGACGGACCGGATCGATGTTGGCCATACGATGCGTCTCGAAGTTCAACTGCTCATTAGGTCAAATTGACCAAGACGTCCAGAGCGAAGAGCGCATCGAAGCAGTGACGCCATGCCTGGCAAATCCGGCCAGCACCTGGCGCATGAGGTGCACACCTTGGCGGCAGGTCGTCTGGCTGCCCACCTTGAACCTCTTACGTGTGCGGCCAAAGCAGGGGAGCGACTCGAACCTCACGGTATCCGCTGGGCGAACTGCAGGACGGGGCCAATTGCGCTAGTGCATCATTTCGACTGCTTGTCCGATTTGTTCGCCGCAATACCCTATTCTGCGACGGGGGAACGGACCTGCCCGAGCAGCTTGCGCGGTATATGTTGGGATGAAACCACGGAGATGCGTCATATGGGCGATGTGATCCACGACGCTTAGTTTCGATTCTGGACCGAGCCTAGAAGCTCCATTTCCAAACGCGCCCAAAATTTTGGCGCGAATAGAATTGCTTAGATAACGAACCCAGCAGCTTAAGCGTTGGCTGGGGCGGGAGGGATCGAACCTCCGAATGGCGGAATCAAAATCCGCTGCCTTACCGCTTGGCTACGCCCCAACAGACGACGAACGGGTAGAGCCAGTTACCGTAGATTCCCATCGGTCGCAGCCGGTCTATAGGGAGCGGCGCGGCATTTCAACCGTCTGAAGGGGCAAAAAGGGCCCGGCGGCTGGCAGCCGACACTCTATTCTGAGCCCCAATGGGCCTCCCCGCTCCGGCCCCGGCCATCCGGCGTCCCGGCAGTTGAGACCGTTCCCGTTTCATGGGAATACGGCGCCAATATTTGTTCTCGGGGAGTGAGCCATGACCTACCGCGCACCGATTTCTGACATGCTGCTGTCGCTCAACCATGGCGCGGGCCTCAAGGCCGCCGTGGAAGCCGGCCATTACGGCGATTTCGACGCCGACCTCGCGGCCGCCGTGCTGGAGGAAGCCGGCAAGTTCGCATCCGACGTGCTGGCGCCGCTCAACAAGATCGGCGACGAGCACGGCATCAAGCTCGAGGGCGGCAAGGTCACGACCGCGCCGGGCTGGCCTGACGCCTACAAGCGCTGGACCGAGGGCGGCTGGAACGCGGTGTCCGGCCCCGAGGATTTCGGCGGCCAGGGCCTGCCGCTCGCGATCAACGCCGCCTGCACCGAGATCTGGAGCGCGGCCAACGTCGCCTTCGGCCTCTGCCCGCTGCTGACGGCGTCGGCGATCGAGGCGCTGGATGCCCATGGCAGCGACGAGCTGAAGACAATCTATCTCGAAAAGCTCGTCTCCGGCGAATGGACCGGCACGATGCAGCTGACCGAGCCGCAGGCCGGCTCCGACGTCGGCGCGCTGCGCACCCGCGCGGAAAAGCAGGCCGACGGCACCTATCGCATCAAGGGAACGAAGATCTTCATCACCTATGGCGAGCACGACATGACCGACAACATCGTGCATTTCGTGCTGGCGCGTCTGCCCGATGCGCCCGCCGGCACCAAGGGCATCTCGCTGTTCCTCGTGCCGAAGTTCATGGTCAACGCGGACGGCTCGCTGGGGCAGCGCAACGACATCTATGCGAGCGGCGTCGAGCACAAGCTCGGCATGCATGCCTCGCCGACCTGCACCATGACCATGGGCGATCATGGCGGCGCGATCGGCTATCTGATCGGCGAAGAGAACCAGGGCATGCGCTGCATGTTCACGATGATGAACCAGGCCCGCCTCGGCGTCGGCCTGGAGGGCGTCGGCGTTGCCGACCGCGCCTACCAGCAGGCCTTGTCGTATGCGCAGGAGCGCCGCCAAGGCCGCGCGGTCGGCAAGACAGGCGACGGCTCGGATGCGATCTTCGTGCATCCCGACGTCAAGCGCATGCTGATGCGGATGCGGGCGCAGACCGCGGCCGCGCGCACCATCTGCTATGCGACGGCCGTCGCCATCGACGTTTCGACCCGCGCCAAGGATCCGAAGGTGCGCGCCAATGCAGCCGCGCGCGCGGCGCTGCTGACGCCGATGGCCAAGGCGTACTCCACCGATATCGGCAACGAGGTCGCCTATCTCGGCGTGCAGGTGCATGGCGGTATGGGCTTCATCGAGGAGACCGGCGCGGCCCAGCATTACCGTGATGCCCGCATCACCGCGATCTACGAGGGCACCAACGGCATCCAGGCGATCGATCTCGTCACGCGCAAGTTAGCTGCCAATGGCGGCGCATCGGTGTGGGCGCTGCTCGACGAGCTTTCGGCAACCGTCAAGCAGGTGGAGGCCTCCAATGATCCCGCCTTCGGCACCACCGGCACCAAGCTGCGCGAGGCGCTGGAGGCGCTCACGCGGACCAGCAAATGGCTGCTGGAGCGCGTTGCCTCCGCTCCGAACGACGCGCTTGCGGGGGCAACGCCCTATCTGCAGCAATTCGGCGCGACGCTCGGCGGCTGCCTGCTCGCCTCCGAAGCGCTCGCCGCCAAGGCCGAAGGCGTCGGCGATGCGCCACGCTACGTCGCGCTGGCGCGTTTTTTTGCCGAGAACATCGCGGTGCAGGCGGGCGCGCTCGAGCGCACCGTGACGGAAAGCGCGGAGTCGGTCGCGGCGGCGGATGCGGCGTTGCTGGGGTAAGAAAGCCCTGTAGCCCTGTAGCCTGTAGCCTGTAGCCCGGATGGAGCGACAGCGTAATCCGGGGCCGGCGTCTCTCGTGGCACGAATCCCGGATCGCGCTGCGCTCCATCCGGGCTACGGGTCGACGAAACGCCGACGATCGTGCGCCACAACCAAAGGTTTTTCAATAGACAAATTGCAGTTATTGTCGTGGCGGGTGCCATGCACCGAATTTGGGGGAATTCGGTGTCGAAAGATTGAGCCAGCGCATTGGCACGCCTGCGGGATGATGTAGGCTATGCTTGGCGAGACTCGCGAAGCGGCGAGCGCAAGGGGGGCTCTCATGGCGAATGGCAATATCGTCGTCACCGAAGAGCGCGGAACGCGCGTGATCACCCTGCGCCGTCCGGGCAAGAAGAACGCGATCACCCAGGACATGTACCGGGAGATGAGCCACGCGATCGACACCGCCCAGAACAATCCGGACATCCGCTGCATGATCATCACCGGCGGCTCGGGCGTCTTCACCGCCGGGGACGACATCGACGATTTTCTCCACGCCGACGCCTCGCGCCCCGAGATGCTGTCGAACGGCGTGAAATTTCTCTACTCGCTCGCCCTCAATGCGAAGCCGATCATCGCAGCCGTCGACGGCGCCTCGATCGGGATGGGCACCGTGATGCTGTTCCACTGCGATTACGTGCTGGCCTCGAACGCTGCGACCTTCTCCGCGCCCTACATCCATCTCGGTCTGGTGCCGGTCGGCGCGGCCAGCCTGTTGATGCCGAACACGATGGGCTATCAGCGCGCCTTCGCGATGCTGGTGATGGGGCGGAGCTTCACCGCCACGGAGGCCCATGCCGCGGGCTTCGTCAACACCGTGGTCTCGCCGGGACACACCGAGGTCGAGGCGCGCAAGGTGGCGCGCGAGATCTGCCGGCTGCCGGCCGAGGCCGTCGCGACCTCGCGCAAGCTGCTGCGCGCCCCACCCGAAGAGCTGACCCGCCGCATCGACCAGGAAGGCCATCTGTTCGGCGACCGGCTCAAGTCGGAAGAGGCGATTGCCGCGTTCAATGCGTTCGCGAACAGGAAGAAGCGGTGAGGCACGCCTCTTACGCTCCCCTGGAGGGCAGGGCGATCGCATATGACTTGTGGCGGCGGCCTGCGCGCACGCCTCGTCCTTCGAGACGGCGCTTACGCGCCTCCTCAGGATGAGGCTAATCAGCGTCAGTGCTCGTTGAAACTGCTGCCGCGCACTCCGCCCTCATCCTGAGGAGCCCGCCCAAAGCGGGCGTCTCGAAGGATGGCCGCAGGGAAAATGCGATAGCCCTGCCCTGGAGGGGGAGGGTCGCTCGCGCACCGCGCGAGCGGGGTGGGGTGAGCCACGCGAAGACTTCTCGCCGACACCTTCAGCGAATTCGCAAAGCTCTCCAACACCTCGTGCGAGGATAGTCTGTCACCCCGCCCCGGTTCGCATTCCATGCGAACCGACCTGCCCCCTCAAGGGGCGGGTGGGAGCGTGCGGCACAGCGCGGTGCTTCAACAAAAGGTTTCGTGAAATCTTTGCGCTGAACGTCTAGTCTTATTCCATGCAATACCGATCCATCCTCGCCGCGCTCGCGCTGACCTGCGCCCTGCCCGCCTCGGCCCAGACCGCAGCCCCGGTCGAGCTGCGCGTTCTTGCGATCAACGATTTCCACGGCAATCTGCGGCCGCCGCCGGGCGGCATCCGCATCAATGACCCCGAGGACAAATCCAGGAAGGTAACGGTGGCGGCCGGCGGCGCCGAGTACATGGCGACGCTGGTGAAGCAGCTGCGCGAAGGACACAAGAACACCATCTTCGTCGCCGCGGGCGACCTGATCGGCGCCAGCCCGTTTCTGTCGGCGATGTTTCACGACGAGCCCTCGATCGAAGCGCTCTCGATGATGGGCCTTGCGATCAGCTCGGTCGGCAATCACGAGTTCGACGAGGGCAAGACCGAGCTTCTGCGCATGCAGAACGGCGGCTGCCATCCCGTCGACGGCTGCCAGGGACCGCATCCCTTCGCGGGGGCCAAATTCCATTATCTCGCGGCCTCCACCGTCGAGACCGCGACCGGCAAGAGCGTGCTGCCGCCCTACGAGATCCGGGAGTTCGACGGCGTTCCCGTCGCCTTCATCGGCCTGACCCTGAAGGAGACCGCCGGCATCGTCTCGCCAGCGGGCATCGCCGGGCTCGAATTCCGCGACGAGGCCGAGACGGTGAACGCGCTGGTGCCGCAGCTGAAGGCGCGCGGCGTCGAAGCGATCGTGGTGCTGATCCACCAGGGCGGCGAGCCCGCCGGCGACTACAACGAATGCCCCGCCATCACGGGGCCGATCGTCGACATCGTCAGGAAATTCGATCCTGCCGTTGACGTCGTCGTCAGCGGTCACACCCATCGCGCCTATGTCTGCGATATCGACGGGCGGCTCGTCACCAGCGGCGACAAGTACGGCACGCTGGTCACCGCGATCGACCTCAAGCTCGATCCCGCGACGCGCGATATCGTCGGCGCCAAGGCCGAGAACGTCATCGTCGCCAATGCTCCGCTGGCCAGGGATCCCGAGCAGACCGCATTGATCGACGCCTACGACAAGCTCTCCGCGCCGATCGCCAACCGGCCGGCCGGCTCGGTGACGCAGACATTGTCGCGCGTGCCGAACGAGGCCGGCGAAAGCGCGCTCGGCGATATCATCGCCGACGCGCAATTGCTCGCAACCCGCGATGCGAAGGATGGCAGCGCTGTCATCGCGCTCACCAATCCGGGCGGCATCCGCACCGACATCGTTCCGAAGGAGAACGGCGCGATTACGTTCGGCGACGTCTTCGCCAGCCAACCGTTCCGCAACCGCCTCGTCACCATGACGCTGACGGGCAGCCAGCTCAAGGACATGCTCGAGCAGCAATGGCTGGATCCGAAACGGCCGCGGATTCTCCAGGTGTCGAACGGCTTCAGCTATACTTGGGATGCTTCAAAGCCGTTCGGCGAGCGCGTCAGCCTCGAGAGGATGACGCTGGGCGGCAGGCCGATCGAGCCGGGAAGCGGCTATCGCGTCACGCTGAACGATTACCTCGCCGTCGGCGGCGATGGGTTTACCGTCGCCAAACAGGGCACAGCCCTGCAATATGGCGGCTACGATGCGGACGCGCTGTTCGCGTTCTTCCGGGCGCACGGACCGGTCGGTCCGCTGCCGCCCACCCGCATCCTGCGGGTGAATTGATCCGGATCAAGCGGGCAGCCCTTTGCCATTCCCGGCCAAGCGCCTAGATTGGGTCTTGCATTGCGTTTTGGCGCCGGATGCGCCAACGACGCCAAAAGCCCGTTTTCGTGAGGCCGACCTGATGAGCACGCTTCTCCTTTCCCACAAGGCCTGCCTCGACCATGTCACGCCGCCGGGACACCCTGAGAGGCCGGATCGTCTGCGCGCGGTGGAAGAAGCTTTGTCGCATGAGCGTTTCCAGTTCCTTGCGCGCGAGGAGGCGCCGGAGGGCGATCTCGATCTCGTCACGCTCTGCCACAACGAGCATTACGTCACCGAGCTGCGCCACATCGCCCCGACCAGCGGGCAGGTCTATATCGACGGCGACACCTCGATGTCCCCCGGCACGTGGGAAGCGGTCATGCGCGGCGTCGGCGGCGCGGTAGCGGCAACCGAAGCGGTGATGGCGGGCGAGCATCGCAACGCCTTCGTCGCGGTCCGCCCGCCCGGACATCATGCCGAGATCGGCAAGCCGATGGGCTTCTGCTTCTTCGACAATGTCGCGATCGCCGCGCGCCACGCCCAGCGCAAATACGGCATCAGGCGCGCGGCCATCGTCGATTTCGACGTGCATCACGGCAACGGCACGCAGGACATCTTCTGGTCGGACCCCACCGTGATGTACTGCTCGACGCACCAGATGCCGCTGTTTCCGGGCACCGGCGCTAGAAGCGAGCGCGGCGATCACGACACCATCGTCAATGCGCCGCTCGCCTCCGAGGACGGCGGCCCGGAATTCCGGGTCGCGTTCGAGAATCTGATCCTGCCGCAGCTCGAGAAATTCAGCCCCGAGTTGCTGATCATCTCGGCCGGCTTCGATGCGCATTATCGCGATCCCCTGGCTTCGCTGAATCTGCGCGCCGAGGACTATGCCTGGGTGACGCGCAAGCTGATGGATCTCGCCGACAAGACCGCCGGCGGCCGCATTGTTTCGGTGCTCGAGGGCGGCTATGACCTGCAGGGACTGAAAGAATCTGTTACGGCGCATGTCGGCGCCCTGATGGGCGCTTGACCCACCCGCCACATTACGCCCGCAAAACTCTGCTTTCTCCAAGCTGAAGCGAAGCGGGCAATCGGAAACGGATATGGCCGAAAATACCCAAGTCGACGTCTCCAGGCTCACCTTCGAGCGCGCGATCGAGGAACTCGAAACGATCGTGAAGCGGCTCGAGGACGGCAAGGTGCCGCTCGAGGAATCCGTGACGATCTACGAGCGCGGTGAGGCGCTGAAGCGGCGCTGCGAGGAATTGCTGCGCCAGGCCGAGGCGCGCGTCGACAAGATCACCACCGATGCCAGCGGCCAGGCCAGCGGAACTGCGCCGCTCGACGTCCAATAACCGATAAAGAGAGTGCTTTTCCGCTCAGTCTCCTGACGACGCAGGCCGCGCGAGACGCGAAGCAGTCCGCGCAAAATGTCTTCGCGGGGAGCGTGGCCGCTGCATCCTCTTGGGGATCGCCCGGCGCAGTTCCCGACCCAGCATCGCGGTTCCGGGGGTGGATCGATAGGTCCCTGCCCAGAATCGGGTCGCTAAGGGCGGGAAAAGCTTCATATTCCGGCAAAAATGCCTGCCAAGGAACCAAGCAAGCCCGGAACCCCTTACCCCCGGCCAAGGTTAACCACTCTGGCCCGCGAGTTGCACCTGCATACCCCTAATCGGCCCACCGGGTTGGCTTTGGCCCAAGCTTTGGTGTAAAGCTGCGCGGAGTGTGGCTTTTTGCAAGCCTTGCGTGGGCACCGATTACCGACGACAAGTGCTTCGAACTGCTAGTGAAATTGGCTTGGGAACGGACGAAGCCGATCTAAGTGACAGGGATCACAGAGACTGAACCGGAGCGCGCTTAAGCTTACCTAAGCTTGAAGGCGGGGCCTTGCCCCGTGCAGGTGGCTCCGACGGTTTATAGGACTCGCGCTGCGCCGATATTGTGCAAACCCATCGCGCACCGGAATGACCTTCCGGTGCTGACAAATTGGAAATCGCCGTGAACGCATACAGTAAGACGCCGCTTCTCGACACCATCCGGACACCGGAAGACCTGCGCAAGCTCAAGGTCGAGCAGGTTCGCCAGGTTGCCGACGAGCTGCGGCAGGAGACCATCGATGCCGTCTCGGTGACCGGCGGTCACTTCGGCGCGGGCCTCGGTGTGGTCGAGCTCACCACCGCGATCCATTACGTCTTCGATACGCCGCGCGACCGGCTGATCTGGGACGTCGGCCACCAGGCCTATCCGCACAAGATCCTCACCGGCCGGCGCGACCGCATCCGCACGCTGCGCACCGGCGGCGGCCTGTCCGGCTTCACCAAGCGCAGCGAGAGCGACTACGATCCGTTCGGCGCGGCGCATTCCTCGACCTCGATCTCCGCCGGCCTCGGCATGGCTGTGGCGCGCGACCTCTCCGGCGGCAAGAACAACGTTATCGCCGTGATCGGTGACGGCGCGATGTCGGCCGGCATGGCCTATGAGGCCATGAACAATGCGGGTGCGATGAACTCGCGCCTGATCGTCATCCTCAACGACAACGACATGTCGATCGCGCCGCCGGTCGGCGCCATGAGCGCCTATCTGTCGCGCCTCTACTCCGGCAAGACCTATCGCACGCTGCGCGATGCGGCCAAGCAGATCAACAAGCGCCTGCCCAAGATCCTCGCCAACCGCGCCAATCGCGTCGAGGAATATTCCCGCGGCTTCATGATGGACGGCGGCACGCTGTTCGAGGAGCTCGGCTTCTACTATGTCGGCCCGATCGACGGCCACAACCTCGACCATCTCCTGCCCGTGCTGAAGAACGTCCGCGACATGGAGACCGGCCCGATCCTGGTCCACGTCGTGACGCAGAAGGGCAAGGGCTACGGCCCGGCGGAAGCCTCCGCCGACAAGTACCATGCCGTCGTCAAGTTCGACGTCGCGACCGGTACCCAAGCCAAGGCCAAGCCGAATGCGCCGGCCTATCAGAACGTGTTCGGCCAGAGCCTCGTCAAGGAAGCGCAGAAGGACGACAAGATCGTCGCCATCACCGCGGCGATGCCCTCGGGCACCGGCGTCGACATCTTCAACAAGGCCTTCCCCGACCGCACCTTCGACGTCGGCATCGCCGAGCAGCATGCGGTGACCTTTGCCGCGGGTCTTGCGACCGAAGGCTACAAGCCGTTCTGCGCGATCTACTCGACCTTCCTGCAGCGCGGCTACGACCAGATCGTGCACGACGTCGCGATCCAGAACCTGCCCGTCCGCTTCGCCATCGATCGCGCCGGCCTCGTCGGCGCCGACGGCGCGACCCATGCCGGCTCGTTCGACAACGCCTATCTCGGCTGTCTGCCCAACATGGTGATCATGGCGGCGGCCGATGAAGCCGAGCTCGTGCACATGGTGGCGACGCAGGTTGCGATCAACGACCGCCCGAGTTCACTGCGCTATCCGCGCGGCGAAGGCCGCGGCGTCGAGATGCCCGAGGTCGGCATTCCGCTCGAGATCGGCAAGGGTCGCATGATCCGCCAGGGCAGCAAGATCGCGCTGCTCTCCTTCGGCACGCGCCTCGCCGAATGCGAGAAGGCGGCCGACGAGCTCGCCGCCCACGGCCTCTCCACCACGATCGCCGATGCGCGCTTCATGAAACCGCTCGACACCGAGCTGGTGCTCAAGCTCGCGCGCGACCATGAGATCCTGATCACGATCGAGGAAGGCTCGATCGGCGGCTTCGGCTCGCATGTCGCGCAGTACCTGACCGACCAGGGCGTGCTCGACAGCGGCATGGTCAAGTTCCGCTCGATGGTGTTGCCCGACGTGTTCCAGGATCACGACACTCCGGCCGCGATGTACGCCCGCGCCGGTCTCGACGCCAAGGGCATCGTCGCCAAGGTGTTCGAGGCGCTCGGCAAGGATGTGAAGACCGAGACGGTCAAGCTGGCCTGATTGCCGTACGGGCACTGAATCCCACCTCTCCCTATGGGGAGAGGTGTCGCACCGCGCTTCGCATCGGCAGGCCGCACTCCATGAAAATCTATCTGGCAGGCCCCGACGTGTTCCTGCCGGATGCGGTCGAGATCGGCCGGCGCAAGGTCGATATTTGCGCAGCGCACGGCCTCACCGGCCTCAATCCGCTCGACAATGCCATCGATCCCGCCGCGCCCGACGCCTCGCGGCAGATTTTCTGCGGCAACGAGGCGATGATGGACGCGGCCGATGCCATCATCGCCAATCTCACGCCGTTCCGCGGCGCCGGCGCCGATCCCGGCACCGTCTATGAGCTTGGCTACATGGCCGGTCGCGGCAAGTTTTGTCTCGCCTATTCCAACGACGGCGCCGCCTATGCCGACCGCGTCTCGCGCTTCATGGAGGTCACCTCCGAAGAGGGACGGCTGGTCGATGCCCAGGGGCTGACGGTCGAGGACTTCGGCCTCACCGACAACCTCATGATGATCCATGCGCTGGAGCTGCACGGCTGCCCGCTGGTGACGCCGGCAACGATGCCGATCGACGTCTGGCACGACCTCATCGCGTTCGAGACTTGCGTCCGGATGGCGGCCGCGCGATTGATCGCTACATAAGTGCCAGTCCCTCTCGAGTGAACCTATGCCCCCTCCCCGCAAGCGTGCGGATGTATTGCTGGTCGAGCGTGGCCTGTTCGAGAGCCGGGCGCGGGCCCGCGCGGCCATCGAAGCCGGGCTGGTCAGGGCCGACGACAAGCAGGTCGCCAAACCCTCGGAGACGATTGCCGAGGATGCGGTGATCCAGGCCGAGCCCGCGCACCCCTACGTCTCCCGCGGCGGCGTCAAGCTTGCCGGCGCGCTGGAGCGATACCCGATCGACATCGAGGACCATGTCTGCCTCGACGTCGGCGCCTCCACCGGCGGCTTTACCGAGGTGCTGCTGGCGAACGGCGCGAGCCTGGTGTTCGCGATCGATGTCGGCACCAGCCAGCTGCATCCCTCGCTGCGCGATCATCCCAAGATCGTGTCGATGGAGGAGACCGACATCCGCAGCTATGAAGGCAAGCGCCTGCCGGCGCGTCCCGATGTCGTCGTCATCGACGTCAGCTTCATCTCGCTGAAGACGGTGCTGCCGGTCGCGCTGTCGCTGGCGGCCGCGCCGATGAGCCTGCTGGCGCTGATCAAGCCGCAATTCGAGGCGGACAGGAAGCACAACAAGAAGGGCATCATCCGCGATGCCGCCGTGCACCGGGAGATCTGCGACGACATCGCGGCGTTCGCCGCTTCGCTCGGCTGCACCGAGATCGAAATATTCCCCTCGCCGATCACCGGCGGCGACGGCAACATCGAATTCTTCCTGGGCGCGCGCCGTGGTTGAGCGCATCACGATCGATCATGTCGGCCATCGCGGCGACGGCGTCTGCCTCGACGCCGGCGAAGCAATCTATGTGCCCTACGCGCTCGGCGGCGAGACCGTCGAGGTCGATCACGTCGCAGGCCATCATCCCGACCGCCGCAAGCTGCTGGCGGTGGAGGTCGCAAGCCCGGAACGCGTCGAGCCATTCTGTCCGCATTTCGGCGTGTGTGGCGGCTGCGCGATCCAGCATTGGGCGACCGAGCCGTATCGCGCCTGGAAGCGCAATATCGTGGTCGAAACACTGGCGCAGGCCGGCGTCGATTGCGAGGTGGCGCCGCTGGTCGACGCCCACGGTGCCGGGCGCCGGCGCATCACGCTGCACGGCCGGTTCGGCACGCACGATATCCTCAAGGTCGGCTTCTCGGCCGCAAGCTCGCACGACGTCATCCCGATCCATCGTTGTCCGATCCTCGATCCCGCGCTCGACGGCGCACTCGATGCCGCCTGGGCGCTGGCGGAGCCGCTGACGTCCAAAATGCCGGTGACCAAGCCATTGGATATCCAGGTCACCGCGACCGCAGGCGGCCTCGATGTCGACATGCGCGGCTCCGGCCCGCTGCCGACGGCGCTGGTCACGGCGCTGTCGCGCGTCGCCGAGCAGCATCGCCTGGCGCGGCTGACGCGGCATGGCGAGCTGGTGCTGCAACGGCTGCCACCGACGGTGAGGATGGGCCGCGCCGAGGTGACGCTGCCGCCGGGCTCGTTCCTGCAGGCGACGGTGGCGGGCGAGGAGACGCTCGCCGCGCTCGTCGCCGAGCGCATCGGCAAGGCCAAGGAGGTTCTCGACCTCTTCTGCGGCGTCGGCCCGTTCGCGCTAAGGCTCGCCCAGAAGGCCCGCGTCACCGCCTATGACAGCGACGCGGGTGCCGTCGCGGCCCTGGCGAAAGCCGCGCGCACACCGGGCCTGAAGCCGATCAAGGCCGAGCCGCGCGATCTGTTCCGACGTCCCCTGGTGCCGCAGGAGCTGCGCGACTTCGACGCCGTGGTGTTCGATCCACCGCGCCAGGGCGCGCAGGCGCAGGCGCTGAAGCTTGCGGCGAGCAAGGTGCCGGTCGTGATCGCCGTGTCCTGCAACGCCGCAACCTTTGCCCGCGACGCACGGCTGCTGATCGACGGCGGCTATCGGCTGGATGCCGTGGTGCCGGTGGACCAGTTCCGCCACACGCCGCATGTCGAGCTGGTGGCGCGGTTCGTGCGGTAGGCTGAAAACTCGTCGCCGGCAGCCTTGATACTGGTCAATCGCTCCGCCCTCGGCCGGCGCTAAGAATGCCCTCGCGCAATCGAAGCGGAGCGGACAGGCGTGGCTAACCGGCGACAATTCATCACGACCGCGCTGGGGCTCTCTGCGGCGGCGATCGGCGCCCCCTCTGCCGCGCTGGCGGCGGTGACCTATGACGAGGCCATCAACGCGTCACGGGCTCCGCTGCAAGCAGCGCCCAGGGATCGCGAGCTCGTCCGGTTTGCGACGCTTGCGGCCAACAGCCACAACACCCAGCCGTGGCTTTTCTCCGCCCGCGGCAATGTCATCACGATCGCGCCTGACGTCTCGCGGCGCTGTCCGGCGGTCGATCCCGACGATCATCACCTCTTCGTCAGTCTCGGCTGTGCTGCCGAAAACCTCATCCTCGCCGCGGCCACACTGGGCTGGCGTGCCGATCCGGTCGTCGATGGCGATCGTGTCGTAATCACGCTCGACGAGGCCCCTCCTGCCGCATCGGCCCTGGCCGATGCTATTCCCGTCAGGCAATGCACCCGCGCGGCCTTCGCCGGCAAGCCTGCCGCGCCCGAGATCCTGCGCCAGCTCGAGAACGCCTGCCGCGAACCCGGCGTTGCGGCGATCCTGATCACCGAGCGTGCCGGAATGGCTAAGGTTACCGACTATGTGCTCGAAGGCAATTCGGCGCAAATGCGCGACAAGGCCTTCATGCGCGAGCTCGTGGACTGGATCCGCTTCAACGAGGCGGAGGCACTCGCGACCATGGACGGGTTGTTCGCGCCCGCCTCGGGAAATCCCGCGCTGCCGTCGTGGATCGCACGGCCGCTTCTGAAGCTGTTCTTCACCGAGAGCGGAGAAAACAAGAAATACCGCGAGGAGCTCGACAGCTCGGCCGGCGTCGTCGTGCTTGCGGCCGATCGCAGCGACACCTCGCACTGGATCGCGGTCGGCCGCGCCTGCCAGCGCTTCGGCTTGCAGGCGACCGCGCTCGGACTGAAATATTCCTTCGTCAACCAGCCGGTCGAAGTTGCGACGCTGAGGCCGCAATTTGCAACCTGGCTCGGACTCGGCGAACGGCGCCCTGATATCGTGATGCGTTTCGGAGCCGGCCCAAGCCTGCCGAAATCGCCGCGGCGTCCACCGGAGCTGGTGATGCGATCCTAAAGCGCGATGCGATTAGGGTAAATCGTCATCGCGCTTTACGTTATTGTTGGAGCATGATCTTTTCGGAAAACCGCTACACACTTTTCCGGATCGTGCTCTAACGCCGAAGGCCGCTCAGCGCCGGCGATTCGCCGGGCAGCATGTTCGATCTGATGTCGCTGTCCATGCGGCCCGAATCCTGCTGGGTGTAGCCGACGCCGAACGACAGGCTGAGATTTGAGGTCGGCTTGAATTCGACACCCGCAAACCCGCCATAGCCGGGCGCGGCGCCGGAGGTGAGCGGCGCCAGCGAGCTGCCGATGCCGTTGCCGTATTTCAGCGTGTCGAAGCCAGCAAAGAAGGTGACGGGCATGCCGCCCGCGGTCTTCATCTGATAGCCGAATTGCGTGCTGTCATAAGAGAGCGCGCTGTAATTGCCGAACGAGCCCGCCTGGTTGAAGCCGTTCAATCCGAAATCGGCGCGTTCGCGGCCGATGAAGAAGCCGTTCGCAGCGCTCGTACGCCAATCGGCCTCTCCGTAGTTGGAGCTCGCAAAGTTGCCAAAGGTTTCGGAGCTCAGGCCGGCAGCACCGCCCAAGCCGAAAGGCCCGCCGGGAATCCAATATCGCAGCGGCGCGACTTGCGCATGGACCGCCTCTCCGCCGAGGCAGAGCACGGCGAGAGCTGCAAGAGCGCATGAACGTGCAAGGTCGAGCATTCTGGCTACCGTCTAAGATACTGCGAAACTATACTCCCCGACCATCATCAATGCCAGCGGAGTGACCGCGCCGCCGTCGCGGCCGCAGGTCTTTCGGGGAACCGCGCCTCATGCCGCATGATCCATTGCTCGCCCGCCTGACATGTGTTCTTGCCGACGTACCGGGCGTTCAAGCTGTCGTGCTCGGCGGCTCGCGCGCGCGCCGCCGCGCGCACGCGGCTTCGGACTACGATATCGGACTTTATTTCAAGACGGCGATTCCGCTGGACACCGAACGGGTGCTGGCCGCTGCGAAGACGATCGCTGACGATCCCGCCGCCACGACGGTGACGCCCGTCGGAGAATGGGGCCCATGGATCGTCGGCGGCGCCTGGCTTTCGGTGGAAGGCCGCAAGATCGACCTGCTCTACCGCAACGCCGACGCGGTCGAGTCCGTCATGGAATCCTGCGGCGCCGGCGTGGTCACCATAGATTACCAGCCCGGCCATCCGCACGGCTTCTGCTCGGCGATCTGGATGGGCGAGATCGCGTATTGTCAGCCCCTGCACGATCCGAACGGCGTGATCGCCCGGCTCAAGTCAATCGCGCTGCCCTATCCGAAGCCTCTGCGCAGCGCCCTGATCCGGCGCTTCCAGTGGGAAATCCTGTTCAGCATCGAGAACGCCGAGCTCGCCGCCGCAGGTCACGAGCGGAGCCACATCGCCGGATGTCTCTACAGGTCGCTCGCCTGCGTGGCGCAGGTCCTGTTCGCACTGAACGAGCGCTATCTGATCAACGAGAAGGGGGCGCTACAGGAGGCAGCGGGCTTGCCGCTGACGATCCCGTACCTGGTGGAGCAGTCTGACCAGATCTGGCAACTCGTCGCTGATGGCGGTTTCGCACAGGCCTGCGCAATGCTGCGGCAGGTCGACTGGCAATTGAAAACGCTGACGCAACCCGACGGGACAGCGCCGTAACCGCTATGCCGTCCTGACGAATCCGCCGGCGGATATTTCGTCACCGGCCGCAACCGTCGGGCATGATCCCGCCGAAAACCCCGCCCCTCACCGTCCCCAGCGATCGGACCAGATCTTCTCGCCGATGAGGCAATTGACGCGGGGCTCCTTGTCGGCGACGCGCATCACCGGGCGCTCCGGCGTGCGGCCGGCGACTTCCATCAGCAGCTTGGTGCGGATCGCTTCCTTGAACTTGTCGCGGTCCTTGATCGTGATGACGAAGGAGCCCGGCCCCCCGATGACACAGTCCTCGTAGTAGAAATCGAGATTGTCGATATCCATGGTCGAATAGGACGGCTCCTTGACCATGATCGGCAGGCCGTTGATGACGATGCCCTTCTCCAGGGCGGCATCGCGCGCCACCGTGACCGGACCGCCATTGTTGTTCGGACCGTCGCCGGAAATGTCGATGACACGGCGCAGGCCGCGATAGGGATCCTCGTCGAACAGCGGCATCGCGAAGTTGATCGCGCCGGAGATCGAGGTGCGCGAAGCGCGCCGGATCGGCGTCTTCATGATCTCGGCGGCAACCGCGTCCGCCGTCTCCGGACCATCGACCAGCCGCCAGGGAATGATGATTTTCTGGTCGCTGGAGGCGGCCCACTCGAAATAGGTCACCGCGATACGGCCGTTCGGGCCGAGCTTCAGCGCCTGCAGGAACTCCTTCGACTGGATCGCCTGGGCGTAGCCCTCGCGCTGGATCGCGAGCTCGTCCATGTCCATGGAGTAGGACACGTCGACCGCGAGGATCAGCTCGACATCGACGGTCTGCGCGTCCTTGTCGGCCGCAAGCCGCTGCGGTTGATTTCTGGACGATTCGAATTTGGGTCCTGGTGCCGCGATGCCCCCTCCGGCAAACATGCCGGCCACCAGCACAGCCCCGATCGAGAACAGCAAACGCATCGCAGTCTCCCGTCGTATGACGCGATGGTGACATGCAATCGGCTTGCCGCAAAGGCCGAAGATCGCTCGCGCTTCACAATCGAGTGCATTGCTGCTGCGTGTTGCCGTCGTTTGGCCATAGCGATGACAAGGGGGAACAGGCGCGATCACATGAGCCGTCATTCCGGGACTCGCGAAGCGAGGACCGGAATCTCGAGATTCCGGGTTCGATGCTGCGCATCGCCCCGGAATGACAGCTGCCAGTGGAGGCACGGTCCCGCCCACTTGTCCGGCACGATTTCCATGCTAGGGTTGGTCGCACAGATGGGGATGGAGTCCCCCGACAACCGCCCGGCGGTCGATGACCTCGTGGGCTGATGACTCCTGCTGGAGGAGAGGCATCTTGAGCCTCGGCCTTTGGCGGGAGCATGGACATACCCGCCGATGGCGGGTTTTTTGTTGCCTGATGACGAAGGTCGGCGAGCGAATGCCAGGGGACGACGAAGACGTGACGATGACGACACCGAAGGCCGTGCGCACCACGCTGCCCAGGGGAATCTGGGTGCTCGGCTTCGTCTCGATGCTGATGGACATCTCCTCCGAGATGATCCACGCGCTGCTGCCGGTCTATCTCGTCACCGTGCTCGGCGCCTCCACGCTCACCGTCGGCTTCATCGAGGGCATTGCCGAGGCGACCGCCTCGATCACCAAGATCTTCTCCGGTGCGCTGTCGGACTGGCTCGGCCGCCGCAAGCTGCTCGCCGCGCTCGGCTATGGGCTGGCCGCCTTCACCAAGCCGCTGTTCCCGCTCGCGCCCAGCGTCGGATGGCTGGTTGCCGCGCGCTTCATCGATCGCGTCGGCAAGGGCATTCGCGGCGCGCCGCGCGATGCGCTGATCGCCGATATCGCCCCCGTCGGCCTGCGCGGCGCAAGCTTTGGCCTGCGGCAATCGCTCGACACGATCGGCGCCTTCGTCGGGCCGCTCGCGGCGATCGGCCTGATGTGGTGGACGGCAGACAATTTCGCCCTCGTATTCTGGGTGGCGGTGCTGCCGGCATTCCTGTCCTTTGGGTTGATCGCGTTCGCGGTGAAGGAGCCGGAGCCCGATCCGAGCCGAAAACCTGCGGAAAATCCGCTCAATCTCGCCGCGATGCGCCAGCTCGGAGCGGTCTATTGGCGCGTCGTCGCCGTGGGCGTGGTGTTCACGCTCGCGCGCTTCAGCGAGGCCTTCCTGATCCTGCGCGCGCAGAACATCGGCCTCAATGTGATGTGGGTGCCGGCCGTGCTGGTACTGATGAATGTCGTCTACGCGCTCTCGGCCTATCCGGCCGGCGTGCTCTCGGACCGAATCAACCGGACCGGCCTGCTCGCGCTCGGCCTCGTCTTCCTCGCCGGCGCCGACCTCGTGCTGGCGCTGTTGCCGAATCTGGCTGGCCTCGCGCTCGGCGTCGTGCTGTGGGGGCTGCATATGGGGCTGTCGCAGGGGCTGCTCTCCGCCCTTGTCGCCGACGCCGCGCCGCCCGCCTTGCGCGGCACCGCCTTCGGCTATTTCAACCTGTTCACCGGGCTTGCCTTGCTGGCTGCGAGCGTGATCGCGGGTGCGCTGTGGGACGCCTATGGACCGGCGGGAACGTTTCTTGCCGGGCTCGGCTTCGCGCTGGTTTCGGTGGTGGGATTGCTTGCGGTCGGCAACGGTCTTGCGGTAGCGAGCAAGTGATGACGGGGGACGGTTCATCGTGCTGAGCGGGGCAGTTGCGATCATGATCGGCAGCGCCCTCGGGGGCTGCGCGCGCTATTTCGTCTCCGGTGTGATCGCGCGGCGGCTGGGCGAAACGTTTCCGTGGGGCACCATGACCATCAACGTCACCGGCGCCTTCCTGATCGGCATGTTCGGCGCGCTGGCGACCCATCCCGGCTCGGCCTTCGCCGCGCCCACTCCATGGCTGTTCGCGGTGACCGGTTTTCTCGGCTGCTACACCACGGTGTCCTCGTTCAGCCTGCAAACGCTGACGCTCGCGCGCAGCGAGCCGATGCATGCGCTCGGGAATATCTTGCTCTCAGTCGGGCTGTGCCTCACCGCTGTCAGTTGCGGCTTCCTCCTTGCAGACGGTCTGGGAGGCTAGCGGCCGATGAACTCTCCCGCCGATCGTTGGCGCATTGCGCTGCTCTATGCCTGGGTCGCCGCCGGCAGCGTCGTCGGCGGCCTGACGCGTTATCTGGTCGGGCTTGCGCTCGACACGGGGCCGGGCTTTCCCTTCGCGACCCTGTTCATCAACGCGACGGGATCGCTGATCATCGGCTTCTACGCGACGCTGACCGGCCCCGACGGCCGCATGCTGGCCCGGCCCGAGCACCGGCAGTTCGTCATGACCGGGTTCTGCGGCGGCTACACCACCTTCTCGGCCTTCAGCCTGGAGACCTTCCGCCTGCTCCACGGCAGCATGAAGTACACCGCGCTCGCCTATGTCGCGGCGTCCGTGATCTGCTGGCTGGTGTCGGTATGGGCAGGGCATATGATGGCGAGCCGCTACAATCGCTTGACAAGGAGCTGAGCATGCAAATCCCCGATCAGGCTGTTTCGCTCCGGATCTTCATCGGCGAGAGCGACCATTATGACGGCAAGCCGCTCTATGAGGCGATTGTGATGACCGCGCGCGAGCGACATCTGGCCGGCGCCACCGTGCTGCGCGGTCCGATGGGCTTCGGCAAGTCCAGCCGGCTGCACACCTCGAAGATCCTGCGGCTGTCGGAAGACCTGCCGCTGCTGATCGAGATCGTCGACAGCGAGGACAACATCAATGCATTCCTGCCCATCCTGGACGGCATGATGTCGAGCGGGCTGATCACCTTGGAGAAGGTGCAGGTCCTGCAATATGGTGCGAAGGCCGCAGGCTGATCGCCCGGCAGGGAACCCAAGCCGCCGTGTCCAGGAGGCGGAATGAACGACGCCGTTACCAAGCCGAAAACCAGGACGAAGACCAAGGTCGAGCGACCGAAGCTGCACAAGGTCATCCTGATCAACGACGACTACACGCCGCGTGAGTTCGTCACGATGGTGCTGAAGGCCGAATTCCGCATGACCGAGGCTCAGGCCTACAAGGTGATGATTACGGCCCACAAGCTTGGCGCCTGCGTCGTCGCCGTGTTCACCAAGGACGTCGCCGAGACCAAGGCCACGCGCGCCACCGATGCCGGCCGGGCCAAGGGCTATCCGCTATTGTTCACGACAGAGCCTGAGGAATAAGGCTCACCCGACCAACGCCTGCGTCTCCTCCGCTAGCCCGTACACGCGCTGCGCCCTGGAAAATCCCGCGATCGGAAATTCGCCGAGCTCGTGCCAGTCGTGACGGCAGGCATTGGCGAAACCTTCCGAAGCGACGACGGTGCGACCCAGGCGTCCCGTGATCTTCTCCAGCCTTGCGGCGAGATTGACCGCTGGGCCGATGCAGGTGAAGTCCAGCCGGTTGCCGCCGCCGATATTGCCGTAGAGGATGTTGCCGACGTGCAGCGCGACGCCGAAACGGAAGCGCTCGACGGCATCCCCGACCGGAACGGCGAGCGCTTCGACGCTGGCGCGGGATTCACGCGCCGCCTCCAGCACGCCCGCGCAGACATGGGCGGCATCGCCGACATATTCGTCGATCGGAAACACGGCGAGCAGGCCGTCGCCCATGAACTTCAACACCTCGCCGCCATGATCGCGAATTGCGGCGACCTGACAGTCGAAATAATGATTGAGGATCTGGACCACCGTCTCGGGCGGCAGCCGGTCCGACAGCGCGGTGAAGCCGCGCAGATCGGACAGCCAGATCGCAGCCTGCATGGTGTCGTTGTGACCGCGGCGGATCTGGCCGCCGAGGATGCGCGCGCCGGCGCGGTTGCCGACATAGGTGTCGAGCAGCATCTCGGCGGTGCGGCGCATGGTGATGATCTCGCTGATGCGCGCCAGCGGCGCGATGACGGTTCGGATCACCGCGATGTCGTCGTCGCTGAAGCCACCGGGCTGCTGCGTGATCCAGCTCGTCGCGTGGATGGAGCCGTCGAGAAAAGGCACCGGCACCGCGATATAGTCGGTGGCGCCTTCGGCGCGCATGTCCTCGAGGAACGGAAATCGCTTGCTGTTTGCATCGCTTGCGCGTCCCCGGACCTCGATCCCCTGCTCGAACACGACGCGGAGCGGGCTGCGGGCGAATTGGGGCGTGTCCAGGATCTCGAAATCGACGCTGCCGATTTCAACCCCCTGCCCCTGCCGCCAGATGAAGTTGCGGCCGAAGACTTCGGGATGCAGCGTGCGGATGAAGATGCCGAAACGCGTCAGCGGCAGGCCGGCCGCGACCAGACGTTCGCAGAAATGGGCAATCCCTACGGCCGGCTCCTGCGCCGCCCAGGCGCCGTCGATCAGCCAGTTGCAGATGCGCTGAAGCTCGGAGCTGTTCATGGCCGCATTTGCGAACGAAGTTGCGGAGTCGTCAAGCTGCACGGAGAGCTAGTGCCGCGACGGCAAGTTCACCTCTCCCTGGGAGAGGTGAAGAAGTCAACGTCCCACCTGCCCGCGATCACGCAGGAAGTGATCGGCGAGCACGCAGGCCATCATGGCCTCGCCGACGGGAACGGCACGGATGCCGACGCAGGGGTCATGGCGGCCCTTGGTGAAGATCTCGGTCTCGGTGCCTTGGCGATCGACGGTGAGACGCGGCTGCAGGATCGACGAGGTCGGCTTCACCGCGAAACGCACCACCACGGGCTGTCCGGTGGAGATGCCGCCCAGCACGCCGCCGGCGTGGTTGGAGAGGAAGCGCGTGCCGTCATTGCCGGAGCGCATCTCGTCGGCATTCTCCTCACCAGTCAGTTCTGCCGCGCCGAAGCCGGCGCCGATCTCGACGCCCTTCACCGCATTGATGGTCATCATCGCGCCCGCCAGATCGGAATCGAGCTTAGCGTAGATCGGCGCGCCGAGACCTGCCGGCACGCCTTCGGCGACGACCTCGATCACCGCGCCGATCGAGGAGCCGCTCTTGCGGATGCCGTCGAGATAGGTCTCGAAGAACGCGGCCTTGTCCTTGTCGGGACAGAAGAACGGATTTCTGGCGACCTCGTCCCAGTCCCACTTGTCGCGATCGATCTTGTGCGGGCCGATCTGCACCAGCGCGCCCCGCACCTTCACGTCCGGCAGCACTTTCCGTGCGATGGCGCCGGCGGCAACGCGCATCGCGGTCTCGCGCGCCGAGGAGCGCCCGCCGCCGCGATAATCGCGCAGGCCGTACTTCGCCTCATAGGTGAAGTCGGCATGACCGGGACGAAACTTGTCCTTGATCTCGGAATAATCCTTCGAGCGCTGGTCGGTGTTCTCGATCAAAAGGCCGATCGGCGTGCCCGTCGTCACCTGCACGCCGGTCTCCGGATGCGCCATCACGCCGGAGAGGATCTTCACCTGGTCCGGCTCCTGGCGCTGGGTGGTGAAGCGCGACTGGCCTGGACGGCGGCGGTCGAGATCCCGCTGGATGTCGGCCTCGGTGAGCGGGATCATCGGCGGGCAGCCGTCGACCACGCAGCCGATCGCCACCCCATGGCTCTCGCCGAAGGTGGTGACGCGGAACAGGTGGCCGAAAGTGTTGAAGGACATCCGTCTCTGGCTCGTAAGTCAGTTCTGACTTGTGGTGGTAACGCGGGGGAACACCGGGGTCAAACGCACTCGGTCATTCCGGGGCGCCCGGAGGGCGAACCCGGAATCTCGAGATTCCGGGTTCGATGCTGCGCATCGCCCCGGAATGACGAAAAACTCAGGCCCTCAACTGAACTTCTCCAGCCGCCCGTCGCGGAACACGTAGACGGCGCCCTGCTCGATATAGAGCTCGGCGGCGCTGGCGGGTGTCTCCAGCCCCAGGGACACCATCAGGGCCCGGCAGGTCCCGCCATGGGCCACCGCGACGGTGTCGGTCCAGAGTTGGTCGTACCAGGCGCGCACGCGGACCTGCACGTCGGCGTAGGTCTCCCCGCCCGCAGGTCCCACGGTCCATTTGTCGGCGAGGCGCCTCGCATAGACGTCCGGATCCTTCGCCTGGCTCTCAGCCAGCGTCAAGCCCTCCCAGGTGCCGTAGCCGATCTCGCGCAGACGATCGTCGAGCGCGTAATCGGCAGGCGGCAATTCGAGCTTGCCGCGCGCGAACTCCATGGTCTGGCGCGCACGGCCGAGCGGGCTCGACACGTAAGCCAGCGCGGCCTTGTCGCGCCCGTCGCGCTTGAACAGTTCGGCCAGCACGCCCCCGGCCTGCACGGCCTGGCTGCGGCCGCGCGCGTTCAGCAGAACGTCCCTGGTGCCCTGAAGCCTGCCGAGCGCATTCCACTCGGTCTCGCCGTGGCGAAGATAGTAGATCGTAGGCCCGGGCATTTTAGCTAGTGGCTAGTCCTCTTTGTTTGAGCATGATCTTGTCGGAAAACCGGTTTCCACTTTTCCGGATCATGCTCTACCCGCCAAGCGAGATATCAGGCGCATCCGGCCGCTTCATGCCGAGCACGTGGTAGCCGGAATCGACGTGGTGCACCTCGCCGGTGACGCCGCGCGAGAGGTCGGAGAGGAAATACAGCGCGCTGCCGCCGACGTCTTCGGTGGAGACGTTGCGCCGCATCGGCGCGTTGGTCTCGTTCCACTTCAGGATATAGCGGAAGTCACCGATGCCGGATGCCGCCAGCGTCTTGATGGGACCTGCCGAGATCGCGTTGACGCGGATGTTCTTCTCGCCGAGATCGGCGGCGAGGTAGCGCACGCTCGCTTCCAGCGCCGCCTTGGCCACGCCCATCACGTTGTAATGCGGCATCCACTTCTCGGCGCCGTAATAGGAGAGCGTGATCAGCGAGCCGCCATCCGTCATCAGCTTCTCGGCCCGCTGCGCCACCGCCGTGAACGAATAGCAGGAGATCAGCATCGACTTCGAAAAATTCTCCTGCGTGGTGTCGACATAGCGGCCGTCGAGCTGCTCGCCATAGGCGATCGCATGGACCAGAAAGTCGATCTTGCCCCACTTTTCCTTCAGCACCGCGAAGGCGGCATCGATCGTCGCGGCATCCGTGACGTCGCAATGGCCGAGCACGAGGCCGCCGATCTCGGCGGCGAGCGGCTCGACGCGCTTCTTCAGTGCATCGCCCTGATAGGTGAAGGCGAGCTCGGCACCCGCGGCGTGGCATGCCTTGGCGATGCCCCAGGCGATCGAGCGGTTGTTGGCGACGCCGAGGATGACCCCGCGCTTTCCTTGCATCAGACCCGAATTCTGCGCCATTTTTGCACGTCCCGTCGAACTCTCGTTGAGGTCTGGAGGTACACCAGCCCTCCCCCGCGGTACAGCCCAAATCCGCGGCGTTAACGCTGTTTCGAATGCCGGAATAGCCGTTCCGCTCGGGTGTTATGATCGCTATAGGCGCGCGCCGAACGCCAGGGACGTCAAGACTGCAATGAATGCGTTTCGCCAGAGTGTGGAAGCCATGATCCCGGCGTTGCGCCGGTATGCCCGCGCGCTCACACGCGATGCGGATGCGGCCGACGATCTGGTCCAGGACACGTTGGTACGCGCGCTGCGTTCGGAGCGGCTGTTCCTCGGAGGCGACGTCAGGAGCTGGCTCTACACGATCCTGACCAACCTCAACAAGAACCGGCGCCGTTCCCTGGCAAGGCGGCCGCAATTCATGCCGCTGACGGAGAACAACCCGGATGCCAGCGGGACCGAGGCCGAAGGACGCGACATCGAGAGGGCGCTGGCTACTCTCGTCGAGGAGCAGCGTTCGGTGCTGCTCCTGGTGATGCTGGAAGGCATGAGCTACCGGGAGGTTGCCGACATCCAGGGCGTGCCGATCGGCACCGTGATGTCGCGCCTGGCACGCGCAAGAGCCCACGTCAAAGCCTCGCTGGAGGGTGAGCGGACGGCGCTCAGGCGGGTGAAATGATGAGCTGCGCGAAGCTAACTCGCAAAAGATATTTTGGGCCGCAGAGCCAGAGACGATCGATATGAACGACCGCAACATCCCAGTGACCGAGGACGAACTGCACGCCTATGTCGACGGCGAGCTGCCGGCTGAGCGACGCGCCGACGTCGAGGCCTTTCTTGCCGCCCACCCCGAGGACGCCGAGCGGGTGCAGTCCTGGCGGACCATGGCCGAGATGCTGCACGCCCGTTACGATTCGGTGGCCCATGAGCCGGTGCCCGCACGGCTCGAGCTCGAGCGGCTGGAGCGCCGCCCGCGGCAATGGCTCTACGGCGCCGCTGCGGCCGTGTTGGTTGCCTTCCTCGCCGGCGGCGCCGCCGGCTGGCTGGCGCATGGCGCCGCCAACGCACCCTCGACCTTCCAGAGCTTTACGGCGGACGCGCTCGGCGCCCACCGCCTCTACGTCGTGGAGGTCCGCCACCCCGTGGAGGTCGGCGGCAACGAGCGCGATCACTTGCAGGCCTGGTTGACCCGGCGCTGCGGCTGGACCGTGTTCGCGCCGAACCTGGAGGCGAGCGGGCTGAAGCTGGTCGGCGGCCGGCTTCTGCCGGGACCGAACGGTCCGGCGTCGTTCCTGATGTACGAGGGCGCCTCGGGCGAGCGGTACACGATCTACAGCGCCAAGACCGAGAATGGTGCAACGCAAATGCGCTACGCCAAGACGGACAAGGACGGCGCGTTGTTCTGGGCCGAGCGCGGCGTCGGCTACGTCGTCAGCGGCAGCAGTGATCGCGAGCGGCTGACCAGGGTGGCGCAGGCCGTCTACGACCAAGCAGAGAAAAACGGCACCTAGACAACTGCACAGGCGCGGTGCCCAGATTCCGTCATCGAAAATTTGGAATCAGGACATCGACGCGTCTCATTATCGCACCGGGTGTTCACGCGATTATGAGTGGCGTTCGATCCGCCGATCGACGCGGGCGGCCTCGATTGGGGTTTTTGGTACCGCGCTGGTCCCCCTCTCGAGGCCGCACCTTTTTATCGGCTGCCCCGCCGGACAGCCGACACGTCGAAACCATGAAGCGCTACCACGCCTCAGGCATATGATGAGCATCATCTCCAAGACGATGCCGTGGTCCTTTAGGAGAACCCCCTACAGTCGATCGCCTAACCAAGCCCGCTACGTGGATTGTAGGGGTGTTGGTCCCGCCACTTCTCCATCAATGCTTCAAGCTCGGCGTCGTTCCCGTCCGGTAGCATAATCCGGATGGTGACGAAGAGATCCCCGGTCCCGCCGGATTTCGGCAGACCCTTGCCCTTGAGACGGAAGGTCCGGCCGCTGGAGGTGTTCTTGGGGACCGAGAGCTCCACGGCATTGCCGAGGGTGGGCACGCGGACCTTGCCGCCGAGCACCGCCTCGTAGAGCGTGACAGGCAGGTCGATCCTGAGGTCGGCGCCCTCGACCCTGAAGAACGGGTGCGGCGCGATGTTGATGGTGATCAGGAGATCGCCGGGCGGATGGCCCTGCGCGCTTTCGCCCTGTCCCCGCAGCCGGATCTGCTGGCCCTCGGTGACTCCGGGCGGAATCTTGACGTTGAGCTCCTTGCCCGTCGGCAGCCGCACACGCTTCTCGCCGCCCTTGACCGCCTCTTCCAGCGAGACGCTCATGGCGACGTTGACGTCGAGATCGAGCCCGATGCCGCCGGTGTCGAACTCGAACTGGGCACCGCCGCCGGCTCCGGGCCGCGCGCCGCGCATCCCGCCGCCGAACATGCTGTTGAGGATGTCCTCGAACGCGCCCCCGCCCGGGCCGCCCGCACCGCCGCTTCGGAACGTATAGCTTTCGAACCCGCCAGGGCCGGCGCGGCCGCGAGGGCCGCCGCCGCCGGGAAAACCCTGGAAGCGCGGCTTGCCATCGGCGTCGATCTCGCCGCGGTCAAACTGCTTGCGCTTGTCCTCGTCGCCGAGGATCTCGTTGGCCGAGTTGATCTCGGCGAAGCGTTCGGCCGCCTTCGAATCACCCTTGTTGCTGTCCGGATGGTGCTTCTTGGCCAGCTTGCGATAGGCGCTCTTGATCGCGGCAGCGCTGGCGCTCCGCGGCACCCCCAAGACCTCATAGGGGTCGCGCATTCGTCACGTCTCCTTCAAGAAATCGAATTGTTCAAAGGGCTCCCCGCCCCACCTGCCGGTCATGTGGGAAGAGAGTGGCATTTTTGCAACTAGGAACGCGAGTTTGTCTGGAGCATGGCCTATCGGAAGACCGGCTCCCACTTTTTCCGGATCATGCTCAGCTCCGCCACGGCTTTAGCGTATGAATCTCCCAACGGCCACGGCTGCTTTGGCAGCCGGCGCCCTGGAGCCAGCTTTCGGTGTTGCCGTTGACGTAGCTCGCCAGGAAGTCGCGGCATTTGCGCCCGTCCTCGGCGGCGTAGGACTGGGCGATGGGCGTCACCGAGCCGCGCGCCCCGGTCTCCGGGTTCTCCCAATGCTGGCTGGAATCCTTGTCGCCCTTGCTGAGGACGTCGGAGGCGGCGTTGCGGGTGAAGGCGAGATCGGTTTCGGTCGGGGGAGCGTCCTTTGCCGGCCGCGCGATCGAGCCGGTGAGGTCGCTGTCCTCGCCCTTGGCATAGGCGCTGCTGTCGTTGCGGGAAAAGCTGCAGCCGCCGGCACCAAGCCCGATCAGAATCATCGTCATGACGAAGCCGGACGGCCGGATCGCCGATAGGCCAACGCGTCCCCATGCCCTATATAGGGCGGTAGCGGACAACAACGCGTTTTGGGCCGCGGGACGCAACTCGGACTCCGGACATGACCGACACGACCTCGATGAAACACCAGACACCCTTAACATCCGGTGATTTCACCGCCGCCGACGAGCCATTTGCGTTGTTCGAGGCCTGGCTGAACGAGGCGATCAAGAGCGAGCCGAACGATCCGAATGCCATGGCGCTCGCAACCGCCGATCGCGACGGCATGCCCGATGTGCGCATGGTGCTGATGAAGGGCTTCGATACCGAGGGTTTCGTTTTCTACAGCCACATCGCCAGCCAGAAGGGCCGCGAGCTCGCCGCAAATCCTAAGGCAGCGTTACTTTTTCACTGGAAGTCGCTGCGCCGTCAGGTCCGCATCCGCGGCAACGTGACGCCGGTGACCGACGCCGAGGCCGACGCCTATTTCGCGACGCGACCGAAGCAGGCCCAGATCGGCGCCTGGGCGAGCAAGCAATCGCAAGAGCTGGAGAGCCGGTTCGCGTTCGAGCAGGCCATCGCCAAGGTCGCGGCCAAATACGTCATCGGCGAAGTGCCGCGGCCTCCGGGCTGGAGCGGCTGGCGCATCACGCCGTTACGGATCGAGTTCTGGCACGACCGCCCGTTCCGCCTGCACGACCGCATCGAATTTCGCCGTGACGCGGCCGGCCAACCGTGGTCCAAGACGCGGATGTATCCATAAGCTTTGGGCCGACCTGAAAGATGTCCATGCCGCATTCGTCCAATGCGCCGCGCCGTACGCTGCTCCTGACCGGAGCCAGCCGCGGCATCGGCCACGCCACCGTGATCCGTTTCTCCTCGGCGGGCTGGCGCGTCATCACCTGCTCGCGGCATCCTTTCCCGGAGGACTGCCCCTGGGACGCCGGCCCTGAGGACCACATCCAGGTCGACCTCGGCAACCCCGAGGACACCGCGCGCGCGATCTCCGAGATCCGCAGCCGGCTGGAAGGCGGCACGCTGCATGCGCTGGTCAACAACGCCGCGATCTCGCCGAAAGGCTCCGGCGGCTCCCGGCTGGGCTCGGTCGACACCGACCTCGACACCTGGACCCACGTCTTCAATGTCAACTTCTTCGCGCCGATCATGATGGCGCGCGGACTGATCGAGGAATTGAAGGCGGCCAAGGGATCGGTCGTGAACGTCACCTCGATCGCGGGATCGCGCGTGCACCCCTTCGCAGGCGCCGCCTATGCCACCTCGAAGGCGGCGCTCGCCGCGCTGACGCGCGAGATGGCCTCCGACTTCGGCCGCATCGGCGTGCGCGTCAACGCGATCGCCCCAGGCGAGATCGACACCTCGATTCTGTCGCCCGGCACCGAGAAGATCGTCGAGCAGCAGATCCCGATGCACCGCCTCGGCACGCCCGACGAAGTGGCGAAGATCATCTATGTGCTGTGCACGGACACCAGCTCTTACGTCAACGGCGCCGAGATCCACATCAACGGCGGCCAGCACGTGTAATCGGTTCGCGCCATTGCGTCAGACACAGCTTCGCGGCCTCGCGGCGCATTCCGCCCGAGCTTTGCTTCATCACGTCACCCTCCAATCCAAGAGCAACTGGGGTCGGAGTAGACCGGCGATCAGACGGGCTCAAGGCTGGTGCTGGCGCACCCCCGCCTTCGGCGGCTGACGGCCTTGACCCCGTCTGCACGCCGGTCTTTGGGCTGGGCATGCGCTCGGCCGAAGTCCGAGCGCGAGATAGACGCGCTCGTCAAGCCACCCTGTATCTTTTCGGATCCCACGTCTCGCCGCGAGCGATCATGGTGTTGAGGATGATGATCAGCTTGCGTATGCAGGCGACGATCGCGATCTTTGGCGGCTTGCCCTTGGCAATCAGGCGTTCATAGAAGGCCTTGAACACCGGATTGTTCAGCGTCGCGGCGCCGACGCAGGGCATGTAAAGGGCATTTCGCACCCAGCGGCGGCCACCCTTGATGCAGCGTTCACCTCGACGTTTGCCGCTATCGTCGTCATAAGGAGCAACGCCCACCAACGCGGCGGCAACTTCATCGCTCACCTGCCCCAGCTCCGGTAGTCCTCCAAGCAGCGCCATTGCGGTCCCCTCAGCAAAGCCTGGTACGCTCTGGATGATCTCGGCGCGTTTGGCAAAGTCCGGCGTTGTCTTGATCGTCGCCGCGATCGCGGTATCGAGCGCGGCGATTTCGTCAGCTAGCTTCTTAAGAAGACGCGCGCGAGCCTTCCGAACAAGGGCCGGCGCTTCATGCTCCTTCTGCATTTCCAGGCGAGCCCTGACGTCAATCAGGCCTTGGCGTCCCCTCACCAGTGCCTTCATCTCCTCGTGAGCGGGATTGTCGACTTGGCTGGGAGCCTCGCTGAATGTCTCGGCGAACCAGGAGATCATCTCCGCGTCGATCTTGTCGTTTTTCGCAAGGCGTCCCGCCGATTCCGCAAAATGGCGAACCCGTTTGGGATCGACGATCCGTACTTCCAGCCCTGCTTGGCGCAACGCCTTGGCCCATACCCGCTCGTAGCCGCCGCTTGCCTCCATCACTGCCTTGCCGACCCGATGCTTGCGAAGCCATGCAATCAAGCTCCGTCGCCCCGCCGCGGTTGTTGGGCAAGTCTTCCGCTCCGTTACGGCCCGAATGCACGCATCAATCTTGTCTTTGGCGACATCGATGCCGACGACAACCAGATCGTCTTGTGTCATCATCCACTCCCTTCCTTGCCTGGTACGGGCTCGCAGCCCTTGCAACTGTTCGGGTTGAGGAAGACACCGGAGCTGTCCCTTGCTCTTTAGCAGGCTCTGTCGCCTTTGGGCGCAACGGGCTCAGTTCCGGCAACGGGCGGTTCTGATCCAACCGCCCGTTGCCACATCCTGCCAGATTTCGGGGGCACAAGGGCGCAGGGAAGACCGGGTGCCGGCTCGCACCCGCGGTCCGCTGCGCGAAAAGCACACGCAGGAAGAACCGCACAGCAGCATACAGGTGGTGCCGATCACTCGGCCTTCCCTGCGCGATGGTCGGACGGCTTATGCCGTGCTCTCCCGGGAGCCGAACTTTCCTTCTGGCCTCCCTCGCCCCACGAATTGCATGATGCAGTCTGCCCGGTTGGGCTCGCTCGCACCTCCGCAGAAGCTTGACCGTAGCAACGACGGCCAGGACCACACGGTTTTGCCGTACGCACGGCCCGCCATTTCGCCGCAGTATTCCCGAGCCCTGTCGACGAAGCCGGAAACTTACAGACGAGACGAAGCCTAGCAGCGCCGTCGTCCGCACGCGGTTACGGACTCACAGGGACTACCCGCCCTGCCCGCACCTCTCGTGCCGACGCTGCCGCGTCCACCGCAAGCCCGGCTCGCGACAGTGACGACCACAAGATCGCCCCTCTTGGATGAGCCGGGATGGACGACACATACGCCGAAACCGAATTTCGGTAAAGCTGAATATTTTCGCGATGACGGATTGACAGCCTCGCCCGGTGTTTTGCCCGACGGGCGACGATGAGGCTCAGGCGGACCGCTTGCGTCCGCGCCGCGGCTGTAGCGGCGTTCCCTCATAGAGATCGGCGACCGGGCATTGCAGCCCGAAGGCAGGGAGCTTCAGTTCGTCGGCCGGACCCAACGCTGCGAACTCCAACCAGCCGACGTCCTTGTATCGAGACGCACCTCCATCCGATCCTGCTCGATGATGAGCACCGCTTCGCAGGCTGCATGCGCGAGATAGATGGTCCGCTTGACGTCGATCCACTTCGCGTCGGTGTCGGGCACGCGCGTGCCGTCGGTGGACGAGACGATCTCCGCCAGCAGATAAGCACGGTCCACGAACCGCTGCCCCGGTTCGTAGTCGGCATCGATCACGGCCACATCCGGCTCGGGGCGGAAATTCGCCCGACCCGAGCTCGATGCCGGAACGCTGCATTGCGATGCGGCCATGGTCGTGCTCCGCCAGAGCGTCGTTGAGAACGACGGCGTCATCATCATGGGGACACCTGCGATGAGTTCCCGGCGTTCATGGTCCGGGCGACCTTCCTGGAACGCGCGGAAGCGTTCGCCAGACATCCGCCCGGCCTTCGCGGGGTCTTTGCTGGGTTCTTTGATTCCAGCACCCATCGGCGCCTCCGATGGCACGATCGCAGCTTAACCGGCTCCGCCGCGAACACCAATAGAGATAAGGAGGACTGGGGCGGAGCGCTATGCCCCACATCAGGCCGCAGCCGAACCTCAGCGAGGAGCTGCGAGAGGGAAGCAAGGCGATCCAGACAACGCCGCCGCAAGACCTGGATCGCCCTTACCTTCCGTTCCTCAATCGAGTCGAATCCGACGTGACCGCTCGCGCGGCCGCGGAGCGGCCGTGCTGAATGCAGTCGAGCAGTCGTCGTCGTTCTCACCATCGAGCAGCGGAGCACCACAGTGCCGGCACATGCGTGCCGACATCGACGGCGCCTTGCCGCTCGACATCGCCTGACGATAGTTTGCCAGATCGATGACGTTGCGGGGCGACGTTATGTGTTTCTCAACCATGGCTGTTCCTCGCGGCTACGCCCTGCTTATCGCAGACAAGTTTCGCGCAAACGTTCAGCCCACCGCTCAAATTTTACCGGAGGAATTGCGGCATGACACACACATCACCGCGTCGCCGCAATGCCGATCTATTCTGCGACACGATACACCGTGTCTGTGCGAGCGGCGTAAGGTCTCGGTAGGTATCTTTGCTGGAGCGCGATTCCTACAGCCACTTCTTGAACTTGAAGATCCAGTACGGGACGATGGCGGCGATCAGCATCATCACCAGCGCCATCGGGTAGCCATGCACCCATTCGAGTTCCGGCATCACCTTGAAGTTCATGCCGTAGACCGAGGCGATCAGCGTCGGCGGCATCAAGACGACGGCCATCACCGAGAACAGCTTGATGATGTTGTTCTGCTCGAGGTTGACGACCCCGAGCATGGCGTCGAGCACGAAGGTGATCTTGCTGGAGAGATAGGAGGCGTGATCGGTCAGCGAGGCGACGTCGCGCTGCATGGTCTTGAGCTGCTCGCGCATGTCCTTGGACCATTTCACGCCCTCGACCACGGCGGACAGGAACGTCACGACGCGGCCGATCGAGACCAGGCTCTCGCGAACCTTCGAGGTCAAATCGCCCTTGCGGCCGATCGAGATCAGGATCTGGGAATATCGCTTGGCGTGGCCGTGGCGCTCGCTCTCCGGCTCGAAGATCTCGTGGGAGACCTGGTCGATCTCGGCGCCGCAGCGCTCCAGAATGTCGGCGCAGCGGTCGATCACCGCGTCCAGGAGTTCCATCAGCACCATCTCGCCGGTGATCGACGGGGTGCAGGAGCGGGCGAGCTTGGCCTCGACCAGGGCGAAGGGCTTGGGCAGGTCGTAGCGCACCGTCACCAGGCGGTGGTCGCCGAGGATGAAGGTCACCGCCGTGGTCCGGGGCATGTCGGTATCGGAGTGGCACATCAGCGTCGCGGTCATGTAGCGCGCGCCGTTCTCCATATAGAGCCGGCTGGAGATCTCGATCTCCTGCATGTCTTCCCGGGTCGGGATGGCGATACCCGCGAGCCGCTCCACGGCCTTGTCCTCGGCGGCCGAGGGGTTGACGAGGTCGATCCAGACCGCGTTCTCCGGCAGCGCCGTGAGATCCTCGATAACCGCCTTCTTGAGGGAGGTCTCGGAGGGAACGAACACCGAAAACATCAAAAGCTCCAGAGATCCTGCGACAGAATGACAGCCCTTAGCGCGATTCTGACACGTTCACGATGACAACAACATTAACGGAGCGTTTGCATTTGTGGCGCTGTCGGGGCTCAACTGTGGCGCGGAAGGAACAGTCTGGTGCGTCTCACCTCAAAAACCCTCACAGCGTCCCCAAATTTGCGGCAGAAAAGCCACAGCTGGGGTCTTGCAGCCTGGGAAAACGGCTTCAGCGCTGGAATTGTGGCAGATTTCAACGATAATGGGATTAACGGAGTCGAGGAACTTGGGCGCTAAGCTCAGGCCCCTTCCGCACGGTATTGTTTTGATTGGAACCAAACCATGTCGTCGCTGAAAGTTAAGTTTGGGATTTTGGCCACTGGCCTGATGCTGTCGGGCTGCATGCAGGCCACTCATTTTGAGGCGACCGACACCAAGGCCTTCAAGCCGAAGGACAAGGAACTCCTGGCCAAGGTCCGGTACGAGAACACCCCGGTCGCCGAGCCGTTCCGCCGCGCCATCGTCGAATACCACCGCAAGGAATCGCCGGGCTCAATCGTTGTCGATTCCGACAACCACTACCTCTACTACGTGCTGGAGGGCGGCAAGGCGATCCGCTACGGCATCACCGTCGGCGAAGAGGCCATGGCCTGGTCGGGCATCGCCAAGGTCGGCAGCAAGACGGAGTGGCCGGCCTGGCACCCCACCCCCGGCGAGATTTCGCGCCTCGGCGTGCCGACCTATGTTGCGCCGGGTCCGGACAATCCGATGGGATCCCGAGCGATATACCTTTATTCGGGCGGCAAGGACACGCTGTTCCGAATCCACGGCACCAACCAGCCGGAATATATCGGCGCCTCGATCTCGTCGGGCTGCATCCGCCTCACCAACGAGGACGCCATCGATCTCTATGATCGCGTCAAAGTCGGCACCATCGTCGTGGTGCTCGAGCCCAAACATGGCGATTCGCCTTACAATTCGCGCCTCGCGCTCCAGGGCGGCGGGGCCTATTCATCCTACTGAGCAGGCATTGCCTGAGGGCTTTCAAAAGCGCCGGTTTCACCGGCGCTTTTTTGTTGCCGATTGGTGCGACCGGGTTTTGCTGCCATCCGCCGCCGGCTTGTCCGCAGGCGCAGGAGGTGTCTCCGCCCCTCCGTCGTCGGCGCCCTCCTTTGCCTCGGGTTTGGCCGCGACCTCGCGCGGCGGTGCCTCCTGCGGACGTTCCGCCGGCAGCAGCGGAGCAACCTGAGGCAGCGGATCCCAGACGTTCCACTGGCAGATCCGGTAGTCGTTGCGCCGCTGGGCGAGATCGAGATGGATGTGGTCCTCGTGGTACCAGTCCGAGCCCGGGCCAAGCACGGTGGAAAAGCGTGCGCAGACCGAATGCAGCACGCGCTCGCGCACCTCGCGCGAGGTGGTGCGGTCGGTGAGGCCGATCGACTGCCCATTGGCGAGCTTGATGGCGCGGATGTCGATGGCATTGGCCTTGCCGTGCTCGGACAGCATCGCCCCAGCGACGCGGTTGCGGCCGCGGCACTCGAAGGAATCGAAATTATCGAGGTCGCTGATGGGCGAGCCGAGGCTGGCGGCCAGGGGCACGATGTCCCTGCGCAGCCAATCGGCGAGCGCGGACGCCATGGTGCAGCGGAGGATCGCCGCCGGCTTGACCGTCACCTTGCGCTTGTCCGGCAGCACGATGGCCTCCAGCCGCACCAGATCCTCGCCGCCACAGGCGCCGGGGCCGCGGATATCCGGGATCGAGGGCGCGATTGCAATGTCCTCGGTCAGCGCGAGGCGGCAGGCGGAGGCCTGTTTCTGGGGTGGCGCAGCCTCGCCAGGCTTGTCGGCGGCCGGCTGGTCGGCAGACGGCTTACCCTCCGCTTCGGGCGGAGCCTCATCGGTCGCTTTGGGGGCCTCTGCGGGCCGCGGTCTCGGCAGTGGAATCCGGGCGGCACGAGCGGCCGCGCGCGGCCGTGGTGTACCAAGGCCGAAGATATCGAGGGGCGCAGGATGTTTCCGCGCCTCCGCCCTCTCCGCAGGCACAAGCACCAGCCCCAGCGCGACGGTAACCATTGCCGCGCCAGCGGACATATAGCCGCGACAAGACCATTTGCGGCGAAAGTCCGGCAGGCTAAAACTCATGTCAATTCTTTGGCCCAACGCTGAGAGCGACAATGCGCCCAGCGACTTCTCGGAGGAACGTCGGAATGCTTGGTTTGATGCAAGATTGGCCCCTGCTCTGCCACCGGATCATCGAACACGCCGCCAGGATTCATGGCAAGCAGGAGGTGGTTACACGCTCGGTCGAGGGACCGATCCATCGCACCACCTACGCCGAGATCCACAAGCGCGCGCTCAAGGTCTCGCAGATGCTGGAACACGACGGCATCAAGCTCGGCGACCGTGTCGCAACGATCGCCTGGAACACCTGGCGCCATCTCGAGGCTTGGTACGGCATCATGGGGATCGGCGCCATCTGCCATACCGTCAATCCCCGCCTTTTCCCCGAGCAGATCGCCTGGATCATCAACCATGCGCAGGACCGCATCGTGATGACCGACATCACCTTCGTTCCGGTCCTGGAGAAGATCGCCGACAAGCTGACAAGCGTGGAGCGCTACGTCGTGCTCACCGACAAGGCCCACATGCCCGAGACCACTCTGAAGAATGCGGTGGCCTACGAGGACTGGATTGCGCAGGCCGACGGCAAGTTCAAATGGAAGGACTTTGACGAGAACACGGCGGCCGCGATGTGCTACACGTCGGGCACCACGGGCGACCCCAAGGGTGTGCTGTATTCGCATCGTTCCAACGTGCTGCACGCGCTGATGGCCAACAACGTCGACGCGCTCGGCACCAGTGCGTCCGAGACAATGCTGCCGGTCGTTCCGCTGTTCCATGCCAACAGCTGGGGCATCGCCTTCTCCGCCCCCTCGCAGGGCACCAAGCTGGTGATGCCGGGCGCCAAGCTCGACGGCGCCTCGGTCTACGAGCTGCTCTCGACCGAGAAGGTGACGCACACCGCCGGCGTGCCGACGGTGTGGCTGATGCTGCTTCAGCACATGGCCGCGAACAATCTGAAGCTGCCGGATCTGAAGATGGTGATCTGCGGCGGCTCGGCGATGCCGCGCTCGATGATCAAGGCCTTCCTCGACATGGGCTCGAACGTCCGCCACGCCTGGGGCATGACCGAGATGAGCCCGATCGGCAGCGTCGCGGCGCTGAAGCCGCCGTTCCAGAATGCGACCGGCGATGCCAGGCTCGACGTGCTGCAGATGCAGGGCTATGCGCCGTTCGGCGTGCAGATGAAGATCACCGACGATGCCGGCAAGGAGCTGCCCTGGGACGGCAAGACGTTCGGCCGCCTCAAGGTCTCCGGCCCCGCCGTCGCCAAGGCCTATTACCGCCTCGACGCCAACATCCTCGACGCGGACGGCTACTTCGACACCGGCGACGTCTCGACCATCGACGAGGACGGCTATATGCGGATCACCGACCGCTCCAAGGACGTGATCAAGTCCGGCGGCGAGTGGATCTCCTCGATCGACCTCGAAAACCTCGCGGTCGGCCACCCCGCCGTGGCGGAAGCCGCCGTGATCGGCGTGTTCCACCCCAAATGGGACGAGCGGCCGCTTCTGGTCGTGCAGCTCAAGCAGGGCCAGCAGGCCACGCGCGAGGACATCCTGAAGTTCATGGAGGGCAAGATCGCCAAATGGTGGATGCCCGACGACGTCGCTTTCGTCGACGGCATTCCGCATACGGCCACCGGCAAGATCCTGAAGACGGCGCTGCGCGACCAGTTCAAGGATTATCGCTTCCCGAACGCGGCGGCGTAGGGACGTTGGTGCCCACCCTCCCCTGGAGGGGGAGGGTCGGCTCACATTGGAGCGCAGCGAAATGTGAGACGGGGTGGGGTGAAGGTCTCCCCGCAACCAACACTGCCGTGTGGAAAGATCACCCCACCCCGCTCGCGCTGCGCGCGATCGACCCTCCCCCTCCAGGGGAGGGTAAGAGGGTGATCGACCCTTGAATTTGCCCCCGCGCCGTGGTCTCAACGGCCCATCGTCGCGCCAATCGGCCGGCACCGCGCTCAACATCCGGCAGAGCTTCACCCGATGGCCCGCAGGTTTTCCGCTCCCTACCAGTCGGAGCCCATGTCCAGCCTCGCGAGCTGGGCGCGCAATCTGGCCGTGTTCGCGGTGGTGGCGGTTTTGGTGTCGATCATCGTCGTCCGTTTCGACTTCCTGGAGCCGAAGCCGGCACTTGCGACGTTCATCGGCGGGCTCGCGATATCAGGCCTCTCGATCCTGTTCGGGCTCGCCGGCTTTGCCGCGATCTGGCAGAACGGCTCGCGCGGCATGGCCCGCATTCTGCTCGCCTTCCTGATCGACGGGGCGATCCTCGCCTACCCCGCTTATCTGACCCTTCAATATCGCAAGCTGCCGGCGATCTACGACATCACCACCGACCCGATCGATCCGCCGCGTTTCGACGCGCTGGCGCGCCTGCGCACCGGCGAGGGCACCAACAGCGCGGTCTATGCCGGTCTGTATTCGGCGGAGCAGCAGCGCCATTTCTATCCCGACATCGAGCCCGTCGAGCTCGAGATCTCGGCGGACCGCGCCTATGCGATCGCGCTTCAGCTCGTCCACAAACGCAAATGGATCGTGATCGACGAGCGCACACCGCAGCCGCCGCGCCGCATCGGCCGCATCGAGGCGGTCGCACGCACGCCGATCATGGGTTTCCGCGAGGACGTTTCGATCAGGGTCGTGCCGGATGGCGATGATTCCCGCGTCGACATCCGCTCTGCGTCGCGCAATTTCGACCGTGACCTCGGCAGCAACGCCGCACGCGTCAAGAAATTCATCGACGACCTCAACACCGCCGCCGATGCCGACGCGCTCAAGCCGGTGAAGAAGACCCCGGTCGCACCGCCCAAGGCGCCGGCGAAGACGGTGAAGAAGTGAGGTGGCCGATAGGGAGTAGCGAATAGCGAGTGGAAGGACAGATTACTCGATACTTGCTATTCACCACTCGACCTCAAGCCATCCGATAGGTCCCGCCGATCACGGGATCGCCATCCGTCGCCACCACGCCGCGCGCGACCAGGTCTTCGAGATGCGCCAGAACGGAATAGCCGGCCGCCGTCGTCAGGCGCGGATCGATGCCGATATAGATCGCTCGGACCATGGTCGGGATATCGGTCTCACCCTTGGCGAGGCGGTGCAGGATCGAGGCCTCGCGCGCCTTGCGGTGACGGATCAGGAAGCGCACGAAGCGCTGGCCCTCGGGAATCTCGGGGCCGTGGCCCGAGAAATAGAGGTCCTCCTCGCGGGCCGCGAGCCGGTCGAGCGAGTCCATGTAGTCGATCATCGAGCCGTCGGGCGGCGCCACGATCGAGGTCGACCAGCCCATCACGTGGTCGCCGACGAAATTGAACTTCCGCTCGGGCCAGGCGAATGCCAGATGATTGGCGGTGTGGCCGGGCGTCGCCACGGCCTCGAGCCGCCAGCCGTCGCCTTCCACCACGTCGCCGTGCGCGAGGCTGACGTCCGGGGCAAAATCGCGGTCGGCGCCGGATTCCGGATTGTGCTTCTCGCTCTCGAACCGCGGGCGCGAGGCGCGGTGCGGACCTTCGGCATAGACCGGCGCAGCTGTCGCCTGCTTGATGCGCGCGGTGTTCGGCGAATGATCGCGATGAGTGTGGGTGACGAAGATGTGCGTCACCGTCTCGCCGCGCACCGCATCGAGCAGCGCCGCCGCATGCGCCGCATTATCCGGACCGGGATCGATGATCGCGACATTGCCCTTGCCGACGATGTAGCTGACCGTGCCCGTGAAGGTGAACGGGCTCGGATTGTTGCAGAGCACGCGCCGCACGCCGGGGCGGACCTCCTCGACGATGCCGGGCTTCAACGGAAAGTTGCGGTTGAACGGGACGTCGTCGTTGTCGGACATGGCTTCTTCTTTGTTCTTTGACGTCATTCCGGGGCGATGCGAAGCGTCGCACCCGGAATCTCGAGATTCTCTGGTGCGCAAGTGCGCACCATAGTTCGCCCTTCGGGCGCCCCGGAATGACGGAGAACCCAATCAGAAAAACGCCTGAATGCCCGTGATCGCGCGGCCCAGGATCAGGGCGTGGACGTCGTGGGTGCCCTCATAGGTGTTGACCGTCTCGAGGTTATGGACATGGCGCATCACGTGATACTCGATCGAGATGCCGTTGCCGCCGTGCATGTCGCGGGCGGTGCGGGCGATGTCGAGGGCCTTGCCGCAATTATTGCGCTTCATGATCGAGATCATCTCGGGCGCGAACTTGCCCTCATCCATCAGGCGGCCGACGCGGAGCGAGCCCTGAAGCCCCAGCGCGATCTCGGTCTCCATGTCCGCCAGCTTCTTCTGCACCAGCTGGGTCGCGGCGAGCGGCTTGCCGAACTGCTTGCGATCGAGCGTGTATTGACGGGCCCGATGCATGCAGTCCTCGGCAGCGCCCAGCGCGCCCCAGGAGATGCCGTAGCGGGCGCGGTTGAGGCAGCCGAACGGACCTTTGAGCCCGGAGACGTTGGGCAGCAGGGCGTCCTCCGGGATCACGACGCCGTCCATCACCACCTCACCGGTGATGGAGGCGCGAAGCGAGAGCTTGCCGCCGATCTTCGGGGCCGACAGGCCCTTCATGCCCTTCTCCAGCACGAAGCCGCGGATCTGGTTGTCATGGGCGGCCGACTTGGCCCAGACCACGAAGACGTCGGCGATCGGCGCGTTCGAGATCCACATCTTGCTGCCGGTGAGGCGATAGCCGTCCGACACCTTCTCGGCGCGGGTCTTCATGCCGGCCGGATCGGAGCCGGCATCGGGCTCGGTCAGGCCGAAGCAGCCGACCCACTCGCCGCTGGCGAGCTTGGGCAGGTACTTCTTGCGCTGGTTCTCGTCGCCATAGGCGTAGATCGGGTACATCACCAGCGAGGACTGCACCGAGTTCATCGAGCGATAGCCGGAATCGACCCGCTCGATCTCGCGCGCGACGAGGCCATAGGCGACGTAGCTCGCATTGGCGCAGCCATATTCCTCGGGCAGCGTGATGCCGATCAGGCCAAGCTCGCCCATTTCGTTGAAGATCTCGCGATCGGTCTTCTCCTCGAGATAGGCCTTGGAGACGCGGGGCAGCAGCTTGTCCTGGGCATAGGCACGGGCAGTGTCGCGCACCATGCGCTCGTCTTCGGTGAGCTGCTCGTCGAGCAGGAACGGATCGTCCCACTGGAAAGAAGCCGCAGCCGGCTTGTCCTTGGCCTGAGGGCGCACGCTCATGAAACGTCCTTTCGCGTCTGGTTCCGTCGATAATTGCCCGACAAATTAAAGCGCCGCGGCAACAAGTTCAATTGCATCCTGATTTCGGTCGTTCCGGCTCGCACAACGGTGCGCCGGAAACGACTTGGTCAGCTCTCGAGCTGCTCGTTGGCGACGATCTCGATACCGAAGCCCGACAGACCCTTGTAGTCGTGCACCGACGAGGTGAGATGCCGGATCGAGGTGACGCCGAGGTCGCGCAGGATCTGCGCACCGACGCCGACCTCGCGCCACTGACGGTTGCGGTCGGCCTCCGTCGATGTCTCGTCCGGCAGCGGCGAAACCGGCACGCCGGCCGCGCCGTCGCGCAAGTAAACCAGCACGCCACGGCCGGCCTTCTTGAAATGCTCGAGCACGGCGGCCATGCGCTTGTGGCCGGTGAAGGTGTCCTTGACGATGTTCGGCTTATGGAAGCGCGTCAGCACGTTCTTGCCGTCGCCGACGCCGTTGTAGACGAAGGCGACGTGGGCGATGGAATCGAACGGCGAGCGGTAGGCGTAGCCCTGCAAGGGACCGATCGGGCTGTCGGTGACGAAGGTCGAGACCCGCTCGATCAGCTTCTCGCGCGCCTGGCGGTAGGCGATCATGTCCGCGATGGTGACATGCTTGAGCTTGTGCCTGGCCGCGAACTGCGCGACCTGCTCGCCCTTCATCACGCTGCCGTCGTCGTTCATGAGCTCGCTGATGACGCCGACCGGCGGCAGGCCGGAAAGCTTGCAGAGGTCGACGGCGGCCTCGGTATGGCCGGAGCGCAGCAGCACGCCACCGTCCTTGGCGATCAGCGGGAAGATGTGGCCGGGCCGGGCGAAGTCGTGGGCGCCGACATTGGGATTGGCGAGCGCGCGGCAGCACGAGGCGCGCTCCTCGGCGGAGATGCCGGTGCCGCCGTCGGGCTTGTAGTCGATCGAGACCGTGAAGGCGGTGGTGTGCGCGGAATCGTTGTGGGCGACCATCGGATCGAGCCGCAGCCGGCGCGCGTCCTCGGTCGTCACGGGCGCGCAGACGATGCCGGAGGTATGGCGGATGATGAAAGCCATCTTCTCGGCGGTGCAGAGCGAGGCGGCGACGATCAGATCGCCCTCGCCCTCGCGGTCCTCGTCGTCGGTGACGACCACGAGCTCACCCCGGGCAAAGGCCTGCAAGACTTCCTGAATGCTATCGGGCATTTCCCAATCTCTATCGGTTATGGCCGGGAGGCTTAGCCGGACTTGGGTCGGGGCGCTAGTCTCCCCAGCGCAACCACATATGCCTGAGGGCGGGCCTGCCGGTGGGTTTCAGGCTTGCACCGGGCATACCAGCGATATAGGCGCAGATTGCCCGCAAGGAAGGCGGCCCGACGCCGTCAGGGCAGCACTTCTCGGCGCTCGCCGAGGCGCTGATCGAGCTCGGCGCGCTTGTCCGCGAGCAGGCCGGCCTGGGCGGCTTCGATCACGGTAAACAGCTCATGTGCATCGCTGAGCCGGGTCACGGTGACGTAGCTGGCGCCGGCCTCGTAGAGCGCGCCGACGTCGGCCAACAGGTCGGCCGTGGCGACGATCAGAGCGGTCGGATTGAGCGCGCGGACGTGACGGACCAGCTTCTCGTTGGTGGCGCCCTTCAGCAGCGAATCCGGCACGCTGAGGATGATCATCTCGGACTTGCCGATGCCGGCGTGGATCAGAGTGTCGACATTGCTGATGTCGCCATAGATCACGTGCAAGCCGCGCGAAAGCAGGGTCTTGTACACATTGGGGTTGAAATCGACCACGGTGATCTGCTCGAGCAGCACCGGCGTCTGCCGTTCGATCTCGGCTAGAAGCGCGCTCGCCGCACGGAAAAAGCCGAGGATGACGATGCGGCGGGCCTCGCCATGGCCGCCCTCGTGGTCCTCCTCGGCGTGGCCGTTGCCGTGGTCGAGATCGCGCAGGCCGATCCGCTTCAACGGGCCGATCGCCCAGCGGGTGATCTCGTCGCTGCGGGTCATCACGAAGGTCGAGAGCACCGCCAGCACCACGAAGGCGAAGGAGGCGGCATTCGCCGTCTCGGCTGCGATGTGGTGGTCGGTGACCCCGGTCTGGATCACCACCAGCGAGAATTCGGAGATCTGCGCGAGGTTGAGCGCCGGCAGCAGGCTGGCGCGCAGGCCCTGCTTCATCAGGTAGAGCGGCGTGAAGGTCGTGACGAGGCGGCTCACCACCGTGAACGCCGCGATCATCAAGGCAAGGCCGATCACCGAGAGGCCGGGCACGGGAATGGTCATGCCGAGCGCGACGAAGAACAGCGTGATGAAGAAGTCCCGCAGCGTGGTGACCTTGGCGGTCACGTCGAGCGCGTAAGGGAAGGTCGAGAGCGAGACGCCGGCGATCAGCGCGCCCATCTCGCGCGACAGCGACAGCCGCTCGGCCGTCTCGGCGACGAGAAAGCACCAGGCCAGCGCGCCGAGCAGAATCAGCTCGGGCCGCCGGGCGATCTGGTGGAACAGGCGCGGCAGCACATAGCGGCTGACCAAGAGCGCGGCGGCGACCAGCACCGCGACGCGGCCGATCGAGAGCAGGATGACGCTGACCTGCAGATTGGCGAGACTCGGCTGCACCGCCAGGAACAGGATGGCGAAGATGTCCTGGAGCACCAGCACGCCGAGCGTGATGCGGCCCGGCAGCGTATCGAGCTCGCGTTTCTCGTAGAGCACCTTGACGATGATGACGGTGCTCGACAGCGCGCAGGCGACGCAGAGATAGACCGCATCGAAATGGCCGCCGCCGAGCGACAGGCCGATGCCGACGAAGAACACAACCCCGAGCAGGCAGCCGCCGAGCAGCTGGCTGCCCGCCGCGAACAGGATCACCCGCCCTGCCCGCACGATCTTCTTCAGGTCGATCTCGAGCCCGATCATGAACAGCATGAAGATCAGGCCAAGCTCGGAGATGACGCTGATCGATTCCTGCGAATGGACCCAGCCGGCGCCGAATGGACCTATGCAGAAGCCGGCGATAAGGTAGGCCAGGATCAGCGGTTGCCGGGAGAAATGGGCGAGCAGGCCCAGCATCCAGGCAAACAGGATAGAGAGAGTGATGTCGCGAATGAGCTCGTGCATGCCAAATGGGTCCGTTTTGCCGCACCCTAAAGACGGGTTGCGGTGCGGCAAGCGAGCAATTCGTCACATGCGGAATGGGCTCATCGCAGTCATGCTGCTAGGTCCCCTCGCCTTTGCCGTGCCCGCCGCCGCGCAATCCAAGGTCAATATCGAACAAAACTTTGCCGAATCGCTCACCCCGCTGCCGAAGGAAGACCTCGCCGTCTCCGGCGGTTTCTACGTGCCCGCCTATTCCAGCGTCGCGATGAGCCAGGGCAAGCTGCGTGTCGACTTCTCGGTGACGCTCAGCATTCACAACGCCTCCGAGACCCAGCCGCTGGTCATCAAACGCATCGCCTATTTCGACACCGCAGGCAAGCAGGTCGAGAGCTACCTGAAGACGCCGGTGGCGTTGAGGCCGCTCGCCACCGTCTCGATCTTCATTCCGACCGACGACGTGCGCGGCGGGACCGGCGCCAATTTTCTGGTCGACTGGGCCGCCACGGGCGAGATCGCCGAGCCGGTTGTCGAAGCCTTGATGGTTGGCGGCATCGCCAACGCGCATTACGCTTTCATCAGCCAAGGCCGTCCGACAAGGACGGCCAAAAAGAACTAAGGCCGTCCGACCAGGACGGCCGGCAAGAAGTAAGGCGGCCGGTGCAAAGCCGACGCTCAACAAGAACAAAACGAGGAACGCTCCCATGACGCCCAGCTTCGATTTCGCGCCCCTGTTTCCAGCAGGGCTGCCGGCCCCGTCTGCGCGCTGGACGGGCCTTGCCAAATACAGCTTCGTCGGCGGCAACAACGATTCCGAACAGGTGCCGCTCGACGAGCTGATCGAAGCGACCAACACGGTGCTGCGGCGCGAGGGCCGCTCGCTCGCCACTTACGGGCTGGCGCATGGGCCGCAGGGCTACCTCCCCTTGCGCGAATTCCTGGTGACGAAACTCAAGCGCGATGCCGGCATCAGCTGCACGGTCGACGACCTCCTGATCGTCTCCGGCTCGCTGCAGGCGCTCGACCTCGTCAACGCCACCCTGCTGACGCGCGGCGACACCGTGATTTTCGAGCAGGAGAGCTATCAGGGCTCGCTGACACGCCTGGCGCGGCTCGGCGTCAACGTCGTCGGCATTCCCCTCGACAAGGATGGCATGCGCATGGACCTGCTGGCCTCCACGCTGGCCGACCTGAAGCGCCGCGGCATCCGGCCGAAATACATCTACACCATTCCGACGGTGCAGAATCCGACCGGCAGCATCATGCCCGAGAGCCGCCGCACCGAGCTGGTGCGGCTCGCGACCGAATATGGCGTGCCCATCTTCGAGGACGATTGCTATGCCGACCTCATCTGGTCGGGGCAGCGGCCGCCCGCGCTCTACGCGATGAGCCCGAACGACGACGTGATTCATATCGGCTCGTTCTCGAAATCGATCGCGCCGGCGCTGCGCGTCGGCTTCGTCGTGGCGCCCTGGGAGGTGATGTCGCGGATGCTGGCGCTGAAGACGGATGCGGGCTCCGGTGCACTGGAGCAGATGGTGCTCGCCACCTATTGCAAGCCGCATTTTTCAACCCACGTGCCGGCCCTGACCAAGGCACTGCGCAGCAAGCTCGACACGCTGATGGAAGCCCTGAACGAGCAGTTCGGCACGGCCGCCGAATTCGAGGAGCCCAAGGGCGGCATCTTCCTCTGGGTGAAGCTGCCCGACCAGGTCGATACGCTGAAGCTGTATCAGGCCGCGCTCGCTGCCGGCGTCTCGATCAATCCGGGGCCGGAATGGTCGACCAACAAGGGCCACTCCGCCTCGCGGCTGCGGCTGTGCTTTGCCAGCCCCACGCACCAGCAGATTCGCGACGGCGTCGCCGTGCTGGCCGAAGTGTGCCGCAAGGAGTTCGGCGTGCCCGCCCGCAGCGCCAATGTGGAGAAGCGAGCCTGAGGTCCTCACCCGTCGACGTGGAATTCCACGTTGACCTGGCCGCTGCCCGAGGATGGGAAATAGTCGCAAAGCTGCTCGGCCGTGCCGCGATAGTCGTACCAGCCGAGGGCTGCAAACAGCATGATGGTGTCCGCCATGCCACCTTCGCCGTTGCACTTGGTGGCATAGTCCGGAAGCATGTCGAGGAATTCGCGGTAGCGGCGGCTCTGCCACAGCTCGAGCACGCGCAGATCGACCTGGCGGTTGAACTCGCTGGCAACCGATGTCCACGCCTCGGGGCCCAGCTTCTTGTTGGGCCAGAGCCGATGCGAAAGCGAACCGCTGGCGAGGACCGCGACCCGTTCACCGGATTCGTCGATCGCCCGGCGGGTGGCTTCACCGAGGATCCGGCTCTCCTCGAACGAGGTGAACAGCGGCGAGGCGATCGAGACCACCTTCGCAAAGCCGTCCGGGTTCATGTAGTGCATCGGGACGATGGTGCCGTATTCGAGCCCGAGGCTGGCCACCCGATGGGCGATGACGTTGAGGCCCGCGTCTCCGGCCCTGGCAGCGATGGCGTCGGCCAGATTCGTATCGCCCGGGAGATCGTAGCGCAGATCCTGGATCATCTGCGGCGCCTCGTGGCTGGTGAACGAACCGCGATGCCGCGCATTGGCGTTGATGTGGTAGCCGAAATTGGAGAGCCAGTGGGTGTCGAACACCACGAAGCAGGTGGCGCCGCGCTCCTTCGCCCGCCGGCCGAGCTCGCGCAAGGAGCTGACCGCCGGCTCACGGGCGGCCCGCAGCGGGCTGCCGGGCATCTCCGACAGCATCAACGATGGAACATGGGTGACCTTGGCCGCGAGTACGAGCTGCCCCATGGCGGTCACCTCGAAGCGTCAGGCCGCCTGTGGCTGACTGCCGTGGATCGCGGAAGCCAGCCGCAGCAACAGGACGATGGAGACGTTGCCCTTGCCGGCCTCGATCTGCGCGATATAGCGCTCGGAAATCCCGGAACGGCGGGCGAGCTCCCGTCGCGACAAGTCGCAGCGCATGCGGGAGGATCGCAAGCGATCGCCCAGCTCGGTCAGAAACGCGGCCTCGGAATAAGGCGGTACGGCACAGCTCCCCGGCAGCACCTCGCCCGCAAAATCCATGACTTGATTCAGCATTGCTCTACCCACGTTCGCCTTCGGGAAACGCCATCTTACCTTCGAAACGTCCTGCCTCATTGACGCGGATCAAATTCGCGAGCGATCGGCGGCTGCCGTGGCGGGTCCGCGCGCGGGATGCTAGACTTCGGAATTCGTCGAGGCGGGGTTTCTCAGGACATGATGCGTTGTTCGTGCCGCTGGATCGCGGCTGCGGTGCTGTGGGTCGCGTTCACCTCCACGGCCGGTGCCGAGACGCTGGCCGTGACCGTGGAGCAATGGGGCCTGCTCGGCTCTTGGGCGGTCGATTGCGCGACCCGGCCCGACCGCGACCAGGGTGCGCTCTTGACTTACGAAATCCGGAAAGACGGCCGGGTGATGTACCGGCGCAATTTCGGCGAGGCCAGGGACGAGAACGAGGTGGTGTCCGCCACCGTCAATGCCGAGGGCCTGCTCAATGTGATGGTGTACTTCCCCTCGCTGCGTCAGGCGCGTGAATTCGGGTTGCTGTTGCAGAAGGACGGCAGCCTGCGCGCGATCTACAATCGCAGCGAGCGCGGCGAGTACACGATCAGGGACGGCAAGTACGTCGCAACCGGTGCACCGACGCCCGCGCGGCAACGCTGCGATTAGCACGCCTTCGCCTGAACATTCGTTCAGAATTCTCTTGCCGTTCCTCCGGAACGTTCGCGCAAATCTGCGGTTTAGATGTGCATTCGTTGGAGGAGGACAGCATGAAGAAGCTTGGTTATGTGGTTGCGGCTCTCGGTGCGCTCGTGATGGCGGCGCCGACGCTGGCCAGCGCAGAGACGGTGGTGATCAAGCGCGGCCATCATCATCACGGCCCGTACGGCGCCCGCGCCGAATACCGCATGCACCATGACCACGGCTGGCATCGCGGCTGGCACCATCGCGGCGACAGGGTCGTCGTGATCAAGCGCAGCCATCGCCATCATCACTGGGACTGACGCGCAACGCGACATGGAAATGGCCCCTCACGGGGCCATTTCTATTGTGTTCTTTTCCTTCTCCCCTTGTGGGAGAAGGTGGCGCGAAGCGCCGGATGAGGGGTTGCGTCAGCGAGTCCGAAAGTGGAAGACTCATGCGCGGAGAGAGACCCCTCACCCGTCTCGCCGCTTCGCGGCGAGCCACCCTCTCCCACAAGGGGAGAGGGTGAAGAGCGCCTAGTCCCACGCCGGCGCGAAGCCTGGATTGACGCAGCGTCTGTCCTTCGCCAGCGCGGCGATTTTTTTGCGGTCGGCGTCGTCGAGCGTGATCTTCAGCGCGTCGAGATTGGCCTGCTGGCTCTCGCGACGCGAGGCCTTCGGGATTGCGGCGACGCCGTCCTGGTCGAGCAGCCATTTCAACGCGACCTGCGCGACGGTGGCGTTGTGCCTGGCGCCGATGTCGGCCAGCACCGGATCGGTTGCGAAACGCCCCTGCGCCAGCGGACAATAGGCAACCAGCGGGATCGACCTCGCCTGGAGATAGGCCAGGACATTCGATTGATCGAGCATGGCGTGATATTCGACCTGGTTGCAGGCGATCGGCGCCTTGATCTCCTCGACCGCGACCTTGAGCAGCGCGGTGGTGAAATTGGCAACGCCGATGGCGCGCGTGCGCCCCTCCTCCTTGAGCTCCATCAGGGTCTCGAACACCACGCCCCAGTTCGCGGCCTTCGACGGCCAGTGCACGAGATAGAGGTCGACATGGTCGAGCCGGAGCTTCTTGAGGCTGGCGTCGAAAGCGCGGCGTATCGCATCGGGGCCGAGGTTCTCGTGCCAGACTTTCGTCGTGACGTGCAGCTCGCCGCGCGGGACGCCGGACGCGGCGATGGCCGCGCCGATCGCCTCCTCGTTGGCGTACATCTCGGCCGTGTCGATGTGGCGATAGCCGATGGAAAGCGCGCTCTCGACCGCCGCACGGCAGGCATCGCCCTGCATGCGGAAGGTGCCGAGGCCGAGCTTGGGCATGCTGATGCCCTGGGTCTTCAGATTGTCCATGAAACAGGCTCCCGAGATATTCAGCCCACCGGATGCGCGCGGCGGTGCCGCGTGAGCAGACTTTTCGGTGATGGAAAAGAAGTGGCGGGAATGCACATTGTAGCTCCCCGCCGGAACTGGACCAAATCAAGATCAGTTTAGCAAGATGCCTTGCAGGCATCGCCACAACAGCCAAACGGCATTTCAGATCATCTCGCTCATCTGCCAGCATCTCCGCCATCGCGGTCATTCGCGCCGCATGCGAGATGGAGGAAATATTATGAAGACACTCTTGACGATGGCGATCGTGGCGGCAGCTCTTGGCAGTGCCGCTTCGGCTCATGCCGACGGTTTTGCCTATATGGGCTCCCCCAAGCAGGGCGAATTCTTTGTCCGGCAACGAACCGTGCCGAAAGTGCCCTCGTGGATGAACGCTCGTGCGGAAGCCGCGCGGCCCGCGACCCAGCCCGTGCGCGGAGGCATCGGCCTGCGCATGCCCTAAAGCGCGATGCGATTAGGATGAATCGTCATCGCGCTTTAGATTATTGTTTGAGCATGATCTTTTCGGAAAACCGCTACACACTTTTCCGGATCATGCTCTAGGAGTGCTGCGCCACCACCGCCGGGCGCTCCTGCGGCCGCGGCTCGATGTCGACCGACCAGAGGTCGCGGTTGTCGACGTCCTTCAGGGTCACGGTCATCACGCCGGTCAGGCCATCGATATCGACCTTGCCGAAGAATTGCAGGCCGAAGCAGGGAGCGAGATTGTCGCCCTGCGCTGCGCTGCAGCCGTTCTGGTACATCACGACCGGCCCGAAGGTGTCGTCGAGCTCGCCCGGGCCCCAGCTGCCGGCATGCAGCGGGCCGGAGACGAACTCCCAGAACGGCTCGAAATCCTGGAATTGCGCCTTGTTCGGATCATAATAGTGCGCGGCCGTGTAGTGCATATCGGCCGTGAGCCAGACGATGTTTCGGATGCCGGTACGCTTGATCGAGGCGAGCAGATCGGCGATCTCGTGCTCGCGCCGGTCGGGCGGCCCATCGCCGAGCGCGACGGCATCCAGGCTGATCAGGCCGATCGGCAAATCGGCCGCGATCACCTTCCAGGTCGCGCGCGAGGCGGCGAGCTCGCGCTTCAGCCAGGCGAGCTGCTCGGCGCCCAGGATCCAGCCGCGGTGATCATCGCCCTTGTTCCAGCTCTCGTCACGGTAGCTGCGCATGTCGATCATGAAGACGTCCAGCAGCGGGCCGTAGGCGATCTTGCGATAGATGCGGCCGTGTCGCGCGCCGATGTCGCGGATCGGCATGAAGTCGAAGAAGGCCCGGCGGGCCCGCGCGACCAGGCGCGGGGTGCCGTCGTCCTCGTAACCGGCCTCGTCATAGGTCCCGATCGGCGACCAATCGTTGGTCACCTCGTGATCGTCCCATTGCGCAAACATCGGCACCTGCGCATGGAAGGCGCGGAAATGTTCGTCGAGATGGTTGTATTTGTAGTTGCCGCGGAACTGCGCCAGGGTGTGCGCAACCTCGGATTTCTCTTCGGTGACGATGTTGCGCCAGGTCTCGCCGTTCGGCAGCTTCTGTTCGGAAGGGATCGTGCAATCGGCGTAGATGTGATCGCCGGAGTGGATGAAGAAATCCGGATTGTTGTCGAGCATGGTGCGATAGCTGCGATAGCCTCCGCGGGAGACGTCGATGCCCCAGCCCTGCCCCGCGGTGTCGCCGGACCATAGGAACGAGATCGACTGGCGCGCTGCCGGCGCGGTGCGGAAGTGGCCGACGCGGCTTTCACTGAGGAGACCGGTGGCGATGTCGTCGAAGCGGACGCGGTAGAAGATGTCCTGCCCGGGCGGCAGATCCGCCAGCAGAAGCTTCGAAGTGAGATCGACCTCGGGCAGCGCATCGCCGGAGGCCGAGGCGATGACGGTCTTGAAGCTCTCGACGGTGGAGCATTCCACCTGCATCCGCGCGGGCCGGTCGGCGCGCGCCCAGATCACGGCGGAGCGGCCGGAGACATCGCCGGACTGGATGCCGCCGGCGATCTGCGGCCGATCGGCGGCGCGGCTCAAATGAGGCTTCGCGAGCGAGGCGATGGCGAGACTGGAGGCGGAGCGGACCAGGAACTGCCGCCGGGTCCATGCGCGCGAGGCGCGGAGCGTTGCCATTCAGGAGACCTTCGTCGAATCGCGACGGAAGGTGCCTGCGCTCCTTGACTCCCAGCTTACGGTTTCTTGACTCCGCGCCTACGGTTTTGCGACGCGGGGATGACGCCCTATGATCACCGCTTCCAGTTGCAGATGCCGCCGGAGCGGCAAGGCCAGGTCTGGATGCGGGTGTCCATCGCCTGCGCGTCGAGCGGATTGCCGCGGCGGTGTGCAAGCTTGGCGCGGGCCGCGCCACGCGGCTGGCTGCTCGCCGCATGCGCGGCCTTCGGCTCGGCCACACGAACGCGTTCGGCGGCAACCTTCTTCGGCACGTCGACTGGCTCAGCGCGCGCCTGCGCCTCGTTGCCGCCACGCGCTTCGAGCGCGACCGGCGCAAAGTGCGTCTCCGGCCCAAGACGTTTCGGCGACAGCACGGCCTTGGAGAGATCGAGGCCGAGATATTCGTCGGGCTTGTAGTCGTCGGCGCGCGCAATACCGGCCCCTGCGACCACGAGGGCAAAGGCAATTGCGAAGGGAACGCTTTTCAGGACCACGGACGCCTCCTGAAATCGATATATGAAAGGGGCAATTTACCCCTATCTAGTAGGCGCCGCGCGCAATTCCAGCGGTCAAATGCCGCCGTGGTTAAGAAGTTTGCCGGTGTCAGGCGACCTTTCGCGTCGCCCCTGTCCCGTCCAGCAACCCCATCAGGCGGCCGCGGATGATGGTTTCCGCTTCAATCATGATGCGATCGATCAGCTCCTTGCAGGACGGGATGTCGTGGATCAGGCCTGCGACCATGCCGCAGCTCCAGGCGCCGGCGTCCATCTGGCCGTCCAGCATGATCTTGGGATAGACGCCCGCGACCTGGTCGTGGATATCGTCGATCGTGAGCTTGGCGCCCTTCTCGCGCTCGATCTCGAGCAGGCGGTCGACATTGGCGTTCTTCAGGACGCGCTCGGTATTGCGCAAGGCCCGCATGATCAGGCGGGTGTCGAGCTCGGTGGCCGCGACCAGCGCGTTCTTGACGTTCTGGTGCACCGGCGCTTCCTTGGTGGCGATGAAGCGCGTGCCCATGTTCATGCCCGCCGCGCCGAGCGAGAGCGCCGCGACCAGGCTGCGCCCATCGGCCATGCCGCCGGAGGCGACGAACGGGATCTTCAACTCCTCCGCCGCGCGCGGCAGCAGGATCATGTTGGGAATGTCGTCCTCGCCGGGATGGCCGCCGCACTCGAAGCCGTCGACGCTGACGGCGTCGCAGCCGATGCGCTCGGCCTTCAGCGAGTGGCGCACCGAGGTGCATTTGTGGATGACCTTGATGCCGGCGGCCTTCAGCGCCGGCATGTAGGCTTCCGGGCTGCGGCCTGCGGTCTCCACCGCCTTGATGCCGCCCTCGACGATGGCCGCGATATATTCGGGATAAGGCGGCGCCGAGAAGGCTGGCAGGAAAGTGAGATTGACGCCGAAAGGCTTGTCCGTCATGTCGCGGCAGCGCGCGATCTCCTTGGCCAGCAGCTCGGGCGTCTTCTGCGTGAGACCGGTGATGATGCCGAGCCCGCCGGCATTCGAGACGGCAGCCGCCAGCTCGGCGAAGCCGACGAAATGCATGCCGCCCTGGATGATCGGGTGCTCGATGCCGAACAGTTCGGTGATCGCGGTCTTCACTGAAAATCCTCCCGGAATTTGCTTGATGTTGAGATCAGTCTAGCCGGCCTTTCGCACCGCGGTCACCATTTCTCTCCGAACGGACGGATCTCCATCTCGAAGGTCCAGGCGCTCTTCGGCTGCTGGTAAAGCTGCCAATAGGCGTTCGCGACCGAGGACGGCGGCATCAGGAGGTCGGGGTTGTCAAGCGCATTGGGGCCGAGCGCCTCGAGCCGGCGCTGGCGCACCCATTCGGTATCCACGCCGGAATCGATGATGAGATGGGCGACGTGGATGTTCTTCGGCCCGAGCTCGCGCGCCATCGCCTGCGCGACCGCGCGCAGGCCGAACTTGGCGCTGGCAAAGGCGGCAAAGCCGCTGCCGCCGCGCAAGCTTGCGGTCGCACCAGTGAAGAAGATGTTGCCGCCGCCGCGCGGCAGCATCAGCCGCGCCGCCTCGCGCCCGGCGAGGAAGCCGGAATAGCAGGCCATCTCCCAGACCTTGCGAAACACGCGCTCGGTGGTGTCGAGGATCGGGAAATTGACGTTGGCGCCGACGTTGAAGATGCAGACTTCGAGCGGTGCATGCTTATCTGCGTCGTTCAGGAAGGAGATGACCTCATCTTCCTTCCGCGCGTCGAGCGAGCGGGCATGGATCTCGCCACCGGCGGCTTCGATATCCTGCACCAACGGCGCGAGCTTGTCTCCATTGCGCCGACCGGCGAAAATCGAGAACCCTTCGGCGGCAAACTTCTTGGCGATCTCGGCGCCGATGAAATCGCCGGCCCCGATGACGGCCGCAGTGGCGTTTCGCTTGGACAAGATCGCCTCCTCCGGTGAGCCGCATTGCGACCGTGCGGCGTTTCATGGGCCGGAGGCTATAGTTCAAAAATAGAACTGTCAAACTGAGCAGCTGAATGCTACTCTTCTGCGAAAATATCTCTGACCGATCAACTTAGTTCCTTTTTCAGACTGACTACTTGCAGGAACCGCATCATGAAATGGGACACCCTTGAGGAAGAGCCCTGCTCCCTCGCCCGCACCGTCGCCGTGATCGGCGACCGCTGGACGCTGCTGATCCTGCGCGAGTGCTTCTTGCGGGTACGGCGGTTCGAGGCGTTTCAGTCCGCGCTCCAGATCACGCGGCACCTGCTCTCGGAGCGGCTGAAGAAGCTGGTCCGCTTCGGCATCCTGCGCCGCGTCCCCTATTCCGAGGCGCCGAAGCGCTACGAATACATCCTCACCCAGAAGGGGCTCGACCTCTACCCGATCATCATGGCGATGGTGCATTGGGGCGACACCCATATGGGCGACGAGCGCGGCCGCCCGCTGCTGCACGAGCACAAGAGCTGCGGCAAGCTGTTCGACCCCGTCATGGTGTGCTCGGAATGCGGCGAGGTGCTGCATGCCAAGCAGGTGCATGTGCATGCAGGCCCGGGGCGGAGAGAAGCGGCGGGTTGAGCGAGGGCGGCGCGCCTCTCGACACCGCCCTTGCGAGGAGCTCGCGATAAAATTGCGAAGCTCAAGCGAAGGGGACGCCGTAATAGGAGTTGATGCCACGGACGGCGGCGTCATCACTCCAGTTCCAGTCCGTCTTCTCACCGTATTTCGGCGCGCCTTCCAGATCCTTCGCGGTGATCGCAGTCACGTAACCGCCGAGCTCGGTGTCGTACTTCAGCGACTGCCAGGGCAACGGATAGCGATCATTGCCGAGGCCGAGAAAGCCTCCGAAACCAAGCACCGCATAGGAGACCTTGCCGCTGATCTTGTCGATCATGACCCGTTCGATTGAACCGATCTTGTTGCGATCGGCACCATAGACCGCGGTTCCCTCGACCTTGTCGCTTCCGATCAGCCGGCCCATCTCGTTACGGTCCAGTTCAGCCTGATTGAGCATCGTCATTCTCCACTCAGCCATTTGTGAATCAACCGAAAGGGGTGAGTGATCGTTCCGGCGCGTGTTCCGCAAATGCCTGGGAACATCAGCACAAAGAACCGGTTCTCTGAGGCTACCGAGGCCGCAACAGAAAGAGCCGCCCGCAATGTCCCAGACCGTCTCCGACTTCATCATTCAGCGCCTGCACCAATGGGGCGTGCGCCACATCTTTGGCTATCCCGGCGACGGCATCAACGGCGTGTTCGGTGCGATGAACCGGGCGGGCGGCAAGATCGGCTTCGTGCAGGCGCGGCACGAGGAGATGGCCGCATTCATGGCCACCGCTTACGCAAAGTTCTCGGGCGAGCTCGGCGTCTGCGTTGCGACCTCTGGTCCCGGCGCCTCGCATCTCGTCACCGGGCTGTACGATGCGCTGCTCGATCACCAGCCGGTGCTGGCGATCGTCGGCCAGCAGTCGCGCAACGCGCTCGGCGGTCACTACCAGCAGGAACTCGACCTGCTCTCGATGTTCAAGGACGTCGCCGGCGCCTATGTCATGCAGGCCTCCTCGCCCGCGCAGGTGCGGCATCTGATTGACCGGTCGGTGCGGATCGCACTGGCGCGGCGGACTCCCACCGTCATCATCTTGCCCAACGACTTGCAGGAGGAGCCTTACGAGGACCCGCCCCGCGTCCACGGCACGCTGCACTCCGGTGTCGGTTACAGCCCGCCTAAAGTCATCCCTCGTGATGCCGAGCTCGACCGCGCCGCTGATATCCTCAATGCCGGCAAGAAGGTCGCGATGCTCGTCGGCGCCGGTGCGCTTCGCGCCACCGACGAAGTCATCGCGGTCGCCGACCGGCTGTCGGCGGGCTGCGCCAAGGCATTGCTCGGCAAGGCCGCGCTGCCCGACGACCTGCCATGGGTCACCGGCTCGATCGGCCTGCTCGGCACCGAGCCCAGCTACAACATGATGATGGAATGCGACACGCTGCTGATGGTGGGCTCGGCCTTTCCCTACGCCGAATTCCTGCCGCAGGAAGACAGCGCGCGCGGCGTGCAGATCGACATCGACGCCGGCATGATGTCGATCCGCTTTCCCATGGAGGTCGGCCTCGTCGGCGACGCCGCCGAAACGCTGCGGGCATTGTTGCCGCGGCTGAAACCCAAGAGCGACGGCGCCTGGCGCCAAAGCATCCAGGAGGACGTCGCGACATGGTGGAAGACGTTGGATGACCGCGCGCATCAACCCGCCGCGCCGGTCAATCCGCAGCTCGTCGCCTGGGAATTGTCTCCGCGCCTGCCCGACCGCGCCATCATCACCAGTGACTCGGGCTCCTGCGCCAATTGGTTCGCGCGGGACCTCAAGATGCGGCGCGGCATGACGGCCTCGCTCTCCGGCGGCCTCGCCTCGATGGGCGCTGCGGTGCCTTACGCGCTCGCGGCCAAATACGCCCATTCGGACCGCCCCGTGATTGCACTCGTCGGGGACGGTGCCATGCAGATGAACAACATGGCCGAGCTGATCACCGCTGCGAAGTATTGGCGCGACTGGAAGGACCCGCGTTTCATCGTCTGCGTCTTCAACAACGAGGATCTCAATCAGGTCACCTGGGAGCAGCGCATCATCAACGGTGATCCCAAGTTCGAGGCGTCGCAGCGCATTCCCGATGTCTCCTATTCGCGCTTCGCCGAGCTGATCGGCCTGCGCGGCATCTTCGTCGACAGCCCACAGCTGCTCGGCTCGGCCTGGGAGCAGGCGCTGGGAAGCGAGATGCCCGTCGTGCTGGAAGTGAAAACCGATCCCGAGGTGCCGCCGCTGCCTCCGCACATCACCTTGCAGCAGGCGAAGAACTTTTCGCTCGCCCTGATGAAGGGCGACCCGAATGAGAGCGGGATGATCAAGGGAGCAGCGCGGCAGGTGCTGGAATCGATCCTGCCCGGAAAGCAATGAGGTGAGCCATGAGCGACTTCCGCGATATCCGGCACGGCGTCAACGACCCCGTCGATGGCGTCGACGTGAAGTACAACATCAACGACAACCGGACGCCGCACGAGCGGGCGCAGCGCCATGCTGACGTACGGGCCGACGCTACCGCCGCGCCGGCCGAACCGTTCCTGCCCGAGCGGCTTCGACGCAAGCCGACAGATCCGATCAATCCGCGCACCGGACGAAATCCCGCGGATTAGCCGTTAGGAACCTCGGCCCCGGCGGCGTGTTGGTCGGCGCACGTCGCCGGCAAGCGGCCGCGCGACCTTTCGGAAGGATTTGACCATGAAACGCACAATCATCGCTCTTGCCTGCATGGTTCTCGCAGGCCCCGCCCTCGCCCAGTCGCTCGGCGAAAAGACCGGCGTGAATTCGGCGCTCGGCGTTGCGCCTGCGACAGCCGACTTCGTGACCCAGGTCGCGGTCAGCGACATGTTCGAGATCGAATCAGGCAAGCTCGCCCAGCAGAAGGGCAACGCGGAGGAGAAAACCTTCGCGCAGCAGATGATCACCGATCACACCAAGACGAGCAGCGAGCTCAAGGGACTGGTCGGCAATGGCAAGGTGCAGGCCACGCTGCCGACCGCGCTCGACAGCTCGCATCAGAGCAAGATCGACAAGCTCAAGAATGCGAGCGGCAAGGATTTCAGCTCGGACTACAATTCCTATCAAGTCAGCGCGCATGAAGATGCCGTGTCGCTGTTCGAGCGTTACGCCAAGGGCGGCGACAATGCCGCACTCAAGGATTGGGCCGGCAAGACGCTCCCGGCGTTGAAGCACCACCTCGACATGGCCAAGAACCTCGGCAGGGCGCCGAGCGTCGGCCAATCCAAGTAACGCATTGCCGCAGGACGCCGGCCGTCCCGGCGTCCTTCCCGGCGCGCGATGAGAGCGTCATCGCGCTGCCGCTGGGCGGTGCCCGCCGCTCGCGTCCAGGAACCTTCCTTGTTTCCAGGCTTTGCAAAACTGTCATGGAGGAAATGTCGCCGACGGACCGATGGCCTTAGTAACAGTCAAACCCACCCGGATCGATACGGCGATCGCCAACGAGATCGCGCACAATACCAACTCGGGGCTCGAGCATGCCGCCCAGGCCATGACCTGGGGCGCCGACGAGCATGTCCTGGTCGCACTCGCAGCAGCGGGATGGCTCTACACCCGCCTCAGGCATCCGCAGCAGCGTCCCGTTGCCGATCACGTCCTGATCGTGTCGCTGGTGACGGCCGTGTTGCCGCACGTCTTGAAATCCGTGTTCGATCAGACGAGGCCCGACCGGCTGACGGTGAGCGGCCACTGGCGCGGTGTTCCCTTTTCGGGGCGGGCCCGCGACGCATTTCCCTCGGGTCACGCTGTGCATATGGGTGCCCTTGCCTCGGCCGCAGGCCTGTTGCCGTCTGACCGGCGCGGCCTGGCGCGCTCGCTTGCCGTGGTGCTGTCCCTGACGCGCGTCGCGCTGCTCGCGCACTGGGCCAGCGACGTCGTGGCAGGCTTCACACTCGGCATCGTCGTCGAGCGATTGCTCAGGCCCTTCACGCTGGCGACGTCACGGCAGCGGCGGCGCGAGGGCTCGGAGGGACAGCCATGACCGAATATCTCGTGCGCTTCGTCGCCGGCGGCCTGATCGTATCCGTCTTCGCGATCTTCGGTGACATGCTGCGGCCAAAGAGCTTTGCCGGGCTGCTCGGTGCAGCGCCGTCGGTGGCACTGGCTACTCTCGGCATCGCCGTGGTCCAGCACGGCCCGCAATATGCTGCGGCCCAGAGCTGGACGATGATCTATGGCGCCGTCGCGCTCGCCTGCTACAGCGTCGTGGTCTGCCACCTCCTGATGAGGTTCCGTCTCGGCGCGCTTCCAGCAACGATCCTCGCCTTTGCCGCATGGCTCGTGGTCGCCTTCGGCCTGCTCGCCAGCTTGGGAGGTGCGGCCTGATGCTGGTGAAGCTATCGACATCGGCGCTGGAACAGACGCGGTGGTACGAGTACGCCGTTCGCTTCGTGCTCGGCGGCGGTGCGACCGTGCTCGCGGGCGTTATCGGCTCGAAGTTCGGCGTCGCCGTCGGCGGGCTCTTTCTTGCTCTTCCGGCCATCTTCTGCGCCAGCGCGACGCTGATCGAAAGCCACGAGCGTCACGCCAAGGAGAAGGCCGGCCTGAGCGGGCGGCGGCGCGGACAGAAGGCGGCGGCGCTCGATGCCGCAGGCGCCGCACTCGGCAGCATAGGACTCGCCGCGTTCGCCGCCATCTTCCATGTCATCGTCGGGGCAAGCGCCGCATTCGCTTTCATCGCCGCGCTGACGGTCTGGGCCATCGTTTCCGTGTCGGCCTGGTGGCTCAGGCGCAAGCTTCGCATTGTCTCGCACAAATCGCGCCGATCAGGCCATTCGCCGTCGGCAGGCTCTCGCTTCGTGAAGCCCTAAAGCGCGATGCGATTAGGATGAATCGTCATCGCGCTTTGGGTTATTGTTTGAGCATGATCCTTTCGGAAAACCGCTGCACACTTTTCCGGATCATGCCCTAGCTCGCTTTCGCCTCCGTCGAAGGCTGCGATTGCGGCGGCTGGAGGCCCGGGCTGTTGGCCCAGCGCTCGACCTCATCGATGATCTTCTGCTGGCTTGGCCGCACCGGGTCGGGCGCTGCCGGTTCTTCGGAAAGCTTGCGAGGTAACCTGACTTCGTCCGTCATAGCCTCTCTCCCTTCCGGGAACAATGCCCCACCGCAGCACCCGTTTCAATAAATTATTGATTTTATTGGACTTCCTACTCATTTGGAGGCTCTGTCGGCTTTCGCGGAACTCTCACCAAGTTGGTTCGTTGAGTAAACTACTCAACCTACTCAATTTGCGTGATCGCCATGAACGACCTTCGCGCCGAGCGCCTTCAGGTCATGCTCTCGCCGGAAGAGTTGGCCGCCATCGACGATTTCCGGTTCAAACACCGCATGCCGACTCGCGCGGCAGCAGTCCGCGAACTCCTCAAGTTCGGACTGGCCGCTCTGGGCGTCGATGCCGCTGCTGGCGTGAAGTCAAGCAACTTCGGCCTGTTCGGCCGCGGGCCTGACGGACATACTCAGGGGGATCCGGAGAGCGGCGGCGGCTGACGCCCGGAAGCTCCCTCCACACGCAAACGACCCCGGCACGGTGGGTGCCAGGGCCGTCCTTGGAGATTGCTTCCGGCGCACCGGGGGCATGACTACCGGAAGCAATCCGTCGACTCTTCCCGCGCGAATTCGTTCCTCGTGAGAGCTAGCCTGTGGCGTCGCTCGAGCCGTCCGGCATGGCGCCGGAACCTGGCGTCTTGCTGTGGTCGTTCAGCTTGGGATCGCGCGTCGCTTCACGCGAGGGCGAGCCTTTCGGATCGGTCTTGTGCACGGATTGCGCACGTTCCTTGTCGCGCGGCTGCTCCTCCCCACGCTTGTCCTTGACGATGCCTTGGTCGGAATGGGCCATGATACGCTCTCGCTTCTCCTGATGTGTCGGAGCGCTTACGCATTGCGGCGTCGAATGTTCCCCGCTGCTGCAATCAGCTGCGCGCGGCGTGAACGGCAGATGCGTTCTCGATATGCACCTGTCGCACCGTCGTCACCGTCGCGAATGCAACGGAGATACCAAAGGCGAGAATGAGGGAAAGAAGAGCCAGACGTGGAGCCATCGCCAAACCTCCTTCTGCAACTGGAAATCGCCGCGATCGGCGTTTCCGGACGATCCCAAATCAGTTGCGTGCCTTCCGTGAGCGGTCTCACATGCAGATTCGCGAGAGCGAGTTCACCCGTTCCGCTTTGGAGCTGCATGGACCGGAACGGGCGAAATTTCGCCATCGAGCCAATCCTGCTCGTTGGCGAGCGCGGTCCACGCGTCGGCCATGCGCGAATAGCGCTTATGGGCGGGCTGTCCGTGGGCACGCTCGGCAAGCTGAAGACAATTGTCGGCGTTGTCTCTGAAGATGTCAGACTGTTTCATTCAAAGGACGTGGGGACGGAACTCTTGCGTCGCAACCCGCTTACCGGATCGTAATGGTCGGGGAACTTTCGAACGCCGTTGGTCATTGAAGATCGATGCGAGTTATCGCCGCAATCATGCTGGCATTGATCAGCACCTCGGTGCTTGCCGACAGCGTTGCCGAACGAAAGCCCGGCGAACGGCCGCCCTCCGCCATCGAGGTGATCAGCGGCGTCTACAATTTCAGCCGGTTTCAACAGGGGCTTCTGGAGAACACCGACCTCAAGGGCAACGCGGAGGTCAAGAATCTCGCCGCCCTGCGCGTCGAGGAAGCGGTCAAGCGCGACAAGAGGCTGAAAGAGGTCCAGGAGGCCATCGGCGCGGAACTGCACGTCGGCAAGGCCGCACCCACCTCTCCAAGCGCGAGCCTCGTCGAGCCCGAAATGTCGGACGGCCCGGCCTACGTCAGGAGCTTCTACGCCGCGCAGATTCCCGAATATGAATCGATCATCGGCCTGCTCGAGCGCTATCTGGCGGCGCCCGACAATGCGGCGCTTGCAGCGTTCGCGCGCGAACAGCTGCCGCTGCTGCGGGCGCAGGTCAAGGACGCCGAGCGCACCATGGCGGACAAATAACCTCTACTTGTCGCTCGGATGTTGCTGGCTTTGCGGCCGCACGGTGCGGTCGCTCTCCGGCATCTTGTCGCGACCCGCATCGCCGTTGTCGTCCTTGCCGCCGGAAGACGACGTGCCGCTTCCGCTTGGATTCGAGCGCGTGGCCGCTCCGGTGGTCGTGTCTGCCTGCGGGTTGGCGGAGCTTGCGGCGGGGTCGCCCGTCACGGACCCGCGCCCGCTTGGCGCACCGCCCTGCGCCAGAGCCGCTCCCGCGGCAAGCACGACAATAGCGATGGCGGCAAGTGCTGCTTTCATATCCGTTCTCCCTGTCTGCGCTGGCTAACCGTCAGGCTCGGCGCTCCGTTCCGAAGGATGGACGCCGACGACGGACGAGTGACCGGACTCCAAAGGCTTTTCTTTCCGGGTGGCGTGGAACCAAATCGGAGGATCGTCGTTAGCTTGGTCGGGCTGAGCAAAGCGGGTTCCATTTCCCGGCGCCGTACCTTGGCGCTTGATTTCGAATTTGGCTGACGCTCTATTTCGACCAATGCGTCTTGCCGCGGATTCGGCCGACGCCTGCGGGGGAATCAGTATGAGCGACCTCGATCCCGGAACTGCATCACGCTCCGGTCGTCGCGTCCCAAAGCCAAAGATCAACGGTACGTCCGAGCCGGATTCCCGCGCGGAACTGCTGCTCGCCTTGCAGGCGATGCGCAGCGGTGACTTCTCGGTACGCATGAGCGGCGACTATCTCGGCATTGACGGCAAAATTGCCGACACTCTTAACGAAATCATCGCAGCCAACCAGCGCATGGCGCAGCAGCTCGAGCTGGTCGGCCAGGTGGTGGGGCGCGAAGGCAAGACCCGCCAGCGCGTGAAGTTCGGCCTCGCCTCGGGCTCCTGGGCCGACATGGAAGGTTCGGTCAACACGCTGATCGACGACCTGTTGTGGCCGACGCGCGAGGTGACGCGCGCCGTCGCCGCCGTGGCACAAGGCGACCTGCTGCAGACCGTCAAGCTCGACGTCGACGGCCGTCCGCTCGGCGGCGAGTTCTTGCAGTCGGCGACCATCGTCAACACCATGATCAAGCAGCTCAGCGTTTTCACCTCCGAGGTGACGCGCGTGGCGCGCGAGGTCGGCACCGAGGGCAAGCTCGGCGGTCAGGCCCAGGTGCCCGAGGTGACCGGCGTCTGGAAGGACCTCACCGAGAGCGTCAACTCGATGGCGAACAACCTGACCAACCAGGTTCGCAACATCGCCGAGGTGACGATCGCGGTCGCCAACGGTGATCTCTCCAAGAAGATCACGGTCGACGTCCGCGGCGAGATCCTCCAGCTCAAGGAAGCCATCAATACGATGGTGGACCAGCTGCGCTCGTTCGCCTCCGAAGTGACGCGCGTGGCACGCGAGGTCGGCACCGACGGCAAGCTCGGCGGCCAGGCCATCGTGCCGGGCGTCGCCGGCACCTGGAAGGACTTGACGGACTCGGTCAACGCGATGTGCGGCAACCTCACCGCACAGGTGCGCAACATCGCCAACGTCACCACCGCCGTGGCGCGCGGCGACCTCTCGCGCAAGATCACGGTGGACGTGCGCGGCGAAATCCTGGAGCTGAAGGACACCATCAACACCATGGTGGACCAGCTAAACTCGTTCGCCTCGGAAGTGACGCGCGTGGCGCGCGAGGTCGGCACCGAGGGCAAGCTCGGCGGTCAGGCCCAGGTGCCCGGCGTGGCCGGCACCTGGAAGGACCTCACCGACAACGTCAACTTCATGGCCTCGAACCTGACCGCGCAGGTCCGCAACATCGCCGACGTCGCGACTGCCATCGCGAGCGGCGATTTGTCGAAGAAGATCACGGTGAACGTCTCGGGCGAGATCCTTCAGCTGAAGGAGACGCTCAACACCATGGTCGACCAGCTCAACGCCTTCGCCGGCGAAGTCACGCGCGTCGCCCGCGAGGTCGGCACCGAGGGCCGGCTCGGCGGCCAAGCCAACGTGCTCGGCGTCGCCGGCACGTGGAAGGACCTGACCGAGAGCGTCAACTCGATGGCCTCGAACCTGACCGCGCAGGTCCGCAACATCGCCGAGGTGACCACCGCAGTCGCCGGCGGCGACCTCTCGAAGAAGATCACCGTGGACGTGCGCGGCGAGATCCTGGAGCTGAAAGATACCATCAACACGATGGTGGACCAGCTCAACGCCTTCGCCGGCGAAGTCACGCGCGTGGCGCGCGAGGTCGGCACCGAAGGCAAGCTCGGCGGTCAGGCAGTGGTGCGCGGCGTCGGCGGCACGTGGAAGGATCTCACCGACAGCGTCAACTCGATGGCCTCGAACCTCACCGGCCAGGTTCGCAACATCGCCGAGGTCGCAACCGCGGTGGCGAAGGGCGACTTGTCCAAGAAGATCACGGTGAACGTCTCGGGCGAAATCCTTCAGCTGAAGGAGACGCTCAACACCATGGTCGACCAGCTCAACGCCTTCGCCGGCGAAGTCACGCGCGTCGCCCGCGAGGTCGGCACCGACGGCAAGCTCGGCGGCCAGGCCGACGTGCCCGGCGTTGCCGGCACGTGGAAAGACCTGACCGACTCGGTGAACTCGATGGCGGGCAACCTCACCGCCCAGGTCCGCAACATCGCCGAGGTCGCGACCGCGATCGCCGGCGGCGACCTGTCGCGCAAGATCACCGTGGACGTGCGCGGCGAGATCCTTCAGCTCAAGGACACGCTGAACACGATGGTCGACCAGCTCAACCGCTTCGCGGGCGAGGTGACGCGCGTGGCGCGCGAGGTCGGCACCGAAGGCCGCCTCGGCGGCCAGGCCAACGTGCCCGGCGTCGCCGGCACGTGGAAGGATCTCACCGACAGCGTCAACTCGATGGCGGGCAACCTGACCGCCCAGGTCCGCAACATCGCCGAAGTCACCACGGCGGTCGCGCGCGGTGACCTCTCGCGCAAGATCACCGTGGACGTGAAGGGCGAAATCCTGGAGCTGAAGAACACCATCAACACCATGGTGGACCAGCTCAACGGCTTTGCCGGCGAAGTCACGCGCGTGGCGCGCGAGGTCGGCACCGAAGGCAAGCTCGGCGGCCAGGCCGAGGTGCCCGGCGTCGCCGGCACCTGGAAGGACCTCACCGACAACGTCAACTTCATGGCCTCCAACCTGACGGCGCAGGTCCGCAACATCGCCGAGGTCGCAACCGCGATCGCCGGCGGCGACCTGTCGAAGAAGATCACGGTGGACGTACGCGGCGAGATCCTTCTCCTGAAGGACACGCTGAACACCATGGTCGAGCAGCTCCGCTCCTTCGCCGCCGAAGTCACGCGCGTGGCGCGCGAGGTCGGCACCGAGGGCCGGCTCGGCGGTCAGGCCGTCGTGCCCGGCGTCGGCGGCACCTGGAAGGACCTCACCGACAACGTCAACCTCTTGGCTGCGAACCTGACCACCCAGGTCCGCAACATCGCCGAAGTCACCACGGCCGTCGCGCGCGGTGACCTCTCGCGCAAGATCACCGTGGACGTGAAGGGCGAAATCCTGGAGCTGAAGAACACCATCAACACCATGGTGGACCAGCTCAACGCCTTCGCCGGCGAAGTGACGCGCGTGGCGCGCGAGGTCGGCACCGAGGGCAAGCTCGGCGGCCAGGCCCAGGTGCCCGGCGTCGCCGGCACCTGGAAGGATCTCACCGACACCGTCAACTTCATGGCGGCGAACCTGACCGAGCAGGTGCGCGGCATCGTCAAGGTGGTGACCGCGGTCGCCAATGGCGATCTGAAGCAGAACCTCACGGTGAAATCGAAGGGCGAGGTCGCGGCGCTCGCCGACACCATCAACAACATGACCGAGACGCTCGCGACCTTCGCCGATCAGGTGACCTCGGTGGCGCGCGAGGTCGGCGTCGAAGGCCGGCTCGGCGGTCAGGCCAACGTGCCCGGCGCTGCCGGCACCTGGAAGGATCTCACCGGCAACGTCAACCTGCTCGCGGCCAACCTGACCTCGCAGGTGCGCGCGATCGCGGAAGTCGCAACCGCGGTGACCAAGGGCGACCTGACACGGTCGATCCAGGTCGACGCCCGCGGCGAAGTGGCGGAGCTGAAAGACAACATCAACACGATGATCACCAACCTCCGTCTCACGACGGAGCTGAACACCGAGCAGGACTGGCTCAAGACCAACCTTGCCAAGTTCACCAACATGCTCCAGGGCCAGCGCGACCTCACCACCGTCGGCCGGCTGCTGCTCACCGAATTGTCGCCGCTGGTGAACGCCCACACCGGCGTGATCTACCAGGTCGAGAACGAGAACGATCCGCAGCTCCTGCTGCTCGCCTCCTACGCCAGCGACGGCGTCTACCCCTATCAGCCGGTGCTGCAATTCGGCGAAGGCCTGATCGGCCAATGCGCCTTCGACAAGCGGCCGCGCGTCGTCTCCGACATTCCGTCGGACGTGGTGCCGATCAACTCGGCGCTGTTCCGCGTTGCGCCGAAAAACCTCGTCGTGCTGCCGGTGCTGTTCGAGGGACAGGTCAAGGCCGTGATCGAGCTCGCCTCGCTCATCTCCTTCACGACGTCGCAGATGACGTTCCTGGAGCAGCTCACCGATTCCATCGGCATCGTGCTCAATTCGATCGAGGCCACGATGCAGACCGAAGGCCTGCTCAAGCAGTCGCAGCAGCTCGCCGGCGAGTTGCAGACCCAGCAGCGCGAATTGCAGCAGACCAACGACCAGCTCGAGCAGAAGGCGCAGCAGCTCGCCGAGCGCAACGTCGAGGTGGAACGCAAGAACCAGGAGATCGAGCAGGCCCGCCGCGCGCTCGAGGAGAAGGCGACCGAGCTCGCGCTGACGTCGAAGTACAAGTCCGAATTCCTCGCCAATATGAGCCACGAGCTGCGCACGCCGCTGAACTCGATCCTGATCCTCGGGCAGCAGCTCAGCGACAACCCCGATGGCAACCTCTCGGCCAAGCAGGTCGAATTCGCACGCACCATTCACGGCGCCGGCACCGACCTGCTCAACCTCATCAGCGACATTCTCGATCTCTCCAAGATCGAGTCCGGCACCGTGACGGTCGACGCCGAGGAAATCCTGACCGCGAACCTGCTCGAGACCGTCGGCCGGCCGTTCCGGCACGAGGCGGATAACCGCAACCTGTCGTTCAAGATCGACGTCGATCCGAACCTGCCGCGCAGCATCGTGACCGACTCCAAGCGGCTGCAACAGGTTCTGAAGAATCTGCTTTCCAACGCCTTCAAGTTCACCGCCGAGGGCGAGGTGCGCCTGAAGGTCACCGGCGCAGTCGGCGGCTGGGGGACGGATCATCCGGTGCTGAACTCCGCGCCGGCCGTGATCGCATTCGAAGTGTCCGACACCGGCATCGGCATTCCCCTGGAGAAGCAGAAGCTGATCTTCGAGGCGTTCCAGCAGGCCGACGCCGGCACCAGCCGCAAATATGGCGGCACCGGCCTCGGCCTTGCGATCAGCCGCGAGCTTGCCAGCCTGCTCGGCGGCGAGATCCACCTGCGCAGCGCGCCTGGCAAGGGCTCGACCTTCACGCTCTATCTGCCCTTGAAATATTCAGGCCCGACTCTCGCGCCGCGGGCGCCGGCGTCACAGCAATACAGCCAGACGCCTGCGCTGCAGCCGGCCGCGCCTGACCAGCAGCGCGTCATCGAGCAACTGCCCGACGACCGCCTCAACCTCGAGCCCGGCGACACCATCCTCCTGATCGTCGAGGACGACCCGCATTACGCCCGCGTGCTGGTCGATCTGGCCCGCGACAAGGGCTTCAAGGTCCTGGTCGCCGCGCGCGGCGCCGAGGCCCTCGAGCTCGCCAAGCAATACCAGCCGACGGCGGTCTCCCTCGACGTGTTCCTGCCGGACATGCTCGGCTGGACCGTGCTGAGCCAGCTCAAGCACAATCCGCTCACCCGCCATATCCCGGTCCAGATCATCACGCTCGACGAGGACCGCCAGCATGCGCTGGCGCGCGGCGCCTTCTCCTTCGTCAGCAAGCCGACGACGACCGAGGGCGTCTCGGCCGCGCTGACGCAGATCAAGGAATATGCGCGGCCGCGGCGCAAGCGGCTCTTGATCGTCGAGGACAACGAGGCCGAGCAGCTCTCGATCCGCGAGCTGCTGCACCACGACGATATCGAGATCCTGGCCACGGATACCGGGGCCGGCGCGCTCACGACGCTACGCGAGCAGCCCTGCGATTGCGTGGTGCTCGACCTCAGGCTGCCCGACATGACCGGCTTCGAGGTGCTCGATCAGATCCGCAACGACGAGGCGCTGTCGAACATCCCCGTCGTGGTATTCACCGGCCGCGAGCTTTCCGCCGAGGAGGATGCCGAGCTTCACACCATGGCGCGCAGCATCGTGGTCAAGGGCGTGGAATCGCCCGAGCGCCTGCTCGACGAGACCGCGTTGTTCCTGCACCGCGTGATCACGGAGCTGCCGGCAGAGAAGCAGCGCATGCTGGAGAAGCTGAACAGTTCCGACGAGGACCTGATCGGCAAGACTGCCCTGCTCGTCGACGACGACGCCCGCAACATCTTCGCGCTGTCGAGCGTGCTGGAACGACGCGGCATGAAAGTGCTGACGGCGACGACCGGCAGCGAGGCGGTGGCACTGGTCGAATCCAATCCGGAGATCGCGATCGTGCTGATGGACATCATGATGCCGCAGATGGATGGCTATCAGACCATCGGCGTGATCCGCGAGAACCCGGACTTCGCCCGTCTTCCGATCATCGCGTTGACCGCCAAGGCGATGAAGGGCGACCGGGAGAAGTGCCTCGAAGCCGGCGCGTCCGATTACCTCGCCAAGCCCGTCAACACCGACCAATTGCTGCTTGCGATCCGCATGTGGCTGCACCGCTGAGTGGGATCCGCGAATGGACCACGACCAGGTCAATATCCTCCTCGTCGACGACCAGCCCGCCAAGCTGCTCGCCTATGAGGTGATTCTGAAGGATCTCGGCGAAAACCTCGTGATCGCCTCCTCGGGCCGCGAGGCGCTGGAGGTGCTGCTCAAGACCGAGATCGCGGTGATCCTGGTCGACGTCTGCATGCCCGAGCTCGACGGCTTCGAGCTCGCCGCGATGATCCGCGAGCACCCCCGATTCCAGAAGACCGCGATGATCTTCATCTCGGCCATCCAGGTCAGCGACATCGACCGGCTGCGCGGCTATGAGATGGGCGCGGTCGACTACGTGCCGGTGCCGGTCGTGCCGGAGGTGCTTCGCGCCAAGATCAAGGTGTTTGCCGAGCTCTACCGCAAGACGCGCGAGCTCGAGCGGCTGAACCACGAGCTCGAGGACCGCGTCCGCGCACGCACCGCGGAACTGGAGCGTTCCACCGCGAAGCTGCGCGAGAGCGAGCAGCGGCGCAGCATGGCGATCGCGGCCGGCAAGATGGGGTCCTGGGACTGGGACTGGATCAGCGGCGATTGGATGTGGGACGAGGGGCAATACCGCATCTTCGGCGTCAGCCCCGAGGATTTCGAGGTCACTCCGGCCAACGTTCAGGCCCTGTTGCACCCCGACGACGTCGATCAGTTGCGCAAGGCGATCGCCGAATTCAACAAGGGCACGCGCGCCTATGAGACGGAGTTCCGCATCGTGCGGCCCGACGGCGAGGTGCGCTGGTGCGTCGGCACGGCGGCCGCGACCACGGACGAGAGCGGGCGCGTGGTGCGCGTCAGTGGCGTTACCGTCGACATCACCGAGCGCAAGCGGGCCGAGGAGCGGCAGAACCTGCTGGCGCGGGAAGTCGATCATCGCGCGAAGAACGCGCTGGCGCTGGCGCAGTCGATCGTGCGCCTCACCCGGGCCGACGAGGTCAAGGCCTATGTCAACGCCGTCGAGGGGCGCATCAATGCGCTGGCGCGCGTGCACACCATCCTGTCGCTGTCGAGCTGGCAGGGAGCCGAACTCTCCAGGTTGATCGACGAGGAGCTTGCGCCGTATTCGCTCGGCGACCAGATCAAATTGGCAGGGCCCGAAGTTCAGTTGCTGCCGGCGACGGCCCAGACGCTGGCGCTCGCGCTGCACGAGCTCTTCACCAACTCGGCAAAGTACGGCGCGCTCTCGACCCGATCGGGGCGGCTCGCGATCGACTGGCAGGTCGACGCCGAGCTGCTCACGCTGAGCTGGGAGGAATCCGGCGGTCCCCTGGTCAAGACCCCGAAATCGCGCGGCTTCGGCACGCGAAGCCTGCTTGCGAGCATCGAGTCCCAGCTTGGCGGACAGGCGCGGTTCGATTGGCGCGCCGAGGGCCTGTTGTGCCGTCTGGAGGTGCCGTTGACACGAAAGACCGCGACGACGGGACCCGGCAAGTTCGACACCGCGGGCGCTGCCGAATTGCAGCGCGCATCCGGCTAACCGGACGCTGCGCTCGTCATGCGCTGAGCGGTCCGCGGTTCGCGTGCGACGCGCCCCTCGAGCCAGGCTTCCGTTCGCGCGAGATCGCGCAGCGCCTTGGCGTAGCGGCGAGCCGCGCTCCGTTCCGCGCCACGCGGGAGCTTGCGCGCCTTGCGCAGGATGTCCGCGGCTGCGTTGCGATAGGCCAGCGAGCGGTAAAGAAAGACGACCTTACCCATATCGATGTTCCCGTTTTCTCGATGTTCCCGTTTTGCTGGCGCTCATCTTGGCAAGCCCGGCATGAACGCCGGATGAAGCGGGCGACGACAATTCCTTCAGCGGAACGGAACCAGGGAATCACGTGCGCGTTGGCGTGGCAGTTCGGGATCCCGTCCCATGCGCACCAAGAAGTCGTCCGAGCTGATCTCTGTCAGCGGCCTTATCAAGCTGATGACGCATGCAATGATGGGCGCAGCGCTCGGCCTCACCTTCAACCTCGCGCTCGTCCTGTCCAATCCAGCCGTGGCCAACCTGCTGAACAACGGCGGAAGCCAGGCCGCGATGGTCTTCGCCCTCACCTTGGTGACGACCTTCGCGATCGGCGCAACGCTCACCGGCGCCGTGTTCATCCTGGCCGAGGACAAGCAAACTTGAAGCATGCGTGACGCGCGGGAGGTGCTTTGCCGGGAACTCCTGCCGCGACGCTGATTTGCCGCCTGCGTCAATTTAACTCAGGGAGTTCCCGCATCAAGACGACCAAGGCGGCACCATGACGGACAAGGGCGGCATGACCAACACCAAATAGGTGCTCCTGGAATCATGAAGGGCTCCGCCATTGCGGGGCCCTTTGTCTGTTGTCGTTGGATTCGACCTGGCCTTCAGCATCCGGCGTCCATGCGCTCGGGCCCTTCGCGTTGCGGACGTCGAACGGGGAGCACTGCGTGGCGCGCAGTTTCGAGATCCGGCGCGGGTGCGGATTTCTCCGCCACGCTCCAGACGATCTCAGCGGCGCCCGGTTGCGCGCGCGGGATTGCCGCCTGTCTTCACGGGACGAAGTCGTACCCGGTCGCGGACGTCAGGCAGAACGTCGCTGCCGCCGGCCGCCTTCCATTCGGCAATCAAAAGGTTGATTTTCCGGCGCAGGTCCATCTGCGCCAGGGCCCTTTCGTTGCAGTCGCGATCGCGCTCGACGAGGTCGCGCACCGACGCCTCGACGTCGGCCATCTCAAGCCTCAAGGCTCTGATTTTACGTCGAATTTCATTAATTCTGTTGTCCATGGCTTGTTAGAACAAAATAAGAACATATAGTCAAGTCACGATTTCAGGACGGAGAAGCCAGATGCAGGTTCAAGGTAAATACGATGCCAGATTTTTCCTGGGCGAGCAGATGACGCGGGCGCAGTGCCTGAAGCTGAAGCGGCTGAGCGAAGAGGCCTATCAGCCCGGCCAATATGCGCGGGATCTGTCCTTCAGCGAGGCCGCCCGGCGCATCCAGGTGCTGGAAGCTGAGATCGAGCTGGCAAATTCCTTCTAGAGCATCGCATCGCGCTTTAGGCCTGCGCCGCCCGCGCTGCCGGAACCATGGCTTTGCCGAATGGTTCTCCTCGCCGAGGGAGAACATGCATGGCACGCAAGGCAAAGAAACGCCGCTACTCACGCAGCTCGGGCAGCGATGTCGCCAGCGAGATGCGGCGCTACAAGAAGGGCACCGCGAAGAGCGGCCGTGGCGGGCGCGGCGGCCGCGTCAAGAGCCGCAAGCAGGCGATCGCAATCGGATTGTCGAAGGCACGCAAGAAGGGCAAGAAGGTCCCGAAGAAGGCTTCGAAGCGCAAGAGCGCCAAGAAGACGTCCAGCACGTCGTCCAAGAAATCATCGAACAAGAAATCATCGAAGCGCAAATCATCCAAACGGTCGCGCTGACCGGTATCAGATCATGCTCCCCGGCATGAAGCAGCGGATCGAAATCCCGAACGCAGTCTTGACCGGCCACACCATGGTGCGGCCGGCCCGGTTCGGCTCGGTGATGACGGCTTCATCCGGCACATCGATCCACTGCCCGTCGAGCCGCACACGGTAACGCCCGTTGTGCGACTCCCAGTCGGGATCGGCGACGGCGAAACCGTCCGCATCCGAGCAGCACGGACCGAGATGGCTGCGCAGACTGTCGAACCATGGCTTCAGAGGGGAATCCGCGTAGCGGCCGTCGTCGCGCCCGAGCGCGTTTCCGCCTGAGAGCACCAATGGCGCCACCAGCAGCGCGCTCCTCAGCGAGAGCTTCAATCGATCCATGTCGGCACCGATCTCATTTGAACCACCGGCGAGTTCCACAAAGCGCCGGGAGGTTCGAAGTTCCACGCTTGCAACCTCTCTCAGCGGCGACATTGCCGCAGAGCACCGAGGCACCCTTGCGAGTGTGATCAGCGAACACGGCTTTTTCGGACGCACCGGGTCACCATCCCTGCCGTTAACGAGAATGTTATCGACCTTGGCCAGCTTGCCTGCGAAAGGCGGCCCGAGGCCTCCTTTCCGGAAGTTATAGCGGTCGGGGTTCGCGTTAGGCGAGTGGCACCGCGACGAAGCGGGTCGCCTCCGCGCTTCTGACCTGCAACAGCACGCTGCGCTTGCCCGACGATTTGGCCTGCGCCAGCTCGGAGCGCACCTCGCCGACATTGCTGACAGCCTTGCCGCCGATATTGAGGATGACGTCGCCGGTGCGGATGCCGCGTTGCGCGGCGGGGCCTTGCGGGTCAACCTCGGTAACGACGACGCCGTTCTGGCCTGCGCCCTGAACGTCACGTGCCGGCGCCAGGCTGAGGCCGAGGCGCGGCGTGCCGGCACCCGGCTGCTCCCTGCCCTCGTTGCCCTTGGCTTGCCGCTCGTTCGGCAGTTCGCCGAGCGCCAGGGTCACCGTCTTGCTATCACCCTTGCGGAAGACATCGAGCTTCACGGACGTGCCCGGCGCCAAGCCGGCGATGGTACGGGCGAGGTCGCGAGAATCCTTGATCGCGGTGCCGTTGACGGCGGTGATGACGTCCCCCGCCTCGATGCCGGCCTTCGCCGCCGGGCTGCCATCTTGGGGATTGTCGACGATCGCGCCGCGCGCCTCCTTGAGGCCGAGGCTGTCGGCAATATCCGATGTCACGGGCTGCACCTGCACGCCGAGCCAGCCCCGGGTGACCGCGCCCTTGTCCTTCAATTGCGCGACGACGAGCTTGGCGGTCGCAGCCGGGATATCGAAGCCGATGCCGACCGAGCCGCCCGAGGGCGAGAAGATCGCGGTGTTCACGCCGATCACGTTGCCGTTCATGTCGAAGGCCGGGCCGCCGGAATTGCCCTTGTTGATCGGCGCGTCGATCTGGATGAAGTCGTCGTAGGGACCATTGCCGATATCCCGGCCGCTGGCCGAGACAATGCCGGCGGTCACGGTGCCGCCAAGACCGAAGGGATTGCCGACGGCGACCACCCAGTCGCCGATGCGCGGCTTCTGGTCGGAAAATTTGACGAACGGAAAGTCCTTGTTGCCGTCGACCTTGATCAGCGCGAGATCGGTCTTCGGATCGGTGCCGACGACCTTCGCGGTGTAGGTCGTGCCGTCGTCCATCGTCACCTGCACGGACTCGGCGTGATCGACGACGTGATTGTTGGTCACGGCATAGCCGTCGGCGGAGATGAAGAAGCCGGAGCCTTCGCCCGTGATCATCTGGTGGCGCTGGCGCGGCATGCCGTTCGCGCCGCCCGGGAAGCGGAAGCCGAACTGTCGCGAGAACTGGTCGAACGGCGTGTCCTCGTCCGAATCCACCCGGTTCTGCTGCAGCATCGCGCTCTTGTCGTTGTCCTGGTCGATTTTGACCCGCACCGAGATCACTGCGGGTTTGACCTTGCTGACGAGATCGCCGAAGCCGGGCGGCGTCGCGGCGGCTTCGGCCGCCTGGGCCGGCGCAATCAAGGAGTTGATGCCGAACGGCGAAGCGCCTGGCGCAATGGCGAGGGCGGCCACGCCCAGCGCGGCCACGGTGCCGAGCAGCGCGAGCCGGCGCGGCCGCAAGATCTTGCGAGACGTGGTGTCGGAATTGACGCGATCGTTCATGTCGAAATGTCCATGTTGAGCAGGTGTCGCCTTGCCCTCAACATGGTCGCTGCCACCTTACGGCGTCCCGTCCGTCCGATTAAATCTCGGCAAAGGATGGATGAGCGGACGCAGCAGGCCATCTGGACGTTTGATGCAGCTCAACGCGCCGCCCTCGCGCGGTGAAAAACTACAACCATCGGATGATGTCCACCGGAGGCGCGCCATGTACAAAGACATTCTCGTCCACATTCCCACCGAACGTCCCATGCGTCCTGCGATCGAGGGCTCGATCTCGCTCGCCGCGAAGCTCAACGCGCATCTCGACGCGGTCGCGGTCGGCTATGTCGCCACCAGTGCGGCGTACGTCATGGAAGGCGGCGCGGCCGTTGCGGCCGTGTTCGAGCTGGAGCGCGAGCGCGCCGTGGAGCGGGCCGAGGCTGCGCTTGCGGTATTCAAGAGCGAGGCGGCGAACGCCGGCATCTCCCATACCTGCCACGCACTCGGCGCGATCCCGGTGGATGCAGCCGGCTCGCTCGGCGAGATGGCGCGGCTGCACGACCTCAGCATCGTGCTCCAGCCCGATCCGGCGCAAGGCGGGTTCGACAATGACGTGCCGAGCGAGATCCTATTCCAGGCGGGCGGCCCAGTGCTGTTCCTTCCCTATACCTTCCGTGGAGCCTTCAAGGCGAACCGGATCGGCATCTGCTGGGACGGCAGTCGCGTTGCCGCCCGCGCCATGCGTGACGCAGCCCCATTCCTGGCCCGCGCCGAAGAGATCGTGATCATCAGCGTCAACGAGACCGATGCCGTCGCCGGCGAAGCTTCAGCAGGCGGTCTGGCCAGACATCTCGGCCGGCGCGGACTGTCGACCCGCACGGTCGGCCTGACGGCAACCCGCGCCGACATTCAGCCGATCATTCTGTCGCTGGCGGCCGACGAGAGTCTCGATCTCCTGGTGATGGGCGGCTACGGCCATTCGCGGTTGCAAGAGCGCGTTCTCGGGGGCGTCACCCGCGCCATGCTGGAAGCCATGACGGTCCCGACGCTGATGTCCCATTGAGGCGAGTCCGGCTTGGCGCCGTCACGCCGCGACGGGCGCTTCCCAGGTCGCCGGCGCGGCGGCGTCCTTGTCGCGATGCACATTGCACGCGTCGAAATGCGCCTTGAGCTCTACTTCTGCGAGATGTTCGAAATGTTCGGCTTGGCCGAGGAGTTCCCAGTTCTGGAGCGGCCGGTAGGCCGCCTGCTGCCGGCAGAGGGACGCCAGCGCCCGGTAGCGACGTACGTTCTCCATGAGACCCTCCCTCGCGTTCACAGGCTTATTGCCCTGATTTGCGTCAGGCCAATGGCGTTTATGCAAAACATTTGCTGCGCGCACAACGCGCCTGAGCCAAGTTAATTTTCGAGAAGCGCCGATAGGGATTTTAGTTCCAAGCGTCCGCATGGAACTGTGTGCCCAAGGCTAGGCGTAGAGGCGGCGCTCCACGGCCGGTTGATCCAATGGTCGTCTACCGGATGAGCGCACTCTCTCCGGTCCGCTTCGCGGGCGCGGAACCATCTTGCGGCCTCGGAACCCGGCCCGTCTCCGCGGCGATGCGAAGAGCCGCGATATTGGCGGCGTATTCGGCAGCGCTCTTGCCGCGAAACACGGCGGAGCCTGCGACCAGCGTGTCGGCGCCTGCTGCAGCCACAGCCGCGGCATTGTCGCGCGTGACACCGCCATCCACCTCGAGCCGGATCGGCCGCTCGCCGATCATGGTCCTGATCCGCCTGATCTTGTCGATCTGCGATGCGATGAAGGATTGGCCGCCAAAGCCTGGATTGACCGTCATCACCAGCACGAGATCGATACGATCGAGCACATTTTCGATCACCGTCTCCGGCGTCGACGGACAAAGGCTGACGCCAGCCTTGCTGCCGAGCGAGCGGATCGCCTGGAGCGAGCGGTCGAGATGCGCACCCGCTTCGGCGTGCACCGTGACGATGTCCGCTCCGGCCTTTGCGAACGCCTCGAGATAGGGATCGGTCGGCGCGATCATCAAATGCACGTCGAACGGCTTCTTCGTATAGGGGCGGATCGCCTTGATGACATCGGCACCGAAGCTGATGTTCGGCACGAAGTGTCCGTCCATGACGTCGCAATGGATCCAGTCGGCCCCAGCGGCGTCGATCGCGGCGACCTCGTCGCCGAGGCGCGCGAAATCCGCGGCGAGGATCGAGGGAGCGATCATGATCTCCTTCGTCATGGCACTGCACTCCGCGCATCCGCACCGCCGCTGAACACGCGGCTCGCGAGCACGTCCATGGCATCGATGGTTTCGAGCTCTGCGACATCGAGCATGCGATCGAGATCGGATACCAGCCGATCGGCCTGCCGCAGGCGGATGCGGTCGACGGCGTTGCGGATCGAACGTGCATTGGAGAAGAACGGCTGGGTCCGGCGCAGCGCGATGTATGTCTCGAACGCCTCGCGCGCTGCGGCCGAGAAGCGATAGCCGCGCTCCTTCAGCATCAACTCGGCAATGACGAGCAGCTCGGCCTCTGCATAGTCGGGAAATTCGATGTGGTGGGCGATGCGCGAGCGGAAGCCGGGATTGGAGGCGAAGAAGCTCGTCATCCGCTCGCCGTAGCCGGCGAGGATCACGACCAGGTCCTCGCGCTGGTTCTCCATCACCTGGAGCAGGATCTCGATCGATTCCTGGCCGTAGTCGCGCTCGTTGTCGGGACGATGCAGATAGTAGGCTTCGTCGATGAACAGCACGCCCCCCATCGCCTTCTTCAGGATCTCCTTGGTCTTCGGCGCGGTGTGGCCGATATACTGGCCGACGAGATCGTCGCGCGTCACCGAGATCACCTGTCCGCGCCGCACGAAGCCGAGCCCGTGCAGGATCCTGGCCATGCGCAGCGCCACGGTGGTCTTGCCGGTGCCGGGATTGCCGGTGAACGACATGTGCAGCGTGGGCGGCGCCGATGCCAGCCCCGCACGCTGCCGGATGCGTTCGATCAGCAGCAGCGAGGCGATCTGGCGCACGCGATTCTTCACCGGCTTGAGCCCGATCAGCTCCTGATCGAGCTGTTGCAGCGTCTCGGTGATTCCGGCGCTTTCGGCCTCCTTGCGGAGATCGAAACGGGTCTCGCTATGTTCGGTCATGGCTGCGTGGGGGACATCGAGCATGGCTACCTCGAAGAAAAGAGCTTCGCCGCGAGCGAGGCGGCGAAGCAGTGGTCCGCCAGGATGCGGAGCAGGGAGAGCTCCGCGCGGAAGCGGATGACCTAAGCTGGCGCGCGCACGGCCGGCTTTCGAACCGTGGTGTAGCGGATCGCGCGACCGCCGACCTCCTGCCGCACCAGCTCGAACTCCGCCTCCTGCTTCGGCCGGTTGACGAGAAAGGAGATCCGCACCGATTCCCAGCCGTGGCTGGAATCGAAGCCGCTGATGCGGATGTAGCTGTTACCATAGACCCTGCGGCACTCGGCGAGCTCCATCATCACGCCGGCGGCGTCCTGCAGGTCGAACATCGGCAGGCCCCACATCTCCCAATAGGTGCTGCGGGGATGCGGATCGTCGGTGAACTCGATGTTCACCGCCCAACCGTTGCTGAGGCAATACTGCACTTGGCTGGTGATCTGCTCGTCGGTCAGATCGGGCAGGAACGAGAAGCAGCCCTGGGTGATCTTCATCTCAAATCTCCTCAGACGGTTTCCAGCGCCGTCGGCACGAAGTCCGGCGTGTCGGTGGATTGATAGTTGAAGGTGACGTCCTTCCAGACCTCGAGCGCGGCCTTCAGCGGCGTGCAGGTCTGGGCCGCCTTGGCGAGAATCTCCGGGCCCTCGTGGACATAGTCGCGGCCCTCATTGCGGGCGAGGATCATCGCTTCCAGCGCCACCCGATTGGCGGTCGCGCCGGCCGCAATGCCCATGGGATGGCCGATGGTGCCGCCGCCGAACTGCAGCACGACGTCCTCGCCTAGCAGGTCGAGCAGCTGATGCATCTGGCCGGCGTGGATGCCGCCGGAGGCGACCGGCATCATCTTGTTGAGGCTGGCCCAGGACTGGTCGAAGAACAGGCCATGCTCGAGCTTGGTCGGGTTGAAGTCCTCGCGGCAGACATCGTAATAGCCGCGCGTGGTGTTGGGATCGCCTTCGAGCTTGCCGACCACCGTGCCGGCATGGATGTGGTCGACACCGGCAAGGCGCATCCATTTCGCTATGACGCGGAACGACACGCCATGGCTCTTCTGCCGCGTATAGGTCGAGTGGCCGGCGCGATGCAGGTGCAGGATCATGTCGTTCCGCCGCGCCCACTTCGCCATCGACTGGATCGCGGTGTAGCCGATCACGAGGTCGATCATGACGATGCATGATCCGAGCTCCTTGGCGAACTCCGCGCGCTCGTACATGTCCTCCATCGTCCCCGCGGTGATGTTCAGGTAGGTGCCCTTCACCTCGCCGGAGGCGGCCTGCGCGCGGTTCACCGCTTCCATGCAATAGAGGAAGCGGTCGCGCCAATGCATGAAGGGCTGCGAGTTGATGTTCTCGTCGTCCTTGGTGAAGTCGAGCCCGCCCTTCAGGGCCTCATAGACCACGCGGCCGTAATTGCGGCCGGACAGACCGAGTTTCGGCTTCACCGTCGCGCCCAGCAGCGGCCGGCCGAACTTGTCGAGCCGCTCGCGCTCGACCACGATGCCGGTCGCCGGTCCCTGGAACGTCTTCACATAGGCGACGGGAAAGCGCATGTCCTCGAGCCGCAACGCCTTCAGCGGCTTGAAGCCGAACACGTTGCCGATGATCGAGGCCGAGAGGTTCGCGATCGAGCCCGGCTCGAACAGGTCGAGATCATAGGCGATGTAGGCGAAGTACGAGCCGGGCGAGCCCGGAACGGGATCGACGCGATAGCACTTGGCGCGATATTTCTCGGCCGCCGTCAGGCGATCGGTCCACACCACCGTCCAGGTCGCGGTCGAGGATTCGCCTGCCACAGCAGCCGAGGCCTCGATCGGGTCGACGCCCTCCTGCGGCGTGACGCGGAACAGCGCGATGACGTCGGTGTCCTTTGGCGTGTAGTCGGGCTCCCAATAGCCCATGCGCTTGTATTCCATCACGCCGGAGCGATAGCGCTCTTTGCCGCGAACCGTGCCTGCATGTGCGTTCATGTCTCTCTCCTGCTCTTTTCTCTGCTCTCTCCGATGGACTAGGCCGCGACGGGCTCGCGGGCATCGATGCGCGGATCAAGCTCGCCGGCGCGATAACGCCGCGCCATCTCGCTCATCGGAATGACCTTGATCTTGCTGGCGTGGCCTGCGGTGCCGAACTGCTCGAACCGCTCGCGGCACAATTCGCGCATCGCGTCCATCGCCGGCTTGAGGAACTTGCGCGGATCAAATTCGGAGCGCGCTTCAGCTGCCACTTTCCGGAACACCGCGGTCATCGCCAGCCGGCAATCGGTGTCGATGTTGACCTTGCGCACGCCGCTTCGGATGCCGCGAACGATCTCCTCGACCGGCACGCCCCAGGTCTGCGGCATCTCGCCGCCGAACTGGTTGAACATGTCCTGCAGCGGCTGCGGCACCGAGGACGAGCCGTGCATGACCAGATGCGTGTTCGGCAGCCGGCGATGGATCTCCTCGACCACGCGCATCGCCAGGATGTCGCCATCCGGCTTGCGGCTGAACTTGTAGGCACCGTGCGAGGTGCCCATCGCGATGGCGAGCGCATCGACCTTGGTCGCGCGAACGAAGTCGACAGCCTGCTCCGGATCGGTCAGCAGCTGGTCGTGGCTGACCTTGCCCTCGACGCCATGACCATCCTCCTGCTCGCCGCCGCCGTGCTCGAGCGAGCCGAGCACGCCAAGCTCGCCTTCGACGGAAGCGCCGACCCAGTGCGCGAGATCGACGACCCGGCGCGTGATCGCGACGTTGTAGTCATAGTCGGCCGCGGTCTTGGCGTCGGCCTTGAGCGAGCCGTCCATCATCACCGAGGTGAAGCCATGCGCGATGGCCGAGGCGCATGTCGCTTCGTCGTTGCCATGGTCCTGGTGCATGCAGAGCGGAATGTCGGGATAGGTTCGCTCCAGCGCGTCGATCATGTGCGAGAGCATGAGATCGCCGGCATAGCTGCGCGCGCCGCGCGAGGCCTGGATGATGACCGGCGCATCGACGGCGGCCGCCGCCTGCATAATCGCGATGCCCTGCTCCATGTTGTTGATGTTGAAGGCCGGCACGGCGTAGCCGTGGCTGGCAGCGTGATCGAGCAATTGGCGAAGAGTGATACGGGCCAAGGGTCGTCCTCCTTATTGGCGCTTGCGGGCGATCGCCCGGCGGGCGGCTGCCGCAATGCTTTGCGGCGTGATGCCGAATTCGCGGTACAGCACCGGCGCCGGCGCCGAGGCGCCGAAGCCGCGCATGCCGACGAACTCACCGTCAGCGCCGATCCAGCGATGCCAATCGCCGGCGACAGCGGCCTCGATGCCGACGCGCGGCGCGGTGCCGAGCACGGCGACGCGGTAATCATCCGGCTGCTCCTCGAACAGCGCGAAGCACGGTGCTGAGACCACGGCGGCGCGAACGTGCTCGGTCGCGAGCAGGCGCGCGGCTTCCAGCGCGATCGACACTTCCGAGCCCGTTGCGATGAGCGTCACGTCGCGGCCGCCATCCGGCGAGACGACGAGATACGCACCGTTCGCGACGCGGTTTCTGCCACGCGCATCGCTGCGGAAGGTCGGCAACGCCTGCCGCGACAGGCACAGCACGGACGGACGGTGCTCAGCCGCGAGCGCGCAGTCCCAAGCTTCCAGCGTCTCCACGGCATCGGCGGGGCGGAACACGAGCAGGTTGGGAATGACGCGCAGCGCGGCGAGATGCTCGACCGGCTGATGCGTCGGGCCATCCTCGCCGAGACCGATGGAGTCGTGGGTCATCACATGGATGACGCGCAGCCGCATCAGGGCCGCAAGGCGGATGGCGGGCCGACTATAGTCGGAGAACGCCAGGAACGTGCCGCCATAGGGGATGAAGCCGCCATGCAGCGCGAGGCCATTCATCGCCGCGGCCATGCCGTGCTCGCGAATGCCATAGTGAATGTAGTCGCCGGCGAATGCACCGCTCTTGACCGGAGCCTGCGCCTTGACATGCGTCAGGTTCGAATGAGTGAGATCCGCGGAGCCGCCGACCAGGCCGGGAATCGTTCCGGCAATGCCGTCGAGCACCTGTTGCGAGGCCTGTCGCGTCGCGAGCTTCGGCCGCTCGGATGCGAAGCGCTCGCGCAATTTCGCTGCGGTCAGCGCATACGCCGCCGGCAGAGCGACGGCCTTGCCCTCGACGAACAAATCGCGCTGCTCGGGCGTCGCGCTTTCGTACCGATCGAGCCAGGCGAGCCGGTCGACCTGCCCGCGCTGCCCGATCATCCGCCACGCCTTGAGCACCGGGATCGGCACCACGAAGGGCTGATAGTCCCAACCCAGCATTCGGCGCGCCGCCGCCGTCTGCTCGGTGCCAAGCGGCGCGCCATGCGCCTTCTCGGTGCCCTGCCTGTCCGGCGCACCATAGCCGATGATGGTGCGACAGGCGATCAGCGATGGCTTTGCGGTCTCCCGCTCCCCCGCTATCGCCCGCGCCACCGCTTCGGGATCATGCCCATCGACGCGGCGGACCGACCAGCCGGAGGCAGCGAAACGTGCGAGCTGGTCGTCGGACGTCGCCAGCGAGGTCGGACCATCGATGGAGATGCCGTTGTCGTCGAACAGCACGATCAGCCGGCCGAGCCCGAAGTGGCCGGCAAGCGAGATCGCCTCCTGGCTGATGCCCTCCATCAGGCAGCCATCGCCCGCGATGACATAGGTGAAGTGATCGACGAGCCCGTCGCCATGCCGCGCATTCGCCATGCGCTCGGCGAGCGCCATGCCGACCGCGGTCGCAATGCCCTGGCCCAGGGGTCCCGTCGTGGTCTCGACACCCGGCGTGTGGCCATATTCGGGATGGCCCGGCGTCTTCGAGCCCCACTGGCGAAAGGCCTTGATGTCGTCGAGGCTGACATCGCCGCCGGTGAGGTGCAGCAGCGCATAGAGCAGCATCGAGCCATGGCCGGCTGAGAGGACAAAACGGTCGCGGTCCGGCCAGTTCGGATGCGCCGAGTCGAACTTCAGGAAGCGCGAGAACAGCACGGTCGCGACATCGGCCATGCCCATGGGCAGGCCGGGATGACCCGACTGCGCTGCCTCGATGGCGTCGACCGCGAGGAACCGGACGGCATTGGCGAGATCGTTGTGCGTGACCGCATTGAGGTCAGCTTCGGCATGGACGGAGATGTTCATCGGAGTCTCTCCCTGTTCACTTCAGGCTGCGCTTGCGCTCGATCAGCTGCATGATCAGCGGCGTCAGGATCAGCTGCATCGCCAGATCGAGCTTCGCGCCGGGACACACGATCGAATTGGCGCGGGACATCCAGCTCTGCGGCAGCATCGAGAGCAGATAGGGGAAGTCGATGCCGCGCGGGTTCTTGAAGCGGATCACCACCATCGACTCGTCCGGCGTCGGGATCCAGCGCGCGATGAACGGATTGGAGGTATCGACCGTCGGCACGCGCTGGAAGTTGATGTCGGTCTCGGTGAATTGCGGGCAGATGTAGTGGATGTAGTCGGGCATCCGCCGCAGGATCGTGTCGGTGACGGCCTCGGTGGAATAGCCGCGCGCGCTGCGGTCGCGGTGCAGCTTCTGGATCCATTCGAGATTGATGACGGGCACGACGCCGATCTTGAGGTCGGCATAGCGCGCGACATTCACCTTATCCGTGACCACCGCGCCGTGCAGGCCCTCGTAGAACAGCAGGTCGGAGTTCTCCGGCAGCTGCTTCCAGTCCGTGAAGGTGCCTGGTGCCGCGCCATGCAGCGCCGATTCCTCGGCGTCGTGGACGTAGTGCCGCGTTACTGCGGTGCCGGTCTCGCCGTAGTCGCGGAAGGCGCGCTCCAGCTCCTCGAACAAATTGGTCTCGGGGCTGAAATGACTGAAGTGCTTGTTGCCGCGCTCGGCCTCCCTCGCCATCTGCGCACGCATCTCGGCGCGATCGTAGCGATGGAAGGCGTCGCCCTCGATGTAGGCGGCGTTGACCTTTTCGCGGAAAAAAATCTGCTCGAACGTCTTCTTGACCGAGGTGGTGCCGGCGCCGGAGGAGCCGGTGATGGAGATGATCGGATGCTTCCTGGACATGCGTGACCTCGCTCAGAGCCGGAAGAATCCGCGCCGCGCGAACAGCGGCGCCGAAACGCTGGCGACCAGCAACGGATCGCAATGCAGCTCCTCGACGCGCCGCACCTCGTTGCTCGAGCCCATGATCAGCGGCACGCGCTGGTGCAGGCTATGCGCTGACAGCTCGAGGATGCGCTCGCGCCCGGTCGAGGCCGAGCCGCCGGCCTGCTCGATGATCATGGCGATCGGATGCGCCTCGTAGGTCAGGCGCAGGCGGCCGTCGCCGTAGCCGGGACGCGCATCGGAGGGATAGAGGAACACGCCGCCGCGGGTGAGGATGCGATAGGCCTCGGCGACCAGCGAGCCGATCCAGCGCATGTTGAAATCGTGGTTGGCGGGCCCGTCGACGCCGGCGAGGCATTCGTCGATGAAGGCGCGCACCGGCGGATCCCAGTGCCGGCGGTTCGAGGCGTTGATCGCGAACTCCTCGCAGGCTTCGACGATCTGCACGGCGCTGCGCGCGAGGCGGAAGCAGCCCGCCTTGCGGTCGAGCGTGAAGATGTCGACGCCATCGCCGAGCGTCAGCACCAGCGAGGTCTGCGGGCCGTAGGTGACGAAGCCGGCCGCGAGCTGCGCCGAGCCGCGCTGATGGAAGGCGAGTGAGAGATCGTCAGGTGCCGGCAGGATCGAGAAGATCGTGCCGACGGTCATGTTGATGTCGATGTTGGAGGAGCCGTCGAGCGGATCGATCGCAACGCAGATGCGCCCCCGACGATCGACGATCTGGGCCTCGCGCATTTCCTCCGACGCCAGCACGGCAATCGGCAGCCGGCCGAGGCAGCGGCGCAGGATGGCGTCCGCCTGGACGTCGAGGTCGCGCTGGAGATCGCCGTCGCTGTTGCGCCCGGTGGTCAGGCCCGAGGCGTCGGCGAGATCACCACTGGCGATGAGGTCGGCAATCTCGATCGCCGCCGCCGCGATGGCATCGACAGCGGCCGCCACCGCCAGGGCGTGAGGTGCGGTCTCGGAATACCGCTGAAGGTGGTCGTCCAGCCTGAGTTGCCCGGTCATCTGCGTCCATCCCCTTTTGCCGGCGCCGCATCCATTGCCCTCCACGCTGGAGGTCGGTGCGGTCAGTCCGGCGTCAGGAGATTGACAGGGACGGCTTAATAAGGAAAATTTCTAATCATAATGAGCCTCAAAGAATTTTCTTATAATGGTCCCGGCCATGCGGCAGCCCAGCTCCGACATCTGACGATCCGGCAGCTGCGCTCGCTCGCGGCGTTGTCGGCCAAGGGCAGCGTAACGGCGGCGTCCAGCCATCTCGGGCTGACCCAGCCGGCCGTGACCCAGCAGCTGCGGCAGCTTCAGGACCTCGCCGGCCTGCCGCTGGTGCAGCGGACCGGCGACGGCATGCTGCTGACCGAAGCCGGCAAGGAGGTGCTGGCGCTGGCCGAACGAGTCGAGGCCGCGATCATGGATTGCCAGGGCGCACTCGACCTGTTGGCGGGGCGAACCGGCGGCACGGTGCAGCTTGGCGCGGTCTCGACCGCGAAATACTTCGTGCCGCATGCGATCGCGGCCTTCTCCAAGCGCTATCCCAAGATCGAGATCAAGCTGACCATCGGCAATCGCGAGGAGATCCGCGAGGCCATGCACGGCTACGACCTCGACTTCGCGGTGATGGGTCGGCCACCGGCCGACGTCACCGTCGACGTCCGCCAGCTCGGACGCAATCCGCACATCATCGTCGCGCGCAAGGGGCACTGGCTGGAGAAGGATTCCGGCCTCAACCTGACCGACCTCGTGCACGAGACCTTCCTCACCCGCGAGCCCGGCTCGGGCACGCGAACGCTGATGGAGGGCTTGTTCCAGAAATCGGACCTCGAGCCGATCATCGGCATGGAGATGAGCAGCAACGAGACCATCAAGCAGGCGGTCATCGCCGGGCTCGGCATCGCCTTCATCTCGGCCCACACCGTGGCGCATGAGCTCGCCGAGGGCCGGCTCGTCGTGCTCGACGTCGCGGGCCTGCCGATCGTGCGGCAATGGTACGTGATCCGCCGCAGCGACAAGGTGCTGCTGCCGCCGGCGCAGGCGATGTTCGATTTTCTCGGCTCGGAAGGTTCGAATTATCTGCCCGACGTGCCCGAACTCGGCGGGCGATAGCCGGCCGTCGCTCAGCTCAACAGCTTCATGGCGACGGTCGCCGCCAGCACCACGATGATCTGGAGCAGGCGCTCGGTCGTGAAGATGCGGTTGAAGGTGGTCATCGCGTGCCCCGGCCGACGTGAAGAATGTCTCGATCGGCCCGTTGCTAGCACAGAAGGGCGCGGAGACAACTCCGTAATCGCCCCGTGGGTGATCTTGCCTGCGGCGGGCCGGTTCACGGCCGCGCAGGCCGTTAACGATCAGGCCGCGAGCGGGGCGGCGTGGTCCGTGCGCGAGGCGAAATAGGCTTCCAGCTCCGACAGTGCCCGCGCTTCCCACTCCCTCGCCTGCTCCAGCAGCGACCAGCTCTGGCCCGGGCGGAAGGCTGCGGTCTGGCGATAGAGCGATGCGATGCCGCGGTAGCGGCGCACGTTCTCCAAGATGGCGTGACCGTTCATGTCCGAAAACTCCCTCGTCATTCCCGCGGGAGAAACTGCGGCCAAATCTTTTTCGAAAAGTTAGCGGCGCGCGGCAAGTTCGCGGATGGTTGCCGGACTGTTGCGCTGGCGCAACGCGCGCGGCGCGATCTATTGCGGATTCGTTGCCGCACTCTCGCCGGAAGGCTTCAGCCCGCCGCTTCTGACGATCGTCATTGTCGCGCGGCAGAGATCGGCAAGGCCGATCAGGAGGACGGCGAGAAGACAGAACAGGTTGATGGAATCGGCATTCGCACTGGTCAGCGCGCTGAACTCGAAGAAGGGCGGGATGAACGCCCACCACACCAGCGGCACGGTGAGCAGCGCGGCGAACGCCGCCGCCGGTGCGCCGGTCATGAGCGCAAGCACGAACAGGCCGGGCAGGAACGCTGCGAAATAGAGCTTTGCGCCGAGCAGGATGCAGATGCCCTGAAGCACGGCCGACACCGCGACGACGGCCCATCCGAGCAGAAACGCCTGCCACGACCATGGCCGTACCCGCGGTACGCCAAACAGCCCCGCACGTTTCATCAGCCTCCCCCTGCCGCCCGTTAACCAGGTGCGTTTGCGACGAAAGTACTACAACCGCAACCGATCCGCGAGATGGAAATTGCGTCATCGCGAGGTAGGTCGCATCGCACCGTTCCGGCGACCGGCCGCTACTCGGTCACCGCGTAGAGCAATCCCGCGACGGGCAAAGCAAGGCCAATGGCCGATGCGAGCGGCCAGCCGCCATGTGCGAACGCCCAGGCTCCGACCGCCGAGCCGGCTGCGCCGGCGGCGAAGAACGTCGCCATGTAGAGGCCATTGAGGCGGCTGCGGTGCTCATGGCCGAGCGCGAAGATGGCGCGGAAACCCAGCACCACGTTGCCCTGGACACCGATATCGATCGCGATCGCGGCCACCACCAGACAGGCGAGGTTCAGCATCGAGCCGGGCGCGCCGATGGAGGTCACGAGGAAGCCGGCGGCCGTGAGCAGCATCGCGATCAGCGTCGCAATGCGGCTATGGCCGCGGTCGGCGAGGCGTCCGGCGATCGGTGCGGCGAACACGCCGGCGACGCCGGCCAGCGCGAACAGCGCGATGCCGCGCTGGGAGAAGCCGAACGCGCCGGCGAGCTGGAGCGGCGCCACCGTCCAGAACAGGGTGAAGGCGCCGAACAGGCTCGCCTGGTAGAGCGCGCGGCGCCGCAGCAGCGGCGTGGCCCGCGCCAGTTGCGGCATCGACAGCAGCAATTGGCCGTAATGCATCCGCGTGACCGGCTTGCGCTTCGGCAGCGTCATCCAGAGCACGGCCGCGAGCACGATCATCAGCGCGGCGGAGGCGAAGAACACCGCGTGCCACGACAGCAAGGCGGTAACGAAGCTCGACACCGGACGCGCCAGCATGATGCCGAGCATCAGGCCGGTCGAGACATTGCCGACGACGCGGCCGCGGATGGCTTCAGGCGCCAGATGCGCCGCATAGGGGATGATGATCTGCACCGCGACCGAGCCGAGACCGATGAACAGTGCGGCGAGCAGGAACGGCAGCGCATGGGTTGCGAACGCCGCGGCGAGCAGCGCCGCGGCGCCGAGCATGATCACCGAGCAGATCAACGCGCGGTTCTCGACGAGATCGCCGAGCGGCACGATCAGCAGCAGCCCGGTGCCGTAGCCGATCTGCGTCATGGTGACGATCAGCCCGCTAGCTGGATGCGACAGGCCAAGCGCGGCGCTGATCGGAGCGATCAGCGGCTGCGCATAATAGATGTTGGCGGCGACCATGCCACAAGCCGCGGCCAGCACGAAGGTCAGGCGCTGCGACACCGCATCCGGCCCGGGCGCGGTCTCGATCGTGGCATTCATGGTCATTCGCATCGACTCCGTATGAATAGGGAATGATCATTCCCTATTGTGACGAAAAATTCAGGCGAGCAGCTTCATCGCGACGCCGACGAGGCGCTCGCCCTCGAGCGGCACGCGGGCCTTGCCGACGACGCGCAGGCCTTGCGTGATGCAGATCATCAGCCGCGCGGTGTCGTCGGCCGCGACATGACGAGGAATCGAGCCGTCGGCCTGGCCCTCGCGAATGAGGCCGGCGATGAAGCTTTCGTTGCTCTTGAGCTGCGCATTGACGCGGCCTCCAACGACCGGATCGACCGCGGCCAGCTCGACCGCGCTGCCGACAACGAGGCAGCCGCGCCGCCCCTCGCTGCCCTGGGAATGTTCGACATAGAATAGCAGCACGTGACGGATGCGCTCGCGGCCGTTCGCACCGCGCGCCGCCACGTGGCGGATCTGCTCCTGGCCCAGCGCCGCGTAGCGCTCGAAGGCGGCGAGGAACACCGCATGCTTGTCGCGAAACGCCTTGTAGATGCTTCCCGTGGCGAGCCGCATCGCCGCGGCGAGTTCGCCGATCGACGTGGCATGATAGCCGCGCTCGCGAAACACGCGCGCGGCACGGTCGAGCGCGGTATCCATGTCGAACTCCCGGGGGCGGCCGGGCGGACGTGCGGCAGGCCGGGAGCGGCGGGCGGTCTTTTGCATTGCGGGATAATAGGGAATGAACGTTTCCGAATAAAGACACGTGGTTGTGATTGGGGACATGATGGTGACCTCATTCCTGTGTCCCGGCTCTGCAGCGCATCGTCGAAGCGACGCTGCGCAGCGTCCGGGGCACGAGAGGTCTGATGCGCTCGCGATGACGGCGTATGGGGCGATGGCGCGTTCCCCGAGTGACGCTGTCATTCCCCGCCTTGTGCGCGATCGCGTACTGGAGCGGGGAATCCAGTACGCCGCAGCCTCTCGTTTCAATTATTGCCGTCTCGGAGTACTGGATCGCCCGGTCAAGCCGGGCGATGACCGCGGGATGGGCGACACATACGATATTTCCGAATTTCGGTAGAGCGGAATATTTTCGCGTGAATGGATTGACAGAGAACCGAAACAGGCACGATGCCGTAGCCCGGATGGAGCGCAGCGCAATCCGAGACGGTGCGGTTGACGCGCGGGACCCCGGATTACGCTGTCGCTCCATCCGGGCTACGGCAGCATCATCCCTTCCGCGGCACCGGCGTGCCATCCGCCATGATCGTCACGCCCTTCCGCTCGACGATCATCCCGTAGGCCCGCGGCTGGCGGTGGACGTCGAAATTGAAGGTGGTGCGCTTGTAGGAGTTGCAAAGATCGAGATCGCAGCGCGCCAGCGCGATCTCGTCGCCCTTGGTGGTGCAGGCCGCGACGATCTCGCCCGAGGGCGCGATGATGCAGCTGCCGCCGATGTGATCGACGCCTTCCTCGATGCCGGCCTTGGCAACGCCGACCACGAAAGTGCCGTTCTGATAGGCGCCGGCCTGCATCACCAGATGATTGTGGAACAGCGAGAGATCGTCATGCTCCGGCGCGGGCGGATTGTGCACGGGCGTGTTGTAGCCGATCAGCACCATCTCGACGCCCTGCAGGCCCATCACGCGATAGGTCTCGCTCCAGCGGCGGTCGTTGCAGATGGCCATGCCCATCACGCCGCCGAAGGCATCGGCCACGCCGAAGCCGCTGCCGGGCTCGAAATAGCGCTTCTCAAGATGCTGGAATTCGCGCCAGGGCTCGTGCTCGGCATGGCCGGGCAGATGGACCTTGCGATATTTCAGGACGATCGCGCCGCTCTTGTCGACGAGGATGGACGTGTTGTAGCGCCGGACCATCCCGGCCTCGACGGTCAGCTCGGCATAGCCGAGGCAGAAGCCGATGCCAAGCTCGCGCGCGAGATCGAACAGCGCCTGCGTTTCGGGGCCCGGCATCTCGCGTTCGAAGAAGCTGTCGATCTCGGCTTGGTTCTCGAAGTACCAGCGCGGAAAGAACGTGGTCAGCGCCAGTTCGGGATAGACGATCAGGTCACAGCCGCAAGCCCGCGCCTCGCGCATCAACGCCATCAGCCGCGCCACCACCGCGGTCCTGGTCTCGTTTCTCGCGATCGGGCCGAGCTGGCCGGCTGCGATGGTCACAATTCTCGTCACGCGTCATTCCTCATCTTTTTCGAGTGCGCCGGGCCTGAGCCTATCACCGCGCACACAGGCCGCCTCGGCCCCCCGTACGAAGGGCACAATCAAATTCCGTGCCTGCGGGTATCATCGTGCAGCACTCGGGGAGCGCGCGGGAATTTCGTTGCCGATCTGCAACGGTTCCCCACCGTCTGAAGCCGGACAAAACAAACTCCCATTCCGGCCATGAACCGCTCTCACAAGACCGTGAGACTATCAGGGGAACGACGATGCGTGCACAACGCGTTTGGAAAGTGAATGGGGCCGCCAGCATCGGGCAGCTTCAATCGAGACTGGACGATCTGAACAAGCGTCTCGGTCAGCTCGAAAACCAGCATCCGGACAGCTGGAAGCTCGAAGAGCTGAGATCGAGCGCGCTCAGCCTGTCGCGCGAGATCGACGATATCCGCTGCGCCGAGGCGACGGCGGCCTTGAGCGAGCTGCTGCGGAAATAGTCGGGCTGCCGATTCGCGCCGCGCCCAGGGAACCAAGACCGGCGGCGGCCATTTCCATGCATAGCATGGAGCAAGACCATGAGCAGGCGCCTGACGCGCGCCGATCTCGCGCGGCTTGGCCCGCGCGGTATCCACGCTGGTCCTGTGCGCAGCGGCGGCCTTCACCATCGCGCGCCACTTCGCGTTAAGAATTAGCGCTGTGAGGGATTTCGCATGACGTCCGATCCCGAGGAGCAGGTAAGGCTGCAAGGCTACGGCGAGATGACGCTGCGCACCGCCGTCGAGACCTTGATGCTGCTCGCGCCGCGCGAGCGATCCGAGGCCGCAATCTTTCGCGTCCGCGACGGCGTGCGCCTCGCGCAAAGCGAGATCGCCGAGCTCGCATCAAGCTGGGCCATCGAGCCCGCCCCAAACGTGCGATCGCCGAAACTGGTGCCTGAGCAGCACTGGCAAGACATCGTCCGCGGCATGGTGCGCGACGCCCCGCTGCCGTCGCTGATTGTGGCCTTTCTGGTGGGTGTGCTGGTCGCTCGCAGATGATGATGCGCGCTCGCGATGACGCGCTCGCGTGAATGGAATCACCGCTTTCCGGGAAACCCGAAGAAACCCTTTTTGCTCGCGAAATCGCGACCGTTCCGCGCGGAACGTCTCGAAGCAGGAGGGATTGGTCCCCCGTTGAACCCGAACATGGAGACAACCATGACACGTACGAAACTCGCGAGCGTCGCCGCAACTCTGGCCGCGATTTTGCCGCTCGCAGCTGCAAGCCCCAGCCTCGCTGCGGGACGCGGTCCCGGCTGGTGCACGGCCCCCAGTGGAGAAGCCGTCGGCGCTACCGGCCCGGCTATGAGCGGCGGCCAGTTGATGGCAGGCGTCGGCCAATGCCAGCGCATCGGCGGTTGGCACCCCACCAACACCTACGGTTATTGGAGCCCGGGCTACGGCTATGACGAGCCCCGCTGGGGCACATCAGCCTACGCACCCTACGAGGACTAGGGCCCTTCACATCGCAAGATCACAACGGCGCGGCCGATCACGGCCGCGCCGTTTGCGTTTGAGGGGCAGCGAACGGAGTGAGGGAGTTAGACGCGGCACGATCCAAGAAGGTCATCAGCCGCCGCCGTCAGCTATCCGCCAGCCATGCCGCCGCGACAAGCGGCCCTGCCCCGTCAAATCGGGCGTGGACCCGGTCCCGAAATCGTTGCAAAAGAGGTCCCGAGGCGCCGGCGGTCGGTCTGCCAAGCCTCTGGAAAACGTCGATTTTTGGAAGAATGGTCGGAGTGGCAGGATTCGAACCTGCGACCCCTGCGTCCCGAACGCAGTGCTCTACCGGGCTGAGCCACACTCCGACAAGAAGGCGGCTTATAGCGTCGGGTTTGACGCACTGCAAGCGGCCGAGATGAGGAATTTTATCCCTGTGAAAGCGGGTGTCGAGACGCTGATTTTACTGGCCGGCGGGGCCGGCGCGGACGCCGCCGCCCGGCGGCTTGCGGCCGGCGGGCTGGTCGCGTTCCCGACCGAGACGGTCTACGGGCTCGGGGCGGATGCTGCCAATGCCGCCGCGATCACCCATCTCTACGCTGCCAAGGGCCGGCCGGCCTTCAATCCGCTGATCGCGCATGTCGCGGACCTCAAAGCCGCGCGGCGGATCGGGCGGTTCGATGCGCGCGCGCTGGCGCTCGCGGAGGCGTTCTGGCCGGGGCCGCTGACGCTGGTGGTGCCGAAGACCGAGGACTGCCCGGTGGCGGATCTCGCCACCGCCGGCCTCGACACGGTGGCGATCCGTATCCCCGCCCACCCCGTCGCGCAGGCGATCCTGCGCGCCTTCGGCGGCGCCGTGGTGGCGCCGTCGGCCAACATCTCCGGGCACGTCTCGCCGACGCTGGCTGCCCATGTCGAGAGCGACCTTGCCGGGCGGATCGACCTGATCATCGACGGCGGGCCCGTTACGGTCGGCGTCGAATCGACGATTGTCGGCTGCCTCGACGCGCCGATGCTGCTTCGTCCCGGCGGGCTGTCACGCGAGCGGATCGAGGCGGTGCTGGGCGCGCCGCTGGCGCGGCCAAAGGTAGAGGCTGGCAGCGACGACAGCCAGCCGCTGGCGCCGGGCATGCTGGCCTCGCACTACGCGCCGCGCGCCCATGTGCGGCTCGATGCGCGCGAGGTCATGCCGGGCGAGGCGCTGCTGGCGTTTGGGCCGGAGCGCCTGCCCGGCCTTGACGCCGCATCGGCCGTCATGAATTTGTCGCCCACCGGTGATCTCGATGAAGCCGCGGCCAATCTGTTCGGCTATCTTCGCGGCCTCGATGCGAAAGGGCCGCGGGCGATTGCGGTGATGCCGATCCCCGAAGATGGTCTGGGCGAGGCGATCAACGACCGGCTGCGTCGCGCCGCGGTGGCGCGGTGAAGCAAGAGACGAGGACATGAACATCAACAAGCCTGCCACCCCGCCGCTTGCGCCCGAATTGATCGAGCAATTCCGCAAGATCGTCGGCGACCGTCACGCGATCACCGACCCGACCGATATCGAGCCTTACGTCACCGAGGAACGCAATTTGTTCCACGGCCGCTCGCCGCTGGTGCTGCGTCCGGGCTCGACGGCGGAGGTCTCCGCGATCTGCAAGCTCGCCTCCGCACACAACATCGCGCTGGTGCCGCAGGGCGGCAACACCGGGCTCGTCGGCGGCCAGACGCCGCACAATGGCGAGGTGGTGGTGTCGCTGCGCCGGCTCGACAAGATCCGCGAGGTCGACACCGCCTCCAACACCATGACCTGCGAAGCCGGCGTGGTGCTGCAGATCGCGCAAGCCAAGGCCTCCGAGGTCGACCGGCTATTTCCGCTGTCGCTGGGCGCGGAAGGCAGCTGCACCATCGGCGGTAACCTCTCCACCAACGCCGGCGGCACCGCGGCGCTCGCCTATGGCGTCGCGCGCGAGATGGCACTGGGCCTGGAAGTGGTGCTCGCCGACGGGCGCGTGCTTAATTCGCTGTCGAAGCTGAAGAAGGACAACACCGGCTACAATCTGCACAACCTCTTCATCGGCGCCGAAGGGACGCTCGGCATCATCACCGCGGCGACGCTGAAACTGTTTCCGAAGCCGCGGGCGATCGAGACCGCCTTCGTCGGGCTGAAATCGCCGGCGGCGGCGCTCAAGCTGCTGACCATCGCGCAAGGCGAAGCCGCCAATGCGCTGACGAGCTTCGAGCTGCTGTCGGAGATGGCGGTCGACTTCTCGATCCGCCACGGCATCGACGTGCGCGATCCGCTCGAGGCGAAGCATCCCTGGTACGTGCTGATGGAATTGTCCACAGCCGGCGACGACGCCCGCACGCCGCTGGAGACGATCCTCGCCCGCGCCATGGAGGAGGAGATCGTCGACGACGCCGTGATCGCGGCGAGCCTCGCCCAGCGCGGTGCGTTCTGGAAGCTGCGCGACGAGATGTCGGCGGCGCAAAAGCCGGAGGGCGGCTCGATCAAGCACGACATCTCCGTGCCCGTTGCGGCCGTGCCTGAATTCATCGCGGAAGCCGATGCGGCCGTGGTGAAGCTGATCCCCGGCGCCCGGCCGGTGCCGTTCGGCCATCTCGGCGACGGCAATCTGCACTACAATGTCAGCCAGCCGATCGGCGCCAACACCGCCGATTTCCTCGCACGCTGGCATGATGTGAACGCGGTGGTGTTCGAGATCGTGCTGCGCATGGGCGGCTCGATCTCGGCCGAACACGGCATCGGCGTGCTCAAGCGCGACGAGCTGCCCGAAGTGAAGGACAAGACCGCCATCGAGCTGATGCGACAGGTCAAGGCGATGCTCGATCCGCTCGGCATCATGAATCCGGGGAAGGTGCTGTGAGCGCGCCAGTCTCGCCTGCTCCGCTTGCGATCGATGCGATCACCGACGCCGATGTCGAGAAGGTCGTCGCGCTGTGGCAGCGCTGCGGCCTGACGCGGCCCTGGAACGATCCGCATGCCGACATCGCGCTGGCGCGGCGGCGCGACAATTCCACCGTGCTGGTCGGCCGCGACAATGGCGCGATCGTCGCCACCGTGATGGTCGGCCATGACGGCCATCGCGGCTGGGTCTATTACGTCGCCGTCGATCCCGACTGTCAGAAGCGCGGCTATGGCCGCATCGTCATGGCGGCGGCCGAGGACTGGCTGCGAAGCGCCGGCATTTCGAAGCTGCAGCTCCTGGTCCGCCGCGAGAACGCGCAGGCCAACGCGTTCTACGGCTCGCTCGGCTTCGAGCTCTCGACCTCCGTGATGTTCCAGAAGTGGCTCGACGGCCGTGCGACTACGCCAAGCAACTGAGATCCAGCCATGACCATTTCCGACCGCGTCCGCATCAAGGACGTCCGCGTGCTCTCGGACGGCTGGACCACGCTGAAGACCACGACGTTCGAGTACCGGCGCGCCAATGGCGAGTGGCAGACCCAGCATCGCGAGACCTATGAGCGCGACAACGCCGCCGCCGTGCTGCCGTATAATCTCGCGCGGCGGACCGTGATCCTGGTGCGCCAGTTCCGCCTCCCGGCCTTCATCCGCGGTTACGACGACCTGTTGATCGAGGCCGCCGCCGGCGTGCTCGACAACGCCGAGCCCGAAAAGCGCATCCGCGCCGAGGCGGAGGAAGAGACGGGCTATCGCCTGCACCACGTCCACAAGGTGTTCGAGGCCTTCATGAGTCCCGGCGCCATCACCGAGAAGCTGCATTTCTTCGTGGCCGAATACGAGCCCGAGATGCGGGTGAGCGACGGCGGCGGCCTCGAGCACGAGGGCGAGGACATCGAGGTGCTGGAGCTTTCCATCGATGAGGCTCTGGCTATGATCGCCGACGGCCGCATCATCGACGCCAAGGCGATCATGCTGCTGCAATACGCGGCGCTGCACGTGTTTAAGTAGGTGATGCTCTTCACCCTCCCCTGGAGGGGGAGGGTCGATCGCGCGCAGCGCGAGCGGGGTGGGGTGATCTCTCCACTCGGGCAGTTTTCTCCGCGGAGACACCTTCACCCCACCCCGCTGCGCATTCCGCTTCGCTCTATGCGCAGCGACCCTCCCCCACAAGGTGGGGCTATCGCATTTGAGAGCTTTTCCCTGCAGCCATCCTTCGAGACGCCCGCTTTGGGCGGGCTCCTCAGGATGAGGGCGGAGTGCGCGGCTGCAGTTTCAACGAGCACTGACGCTGATTAGCCTCATCCTGAGGAGGCGCGTAAGCGCCGTCTCGAAGGACGAGGCGTGCGCGCAGGCCGCCGCCACAAGTCATATGCGATAGCCCTGCCCCTCCAGGGGTGGGTAAGGGACACCGCCGCGCTGCTCCATCCTTCGTCTGCAATCCTGTCCTGCGCCTCCGCCTCCCCCGTTGAGCAACGCCAAAACTATCTCTAGTCTGGCCCCAACCAAGAACCAGGAGACGCGCCCATGTCCGCTCCGCGCGACGACGAATTTGGCTTTGCGCCCGACCACGATTCCCCCGTCCCCTACATGCAGCGCACCCGCGACTATTACGCGGCGATCGGCTACACCACGCCGTACCGCTGGGCGCATTACACCGAGGCGCCGTTCCAGCCGCTGAAGAAGCCGCTTTCGCAATCCCGCGTCACCATCATCACCACCGCTGCGCCCTACGATCCGGCCAAGGGCGACCAGGGGCCGGGCGCGGCGTATAATGGCAGTGCGAAGTTTTATCAGGTCTATGACGGCGACACCTCCAAGCAGCACGACCTGCGCATCTCGCACATCGGCTACGACCGAAAGCACACATCGGCCACCGACAGCGGCACCTGGTTTCCGCTGCCACAGCTGTTGAAGGCATCGGCCGCCGGCCGGATCGGCGAAGTGGCGCCGCGCTTCTTCGGTGCACCGACCAACCGCAGCCATCGGGTCACGCTCGACACCGACGCGCCGGAGATCCTGGCACGCTGCCTCGCGGACAAGGTCGATGTCGCGGTGCTGGTGCCGAACTGCCCGGTCTGCCACCAGACCACCGCGCTGGTGGCGCGGCACCTGGAGCGCAACGGCATTGCCACCGTGATCATGGGCTGCGCCAAGGACATCGTCGAGCACGCCGCCGTGCCGCGCTTCCTGTTCTCTGACTTCCCGCTCGGCAATTCCGCCGGCAAGCCGCACGACATCGCCTCGCAGGCGCAGACGCTCGAGCTCGCGCTCCGGCTGCTGGAGACCGCGAGCGGTCCGCAGACCACGATGCAGTCGCCGCTGCGCTGGAGCGAGGACGCCTCCTGGAAGCTCGACTACAACAACGTCGCGCAGCTCTCGCCCGAAGAGCTGGCGCGCCGCCGCGCCGAGTTCGACAAGCAGAAGGAGATCGCGCGCGGCAACCGCGCCGCCTGACGTCCTCCAATAACAACAATCAAGGGGAGAACGACGTGACGCGACCGTTCGAGGGCGTGAAGATCCTGGACTTCACGCAAGTGCTGGCCGGCCCCTATGCGAGCTACCAGCTCGCGCTGCTCGGCGCCGACGTCATCAAGGTCGAGCGGCGCGAGGGCGAGGACATGCGCCGCACGCCGCTCAGCCGCGAATGGGCCGAGCGCGGTCTGGCGCCGGCATTCCAGGCGATCAACGGCAACAAGCGCAGCCTGACGCTCGATCTGCAGAAGCCGGAGGCGATCGCGATCGTGAAGCAGCTCGCCGCGCAGGTCGACGTGGTCATGGAGAATTTCCGCCCCGGCGTGATGGACAAGCTCGGCATCGGCTATGAGGCGCTGTCGGCCATCAATCCGAAGCTGATCTATTGCGCGGTGTCGGGTTTCGGCCAGACCGGCCCGGACCGCCTGCGGCCCGGCTATGACGGCAAGATGCAGGCGCTGTCGGGCATCATGGCGATCACCGGCCACCCCGAGACGGGGCCGACGCGCGCGGGCTTTGCCGTGTGCGACGTGCTTTCGGGCGCCACCGCTGCTTTTGGTGTCTCGAGCGCACTCTACCAGCGCGACCGCACCGGCAAGGGGCAGCTGATCGACGTCTCCATGCTGGAGGCGACGCTGGCGTTTCTGTCGGGCCAGATCGCCGATTGGTCGGTGGCCGGCCATCAGCAGCAACTGTCGGGCAATCAGGCGGTGAGCCGCCGGACCACGGCGAATTTGTTCAAGTGCGGCGACGGCCATATCCTGCTCGCCGTCAACAACGAGAAGCAGTACCGCGCATTGATGGCTGCGCTCGGCCGCGAGGACACGCTGTCAGATCCGCGCTTTGCCGACTGGTTCTCCCGCAACGAGAACGAGCCGGCGCTCCGCGCCATCATCGAGGAAGCGCTGGCGAAGCGGCCGGCACGCGAATGGGAGACGACTCTGGAGGACGCCGGCGCGCCCTGCGCCAGCATCTGGAAGGTCGAGGAGGTCATCGACCATCCGCAAATCAAGGCGCGCGGCGCAATCCAGGAGCTGGACACGCAATATGGCCGGCTGCGCTTTGCCGGCAGCGGCTTCAAGCTCGCCCATGGCGGCGGCAGGCTGGACCGGATGGCGCCGGAGCTCGGCGCAGATACGGATGCCGTGCTCGGCGAGCTGGGTTTCGATGCAGCGGAGATCGCGGCCTTGAGGACGCGGGAGATTGTGTAGAGCGCCACACACTCGCTGTCGTCCCGGACAAGCGCGCACAAAGCGCGCTTGTCCGGGACGACAGCGGAGTTAGAACAACGATCCCTGCCCGTCATCCGCCGGGCTAGCCGCAACCTTCCGCACCGCCTTCTTCGGCTTCGCCGCCTCGGCCTCCGCCTCGATCTCCTCGGCACTGATCGGCAGCACGAGCTGCTCGTCGTCATTGGCGACGCGGTTGACACGGGCGGAGACCGGATGCCAGGCGAATTCGCCGACGCGCGGGGGCCTCATCAGCGGCAGGATCGCATCGACCTCGTCGCCTTTGATGTCGAGCCAGCGCTCGAAGTCGCGCGGGCTGATGGTGACGGGCACGCGGTCGTGCAGCGCGGCGAGATCCTCGCCAGCCGCGGCGGTGACGATCGCGACCGTGTCGAGCTCCTCCCCGTTCGGCCCGACCCAGGTCTCGAACACAGCGGCAAAGCCGAGTGGCTCACCGTCGGCGCGGTGGATGAAGAAGGGCTGCTTGCGGCCGGCTTCCGTCTTCCACTCGTAATAGCCGTCGGCCGGGATCAGGCCGCGCCGGCGGCGAATCGCGTTCTTGAAGGCGGGTTTCTCCAGCACCGTCTCGGAGCGGGCGTTGATCAGGAGCGTGAACCCGCGGGGGTCCTTGACCCAGCTCGGCAGAAGACCCCAGCGCATCAGGCGAAAATGGCGCGCGCCGTTCTCGGCCAGCACCACCGGAATCGGTTGCGTCGGGGCGACATTGTACCGGGGCGGGAAATTCGGCTGCTCGACATAGCCGAACAATTGCCGCAAAGCCGCGGGGGCCGAAGTTATGACGAAGCGTCCACACATCCTTGAGGGCCTATATAGGGTCCGTTCAGGTCCTTTTAACCCCGAACGTTAACACTGCGGCAGATGAGCTCAACGGCCACCCAACCCGCGCGGACGCATGTACAGACGGGCCCCGAGGCGGCCGCCTGGGCCGAACGGCTGCGCGTGGCCAACATCAACCCGCGGACCGGGCTTGCCACCGACTATCTCAACCATTTCAATGAAGCGGTGATGCTGCTGGAAATGGTCCCCGACATGCCGGAATGCGCCGAAGACTTCCTGACCTGGACGCCGCTGTCCTATGCCGAGCATTTCACGGCGTCGAATTTCAAGGCGCGGGATTTGGCGATCGAAGCCTATGAGAAGGCCGATCCCAACGTGCGTGCCCAGTTCGACCACATCACGGATACCATGACCTCGATCCTGACCGCGGTCGGCTCGGCCATGCGCGAGGTCGAGAAGGACTCGACCCGCGTTCGCCTCGCCGAGCAGGCCACCCTCTGGGTCAAGCCGCTGATCGCGGCCTGCGGCGGCATCATCAATGGCGGGGCGGAAGCCGACGTCGACACCATCATGGCGAATTCGGCCGGATAGGTGACGCGATTGGCCGCAATCGTCCACCCTGCCCACCCCCAGCTTGCGGTCAGCGCGGCGATCTTCCGTGACGGCAAGGTGCTGCTGGTCCGCCGCGCCCGCTCCCCGGCCAAGGGCTTCTATTCGCTGCCGGGCGGCCGGGTCGAGTTCGGCGAATCGGTGCATCAGGCGCTGAGCCGCGAGGTCGACGAGGAAACCGGCCTTCGCATCGAGATCATCGGCCTCGCCGGCTGGCGCGAGGTGCTGCCGGCCGCGGCCGGCGCCGGCCATTACCTGATCATGTCCTTTGCCGCGCGCTGGACGGCCCAGGAGCCGGCTCTTAACGACGAGCTCGACGATTACCGCTGGATCGCGCCGGATGCCCTGGCAAGCCTCGGCGACCTCAAGCTGACCGGGGGGCTGGAGGAGGTCATCCTGTCGGCAGCGCGTCTGATTGGCCGCTGACCGAGCCGCGCGCTCCGACACCTCTCCCGCTTGCGGGAGAGGTCGCGCTGAAAGCGCGGGTGAGGGCTTTCTCATCTGGGGGATTGTCCCGGTGTGGAGACACCCCAACCCTCCCCCGCTCGCGGGGGAGGGAGCGCAATGTCCGTGTGGCCCGCCTTGCGCCAGCCGTCCCGAGGAGGCATACAGCCGCCGATGTCGACGCGATTTCTGGCTATTTTTGCCCTGATTCTCGCCTGCGCCTTCGGGCCTGCGAGGGCCGAGGACGTGGCGGCGCCGTTTGACGGCCAACTGCAACGGCTGGCCGAGATCCTCGGCGGGCTGCACTATCTGCGCGGCATCTGCGGATCCAACGAGGGCAACAAATGGCGCAACGAGATGCAGGCGCTGATTGATGCCGAGACCCCCTCGGGGGACCGCCGCACCCGCATGATCGCCGCCTTCAACCGCGGCTATAACGGTTTTCAGCAGACCTATCGCAGCTGCACGCCCGCCGCGACGGTGGCGATCCGCCGCTATATCGAGGAAGGCTCGAAGATCTCGCGGGATCTCACGGCGCGCTACGCGAACTGATTCTCTCGTCATTCGGGGCGCGCGTAGCGCGAGCCCGGAATGACAAGGGACTGGAACCCTGTCATCGACTTTATTCACAGCCGTTAACCGTTCTTAAAGATGTGGCCTAGCGGTCGTTAACGCCCGTGCTACACCTCTCGCACAGCGCATCGCCGTGGATCGCGCCCCAGCCCTGACCGAGTTGCATGAGCCAGCCGATTTCCTACGCCCCCGCCCGCGCGCCGCTGCCCGATCACGAGCAGAAACAGGCTGCGCTGAGCTATCTCAACGAGGCCTGGGCCGAGGCGCGTCACGACGGCGTCGACGGCGATTGCCTGGCGCAAGCGAGCCTGTTCGCAGCGCTTGCCGAGCTCGTCGGCACTTATGGCGAGGACGCCGTGGCGAAGTTCGTCGAGGGCTTTCCCGGCCGCATCCGCAACGGCGAGTTCTCGGTCGGCATCTCCAGGCAGTAAGCTGCCCGAAAATGACCCCGCCACGCGGGCGGGGCCAGTTGCGGATGAATGACTCTGCGAAAGTTGTCGCGAAGTCTGCCGCTCTTATCGCACGGAAGCCGTTTCCCGCGGCCAAGCATTAGTCTCGCGATAACCGGGAGATGTTCCCGACAGAGCCGGGAACGCATTCCCTCCTCCGTCACGGCTCGATCTTGAGCGTCGCTTTCATGTTGGGATGATAGCGGCAGTAATACTCGACCGTTCCGGCCTTCTTCAGAACTGATATCGCCGATTTCTTCGGCGGCAGCGTCACGTCGAAATCGCCGTTCCTGGCAGTAGCGGTGTGGGCGAAGACGTCCTTGTTGACCCAGGTGATGGTATCGCCGATCTTCGCCGATACCTCGACCGGAGCAATCACGAGATTGTCCATCGTGATCTCGATCGTCGCGGCACGTGCCGGGACGACCGTTGACAGGAGGACGACCGCAAGCGCGATCGAAGCGAGGCGTCCCGGCATCATGCGAGGCTCCTATTTCAGCTCGGCCGCAACGTGCTCGGCGTGCTGCTGATGGCCCTGGAAGATCTTCAGCCCGGTCTGTAGCAGGCTCTTCAGCTCGGCATTGCTCGCAGACGGAATGAGTTGCGTCTCCAAGGCCCCATTGACCGCCTTGTGGTAGGCGACCTCGTTGGCGACGTAAGCCTTGTCGAACGCCGCGCCATCGAGCTTGTCGAGCTCGGCCAGCTTGTCGGCCGCCTGCTTCGACAGCGCCTTGCTGGTGTCGTTGTCCTCCGGCGTGACGTTCAGCTTCTTGACCAGCGCGAGGGCCTGCTTGTTGACCGCCTCGTGGTCGCGCAGCATGTCTTCGGCGAAAGCCTTGACGTCCTTGTTCTTGGCCTTCTTCTGCGCCTGCTTGGCGGCGTTGATGTCGATCACGCCCGCGGTGTAGGCGATATGCGCGATCTGGGGATCGGTGGGCTTGTCGGCTGCGCTGGCGCCTTGCAGCAATACGGGACTCGACAACATCATCGCTGCGGCGGCCGCCGCGCTCCATCGGATCAACATGGCTTGACACTCCTGGGGGCCGGAAACGTTCCGGACTGTTGCTTGCACAGGTTGGATGCCAATTCCGCGCGAACGTTCCCGAAAAATTACGCCCCGATGCCAAGGCGCCTCAGCACGGCCTCGGTCAGGCGCTCGCAACGCTCACCGGCGAACGGAAACGCGTCCATCACGACCGGACCGATCTTCTTCTCGACGTTCTCGCGCAGCATCGTGCGCGCACGGTGCAACCGCGTCTTCACCGTTTCGGGCTTGATGCCGAGCAGCTCGGCGGTCTCCTCCACGCTCATCCCCTCCATCACCCGCGCGATGAAGACCATGCGGAAGGTCTCGGGCAGTTCATCGACCGCGCGTTCGACGACACGCTGGATCTCGCGTTGGGCCATGGACTTTTCCGGATCAGTTGCGGCGGACGAGAGCGGAAACTGGATGATTTGCGCTTCGAGCGTTGCCTCCGGCACCGATCCCAGCTCGACCTGCGGCTTGCGACCGCGTGCGCGTCCGAGCGCTTCGTTGATGGCAATGCGCGACAGCCAGGTCGACAGCGCCGACTCGGCAAGAAAGCCGTCAAGGTGGGTAAAGGCGCGGACATAGGTCTCCTGCACCACGTCCTCCGCGTCGCTGTCGCTGCGCAGGATGCCGCGCGCAAGCCTGAACAGCCGGCGGTTATTGGCCTGCATGATCTCGCGCAAAGCGGCCTCGTCGCGGCGTCGCGCGCGGTCCACCAGCGCGGCTTCCGAAGTCCTGGCGGCGGCGGTCAGGCCGGCTGCAGTTCCTGGCATGGCGGATATCCTGTCTCCATTGGTCCCGGACATTGGATGCAGGCGCAGGGGAAAGGTTCCCAGTTTTCTTGCTCCGGATCTTACCCTCCCCTGGAGGATAAGAGCTAATCCGTCTCGATCGGCAGCGCCGGATCCCTCGCCCATTCGCCCATCGAACCGTCGTAGAGCGTCAGCTTGTCGTAGCCGAGCCGGGTCAGCAGCAGCAGGTCGATCGTCGCCGAGATGCCGCCGCCGCAATAGAGAATTACATCCTTGTCGCGCGTGACGCCCTGGGCGGCGAACTTCGCTTCTGCATCCGCAAGATTCGTCAGCGTCTTGTCGGCATTCACGAGCGTGGCTGCGGGAACGTTGACGCTGCCGGGAACGCGGCCCGGCCGGCCATAGCGGCTCGGCTCGAGGCCGCGGTGAAATTGCGGCCCGAGTGCGTTGACGATGACAGTCGCGGGATCGCCGATCTTCGCCAGCACGGCTTCCTTGTCGACGAAGAAGCCTGGGCGCGGCGCCGCCGTGAAGGTCGTCCCTGGATAGAACTTGGGTGCGCCCGTCTCGACCGGCCGCCCCTCCTGCTTCCATTTGTCGAAGCCGCCATCGAGCACGCGGCCATCGACGCCGAGCGCGCGCAGCATCCACCAGAATCGCGTCGCCCACATCATCGTCCCGATGCTGTAGAGCACGATGATCTTGCCCGCATCGAGGCCGTGGCGGCCGAAGGCGGCCTCCAGCTGGGCGACATCGGGCATCATGAAGAAGTGTTGCGAGGAGATGTCGGAGAACTCGCCTTGCAGGTCGAGGAAATCGGCGCCCGGGATGTGGCCGGCCGCGAACGTCTTGTCACCGGGCACCGCGCGGTAAGGCACGTCGCTGCCTTCCGGCGCGGGCTCAAGATAGGTCGTGCAGTCGTAGAGGCGAAGGTCGGGATCGCCGAGGATCGGGGCGAGTTGTTCGGTGGTGATGAGGGCGCTCTGGCTCATTGGATTGTCCCCGATCAGACCACACTATCCCCGCCACCCTGAGGTGCCGGAGCGTCGCGGAGGCCTCGAAGGGCACGGCCACTAGCGGGGCCGCTCATCCTTCGAGGCTTGCCATGCAATGCAAGAGCATCGCATGGCGCGCACCTCAGGATGACGAATCACAACGAGCGCGGCAAGCTACGCCTTCAGCGTCTCCAGGAACCGCACCGGCTCGCCCTGCGCGGCCGTCACCAGCTCGCCCTGCCACATCACCCGGCGGCCGCGGATGAAGGTGCCGACGGGCCAGCCGGTGACGCGAACGCCGTCATAGGGTGTCCAGCCGGCCTTGGACGCCACCCATTTGTTGGTGATGGTCTCGCTGCGCTTCAAATCGACAATGGTGAAGTCTGCATCGTAGCCGGCGGCGATGCGGCCCTTGCAGGCCATGTTGTAGAGGCGCGCGGGGCCGGCGCTGGTGAGGTCGACGAAGCGCGCCAGCGACAGCCGGCCCGCATTGACATGATCGAGCATCAGAGGCACCAGCGTCTGCACACCGGTCATGCCGGAGGGCGAAGCCGGATAGGTCTTCTGCTTCTCCTCCAGCGTATGCGGAGCGTGGTCGGAGCCGAGCACGTCGATGATGCCCTGCTCGATGCCGCGCCAGATGCCGGCGCGATGATCGGCGCCGCGCACCGGCGGGTTCATCTGCGCCAGCGTGCCGAGCCGCTCGTAGCATTCCGGCGCGACCAGGGTGAGATGGTGCGGCGTCGCTTCGCAGGAGGCGACGTCCTTGTGGTCGCGCAGGAACTCGATCTCCTCCTTGGTCGAGATGTGCAGCACGTGGATGCGCTTGCCGGTCTCATGCGCGAGCTTGACCAGCCGCTGCGTCGCCATCAGCGCCGCGGTCTCGTCGCGCCAGACCGGATGCGAGCGCGCATCGCCTTCGATGCGCAGCGATTTGCGCTCGTTGAGACGGTATTCGTCCTCGGCGTGGAAGGCGGCACGGCGGCGGATCACCTGGAAGATGCGGCGCAGGCTCTCGTCGTCCTCGACCAGCAGCGCGCCGGTGGACGACCCGATGAACACCTTGACCCCGGCACAGCCCGGCGCCCCTTCGAGCACCGGCAAATCCTGCACGTTCTCGCGGGTGCCGCCGATGAAGAAGGCGAAATCGCAATGCATGCGGTGATGGGCCCGCTTCACCTTGTCGGTGAATTCGGCCTCAGTCACGGTCAGCGGCGAGGTGTTCGGCATCTCGAACACGGCGGTGACACCGCCCATCACGGCGCTGCGCGAGCCGGTCTCGAGGTCTTCCTTGTGGGTCAACCCGGGCTCGCGGAAATGCACCTGCGTGTCCATCACGCCGGGCAGGATGTGCAGGCCCTTGCAATCGATCACCTCGGGGGCCGAACCTTGCGACAGCGGACCCAGCTCGGCGATACGGCCGCCCGTGATGCCGATATCGCGGACACCCTCACCGTCCTGGTTGACCACGGTGCCGCCCTTGAGGATCACATCGAAACGCTGGGTCATGGGGCCTCTCTCATCCTCAGGGCGCAGGGCTCGAGGTCTTGTCGTTTATGCGTTGCGGGCTTACGTTCCGGAGCAACATGTCGCAAGAGATTTTCGCATGAAATCGGCGTTTCTTCCCGACCGGGCCGTGATCAAGGTCGCGGGTGATGATGCACGAAACTTCCTCAATGGCCTCGTCACCACCGACGTAGACAGGCTGAAACCCGGCCTGGGACGATTCGGCGCGCTGCTGACGCCACAGGGCAAGATCATCGCGGATTTCCTGATCACGGAAGCGCCCCCGGGCCACGGCGGCGGGTTCCTGATCGATTGCCCCAAGGCGCTGGCGGACACCCTCGCCACCAAGCTGAAGTTCTACAAGCTGCGCGCCAAGGTCACGGTGGACAACCTCGACCTCGGCGTGCTCGCGGCGTGGGACGGCGAGCCGGCGGCGCAGCCCGACCTTGCCTTCGCCGATCCGCGGGCCGAGGGGCTCGGCTACCGCATCCTGATCCCGGAAGATCTCAAGCAGAAACTGTCCGATCTCATCGGCGCCGAGCTGGTCGATGCAGCCGGCTACGAGGCGCACCGCATCGCGCTCGGCGTGCCGCGCGGCGGGCTCGATTTCATGTACAGCGACGCGTTCCCGCACGAGACCAACATGGATCGCCTCGCCGGCGTCGATTTCGACAAGGGCTGCTATGTCGGCCAGGAGGTCGTCTCGCGCATGCAGCATCGCGGCACCGCGCGCACACGCAGCGTGAAAGTGCTGCTCGATGACGCCTCGCCCGAGCCGGGCACGACCATTCTCGCCGGCGACAAGCCGGTCGGCACCATCGGCTCGTCGGCTGGCGGCAAGGGCATCGCGCTGGTGCGCATCGACCGTGTCGCCGATGCACTCGACGCAGGTCAGCCGCTCACCGCCGGGGGGCTGGCTTTGACGCTCGCCGAGCCAGACGTCGTTCGAATTCCAGCCAAGCAGCCCACCGCATGAGCCGCGCTGCCCGCCTGCATCCCGACGGCCTGAAGCGGTGTCCGTGGCCGGGTGAAGATCCGCTTTATGTCGCCTATCACGACACCGAATGGGGCGTGCCGGAATACGACGACCTCGCGCTGTACGAGAAGCTGATCCTGGACGGCTTCCAGGCCGGCCTGTCCTGGATCACCATCCTGCGCAAGCGCGACAATTTCCGCAAAGCCTTCGACGATTTCCAGCCGGAGAAGATCGCGCGCTACAACGCCAAGAAGGTTCACGCGCTGATGAACGATGCAGGCATCGTGCGCAACAAGGCCAAGATCGAAGGCGCGATCCTGAGCGCGAAGTCATATCTCGACATCATGGAGAAGGGCCCGGGCTTCTCGAAGCTGCTGTGGGACTTCATGGACGGGCGGCCCAAGGTCAACCAGTTCAAGACCACGGGAAGCATACCGGCCTCGACGCCGCTCTCGGTGCAGATCTCCAAGGAGCTGTCCTCGCGCGGCTTCAAATTCGTCGGCCCCACGATCGTCTACGCCTTCATGCAGGCGACCGGCATGGTCAACGACCACCTGGTCGATTGCCACTGTCATGCGACCTGCAGCAAGACCCGGCGCAAGCCGCGCCTCAAGGCCAAATGACGGCGAAGAAGGCGACGCGCAACGAGGAGGTCCGGGCCTGGCAGCGCATGCTGTCGGGCCGGCGGCTCGATTTGCTCGATCCCTCCCCGCTCGACATCGAGATCGGCGACATCGCGCACGGGCTGGCGCGGGTGGCGCGCTGGAACGGCCAGACCCTCGGCGCGCACATCTTTTCGGTCGCACAGCATACGCTGCTGGTAGAGACCGTGCTGCGGCACGAGATGCCCCGCGTCGACCAGCGCGTGCGGCTCGCGGCCCTGCTTCATGACGCGCCGGAATATGTGATCGGCGACATGATCTCGCCGTTCAAGGCCGTGCTCGACGGTCATTACAAGGCGGTCGAGAAGCGGCTGCTCGGCGTCATCCACATCCGCTTCGGATTGCCGCCGGTATTGCCTGACGACATCACGCAGACCATCAAGGCCGCCGATCGCGGTGCGGCTTATCTGGAAGCGACCGAGCTTGCCGGCTTCAGCGCGAGCGAAGCGCGGCGCCTGTTCGGCAAGGATCCGGGTCTCTCCGACAGCGTCCGGCGCGACTATCTGACGCCCTGGACCGCGGCGCGGGCCGAGAAGCAGTTTCTGGAGCGGTTTGGCGCCGTGTTTGCGTAGCGTTTCTGTTGGGCGGGGTGGCGCTCACATTTCGCTCTCGTGCCGGCGTAGGCCGGGATCCATAACCACAGGGAGCGTTGCGGCGCAAAACTGGCAACCGCGAATGTTCGCAAAACCTTGTCCTGTGGTTATGGGTCCCAGGCGCGCGCTCGAGGCGCGCTTGTCCGGGACGACGGTGAGGCTTCGCTTTGCCCACTCTACGGCCGCGGCTATAATCAACAAAAAGGTTCGCCATGATCCACGTCTGTTCCCTCGCCGCGCTTCCCGAAACCGTCCGCCTCACCAAGGCCAGCCATGTGCTGACCGTGATGGCCAATGTCGAGCAGGTGGCGCGGCCGGTGTCGGTGCTGCCGGCCAACCATCTCAAGGTGTCGATGGACGACATCACCGAGGAGATGGACGGCTTCGTCGCACCATCGGAGACGCATATCGAGCAGGTGCTGAACTTCGTGCGCGGCTGGGACCGAGCTGCGCCGCTGGTGGTGCATTGCTATGCCGGCATCAGCCGCTCCACCGCGAGCGCGTTCGCCGCGGCCTGCGCCCTCAATCCGCATCGCGACGAGATCGAGATCGCACGGAAGATCCGCGCGGCCTCGCCGATCGCCTCGCCGAACCGTCGCATCGTCAGCCTTGCCGATCGTGCACTCGGACGCAACGGCCGCATGCTGCGCGCGCTCGACGAGATGGGCCCCGGCGCGATGATGGTGGAAGGCCGGCCCTTCGCGATCGAGCTCGAATGACAGCTGGGCGTCACAACGGAGGTGCGCCCCCTCTCCCGCCTGCGGGAGAGGGTTGGGGAGAGGGTGTCTCCGCGACGAAGACTCCCCCAGAGGAAAGAGCCCTCTCCCGCCTCGCATCTGTCGATGCGATGCGACCTCTCCCGCAAGCGGGAGAGGTGCAGCGAGTCCGCGGATGGGCCGTCTCAACAACGCGGCATTCTGTTCAATTGAACGACACGGCAGCCGCATGAGCGAGACGCTGCTGACGCCGATCGAGATCGGCCTCACCGCGGCCATCGTCGCGATCGAGAACCACGAGCCGCTGATCCTGACGGCGCACGGTGCCGATGGGCTGGCCGGGCTGCCGTTCGGCCCGTTCGACGCGGTGAGCCATCGCACGTTCGAGATCGGCCTGCGCGCCTGGGTCGAGCGACAGGCGGGGCTGCGGCTCGGTTATGTCGAGCAGCTCTACACGTTCGGCGATCGCGGCCGTCATGCCGAAGCCGGCGACACCGGCGCGCATATGGTGTCGATCGGCTATCTCGCGCTGACACGCGCGGTGGACGGCGAACTCGCCGCGACCGGGGCGAGCTTCGAACCCTGGTATCGCTTCTTCCCCTGGGAAGACTGGCGCGAGCAGCCGCCGGCGATCATCGCCCGCGACATCATCCCCGCGCTGACCAAATGGGCCGAGGAGGAGACGCCGGAGACGACGCGCGCGCTACCGCGGAAGGATCGCGTGCGCTTCTATTTCGGTCTCGACGGCGCGCCCTGGGACGAGGAGCGCGTGCTCGACCGCTACGAGCTGCTCTACGAGGCCGGGCTGATCGAGGAGGCACGCCGCGATGGCCGCCCTGCGGCATTAGCGCGCAAGACGCTTCTCCCGCTCGGGACCTCGATGCGGTTCGATCACCGCCGAATTCTCGCCACGGGGATCGCGCGGCTGCGCGCAAAGCTGAAGTATCGTCCTGTCGTCTTTGAACTTTTGCCGGCTGAGTTCACACTTACTGAACTGCAGCACACGGTGGAGGCGATCTCCGGCCGGCACCTGCACAAGCAGAATTTCCGCCGCCTGGTCGAAATGGAAGCCCTGGTCGAACCGACCGGGGTGATGTCGACACAGACGGGCGGACGGCCGGCGGCGCTCTACCGCTTCCGCCGCGAGGTGCTCCAGGAGCGGCCCGCGCCGGGCTTGCGCGTACGCTCCCGGCGCTAGATCCTGATATGCGGTACCGGCCCCTGCCCGCCGGTTGCCTGGAGGCTTCATGTTCGACGGCCCGTTTGACGCCTTTGCGCTGATCATTGCGATCATCGCCTTCCTGATCGCGATCAAGGCATCCAGCCAGGCGACGGAGTTGCGCCGCCGGCTCAACTCGCTCGAGGAGATGCTCTATGCGCAGCGGCCGGTGCAGCCGCCGCCGCTGATGCCGGCACAGGCGCAGGCCGAAACCCCCGCGACGACTGCAGCCGCCGAGCCGCCGCCGCTGGCGCCGGACGCCGAAACGACGCCGCCTCCGCTTGTCACCGAAGAGATTTCACCGCCCCCGCTCGAGCCGAGCACGGGCGCCGATGCGCCCCCTCCGGTACCGGAGGCAGCACCCGGCTTCGAGGAGCGGCTCGGCACCCGCTGGGTGGTGTGGATCGGCGGGCTTGCGCTCGCGCTCGGCGGCTTCTTCATGGTGCGCTATTCGATCGAGGCCGGCCTGCTCGGCCCCGGCGTGCGCGTGTTCCTCGGCGGCCTGTTCGCCGCTGCACTGCTGAGCGCCGGCGAATGGACGCGGCGCAAGGAGAGCATCTCGAGCATCGCGGCACTGCCGATCGCCAACATCCCCGCGATCCTCACCGCGGCCGGAACGGCGGTGGCGTTCGCGACCATCTACGCGGCCTACGCGCTCTACGGCTTCCTCGTGCCTGCGACGGCCTTCGTGCTGCTCGGCATCGTTGCGATGGGCACGCTGGCCGCAGCGCTGTTGCACGGCCCCGCGCTTGCGGGGCTCGGCGTCGTCGGCGCCTTCGTGACGCCGATCCTTGTCTCCTCCGGCAAGCCGGATTATTGGGCGCTCTACATCTATCTTGCGGTCGTGACGGCCGCGAGTTTCGGTCTCGCCCGCATCAGGCTGTGGCGCTGGCTTGCGGTCACGACCATTGCCTTCGCGGTGCTCTGGATCTTCCCGGGTCTCGATACCGAACAGGTGCAGGTCGCGCCGCACGCCTTCCACGCCATCGCCGGCTTCGTGCTCGCCGCACTGCTCGTGGTCTGCGGCTTCATGTTCGGACCCGGCATCGAGGACGGCGAGATCGAGCCGGTCTCATCCGGCGCGCTCGGCGCCTATTTGTTCGGCGCGATGCTGGTCGTGCTGTCGAGCGCGCATGCGGATCTCGCGCTGATCGCCTTCACGCTCCTTGTCGGCGGAACGCTGTTCGTCGCCTGGCGCGCACCGGCGGCGACCGGCGCGCTGGGCGCGGCCGCGGCGACCGTGTTCATCGTCTTCGCCGAATGGGCGGTGCGCGCCAATCCCGATATGCTGGTGCTGCCGGGCGGTCCGATGCCCGGCGTCGGCCCGGTCGCGACCGACAGCGCGGTGACGCTGCATCTGGTGACGGCCGCGATTTTCGCCGCCGGCTTCGGCGTCACGGGCTTTTTCGCGCAGGGCCGCTCGAACTCGGGGATCATTCCCGTGGTGTGGTCGGCGGCGGGCGTCGCGACGCCGATCGCCATCCTGGTTGCGCTCTATGCGCGCATCGCCCATCTCGATCGCTCGATCCCGTTCGCGATCCTCGCCGTGCTGCTCGCTGCGGCCTTTGGCGCGGCGACCGAAGCGCTGATGCGCCGCGAGGAAAGGCCCGGCGTTGCCACCTCGGTCGCGCTGTTCGCGACCGGTACGCTCGGCGCGCTGGCGCTGGCGCTGACCTTCGCCCTGGAGAAGGGCTGGCTCACCATCGCGCTCGCGCTGATGTCGCTCGGCACCGCCTGGATCTCGTTGCAGCGGCCGATTCCGGTGCTGCGCCGGTTAGCTGCCATCTTCGCCGCGATCGTCACCGCGCGCATCGTCTATGATCCGCGCATCGTCGGCGATGCCGTCGGCACGACGCCGGTCTTCAACTGGCTGTTGTGGGGCTACGCCCTGCCGGCCGCCTCGTTCTGGGGCGCGAGCATCTTCCTGCGCCGCCGCGCCGACGACGCGCCGCTGCGCGTGGTCGAGACCGCCGCGATCCTGTTCACCGCGCTGCTCGCCTTCATGGAGATCCGGCACTTTGCGACCGGCGGCGACATGATGTCGCCGCCCTCGCTGCTCGAATTCGCGCTGCAGGTCTGCGTCACGCTCGCCATGGCGATCGGGCTGGAGCGCCTGCGGCTGCGCAGCCACAGCATCGTGCACGATGTCGGCGCTGTCGTGCTGACGGCGATCGCCGGCCTCATCAGCGTGTTCGGCCTCCTGATCCTGGAGAATCCGCTGCTGCTCTCCAGCGTCAATGTCGGCGGCCTCGTGTTCAATCTGCTGCTGCTCGGCTATGCGCTGCCGGCCGTGCTGATGCTGCTGCTCTCTTACGCGGTGGCGGGACACCGCCGCGTCGCATACGCAAACACGATTGCGGGTGGCGCCCTGGTGTTCGCGCTCACCTACGTGACGCTGGAAATCCGCCGCTTCTATCACGGCCCGGTCCTGCTCTACGGCGGCACCACGAGCGCCGAGCAATACACCTATTCGATCGGCTGGCTCGCCTTCGGCGTGGTGCTGCTGGGGGTCGGCATTCTCGTCAATTCCGAGCGAGCGCGGCTGGCCTCTGCCGCCGTCATCGCGCTGACGATCTTCAAGGCCTTCGCCGTCGACGTGTGGACGCTGACCGGCGTCTATCGCGCGCTCTCGTTCATGTGCCTCGGCGTCGTGCTGGTCGCGATCGGCTGGCTCTACCAGCGCATCCTGTTCCGGCGGCAAGTCGCACCGCCGCCGGCCGTGCCGCAGGCGGGCAGCTAAGCGTCAGGCCGCGCGGACCGATTGCAGGAACTGCGCGACTTCGATCTTCAGGCGGGTACTGTCGGTCGCCAGCGACTTCGCCGCCGACAGCACCTCGCTCGAGGCCGAGCCGGTCTCGATCGCGCCGCGCTGCACGTTGGTGATGTTGGACGACACTTCCTGCGTGCCGAGCGAGGCCTGCTGAACGTTGCGCGAAATCTCCTGCGTGGCCGCGCCCTGCTCCTCGACGGCGGCGGCGATCGCGGCGGACACCTCGGACAGCCGCTCGATGGTGCCGCCGATCTCCTGGATGGCGCTGACGGATTCTTGCGTCGCTGCCTGGATGCCCGAAACCTGCGCCCCGATTTCGCCGGTCGCTTTAGCGGTCTGCTCGGCCAGTGCCTTGACCTCGGAGGCAACGACGGCAAAGCCGCGGCCGGCTTCGCCTGCGCGCGCCGCCTCGATGGTCGCGTTCAGCGCGAGCAGGTTGGTCTGGCCCGCGATGGTGTTGATGAGCTCGACGACGTCGCCGATGCGGGCGGCGGCCTGCGACAGTGCGTTGACGCGCTCGTTGGTCCGCGCCGCCTGCTCGACGGCTTCCGCCGCCATCCGCGCCGAATCCTGCACGCGGCGGCTGATCTCGGTGATGGAGGACGACAGTTCCTCGGAGGCGGAGGCGACCGCCTGGACGTTGGTGGAAGCTTCCTCGGACGCTGCCGCAACGACGGTCGCGAGCTCCTGGCCGCGCTGCGCCGTACCGCTCAGCGTCGCCGCGGAGGCCTCGAGCTCGGTCGAGGCCGACGACACGGTCTCAACGACCTCGCCGATCATGGCCTCGAAATTGCGGGTGATGGCATCGACACGGCGGCCGCGCTCGATCTTGGCCTCGGCGTCGCGCGCCGCCGCCTCGTCGGCAGCCTTCTTGGCGATCAACGCCTCCTTGAAGATCTGGAGTGCATCCGCCATCGCGCCGATCTCGGTCTTCTCGCCGCGATGCGGTACCTCGGCGGAAAGGTCGCCCTCGCCCAGCGACTGCATCGGGCGAATGATCGAGGCGATGCCGCGCGAGACGTCGCGCACGAGGTAATAGGCGGCGCCGATCGCGATCACGACGGCAGCGACGATGATGCCGACGAGCACGCGGAACACGGTGGCGTAGCTGTCGGCCGCCTGCTTGGTCTCCAGCTCGGCGCCCCTGTTGTTCAGCTCGATTCCCTTCTGCAGCAGGGGATCGGCGGCCTGCGCCATCTTCGCAACCTTGGTCTGCAGCAGCTCGTTGGCGTCCGTCGGGAAGCGCCCGACGCTCTTGCGCGACAGCGCCATCACGTCCTGCACGCCATTCAGATACTCGGCCCAGGCCTTGCTCCATTGCTCGTAGATCGAGCGCTCTTCGGCGACCGTGATCAGCGGCTCGTAAACCTTGCGCGTCTTCTCGATGCGCTCACGCAGGCCTGCCAGCCGCTTCTCCGCGGCCTCCTTGCCTTCGGCGGTATCCTGCATCAGGTGCAGACGCAGCGCGACGCGGAGCTCGTTGATGTCGGCACGCATCGAGCCGAGCGCACGCACGCTCGGCAGCCAGCTCTCCGCAATCTCGACGGTATGTGCGTTGATGTTCTGCATCGTGCCGATCGCCATCACGCCGACGCCGGCGAGCGAGAGCACGAGGACCGACAGCACGGTCAACAGCTTGAAGACGATCGACAACTTCGACATCACGACAATCCCGATGATTACCCGGCAACGCGCACATCACCTGCGCCGCAGCGTCACGACGGACGACCGGGCGGAGGTCAGTTCAACAATGCTGGCTGGTTCTTTTCCCGAAGGATTGCGCCCATAATCGCAAGCAGGCGTTAACAGGAGGCTACGCAAAAATACGACTCCGCGCAGCGATCGTGGCTCCTCTGCAACTCTCTCTTGCAGCCGCACCGGCTTCTCTTGGTGCGATGCGGACGCTCGCGAAAGGCACGTGTCAGGCCGCGCGCACGGTATCGAGGAACTTTCCGACTTCGAACTTCAGCCGGTTGCTGTCGCCGGACAGCGATTGCGCCGCCGCCAGCACCTGCGTGGATGCCGAACCGGTCTCGCCCGCGCCGCGCTGCACGTCGGTGATGTTGGCCGACACCTGATGGGTGCCCGTCGCCGCCTGCTGCACGTTGCGGGAAATCTCCTGCGTCGCGGCACCCTGCTCCTCCACCGCGGCTGCGATGGTCGAGGAGATCTCCGACAGCTTCTCGATGGTATGGCTGATGTCCCTGATCGCGCCGACCGAATGCTCGGTGGCGGTCTGGATGCTGGCGATCTGCTGGCCGATCTCGCCGGTCGCCTTCGCGGTCTGCTCGGCGAGCGCCTTGACTTCGGAAGCGACGACGGCAAAGCCGCGGCCCGCCTCGCTGGCGCGCGCGGCCTCGATGGTTGCGTTGAGCGCTAGGAGGTTGGTCTGGCCGGCGATGGTGTTGATCAATTCGACCACGTCGCCGATCCGCGCCGCCGCCGCGGACAACTCGCCGACGCGATCGGTCGTGGTGCGGGCCTGGTTCACCGCATCGCCGGCGAGGCGGGCGGATTCCTGCACCTGCCGGCTGATCTCGGTGATCGACGACGACAGCTCCTCGGTCGCCGACGCCACCGACTGCACGTTGGTGGAGGCTTCCTCGGAAGCGGCAGCAACCATGGTGGTGACCTCCTGCCCGCGCGCCGCAGTCGCGGTCAGCGTCGAGGCGGAAGCTTCCAGCTCGGTCGCGGCCGATGACACGGTGTCGACGATTTCACCGATCGCCGCTTCGAAGCTGTCCGCGAGCTTGTGCATCTCGGCCTTGCGCTGCGCGGCTGCAAGCTGGTCCTGCCTGATCTTGGCTTCGGCCTCCTCGCGCGCCTTCTGCTCCGATACGATCTTGAACTTCTCGACGGCCGCGGCGACGCCGCCGACCTCGTCCTTGCGGCCGAGACCGGGCAGCACCACGGAGAAATCGCCGCCGGCGAGCTTGTCCATGGCGACCGTGAGCGCGCGGATCGGCCGCGCGATGGTCAGGAACGACATCAGCCAGGAGCCGACGAGGACGAGCATGGCGAGCGCGCCGACAATCATCCCGATGTGCTCGCTCGACGCCATCTCCTGCACGGAGGTGGCGATCTCGGCTTCACTCTTGTGCCTGGCGAAGTCGGCGATCTGACCGGCAACCTCGTCCATTTGCCCGGCAATGGGCAGCGTCCCTTCGCGGACGAGGCGTGCGCTTTCCTCGACCAACCGCGCGACCGTCGCAGCCGAGTCCGGTCCCGTCGCGGCGAGGGCCTCACTGCGAAGCGCTGCGACCTGCCGGCCCGCCTTGAGATAATCGGCGGCGAGGCTCTTGAGCTTTTCCATCCGCGCCCGGTTTTCCGGCACTTGTGACAGCTTCAGCATCGCTTCGGCGAGCTTGGCCAAGGTATCGGCGCGCTCGACGAGAGCAGCGCCGGCCTTCTGCAGATCGGCCGCATTGCCCGCGAGCCGTATGTCTCTGACGGCGAGCTGCATGCTGCGCACTGCAAGCTTGGCTTCCACCGCCTCGCGCCCCAGCTCCAGCTGCGCGACTGCGGCCTTGTTGGCCCCTCGCACGTTGCCGTTGCCGATGTGCTGACTTGCGACGATGCAGAGGACCAGGAGCACACCGAGCGCCGACGCGATCGCCAGCTTTGTCCCGATCCGCAAATTCTGAACTAGGCTCAGCATGGGCACGTTTCCCCCGAAGGAACGCGCAGCCGAGGCATTGGATGACTGCGCTGCTGCCAAAAAGTGGGCTTTTCACATTCCGATTTGGTTAACGGAATCCCTCGCAGAAATACTGACTTTGCACGCTAAATGATTGAGCGCGAAAGGAAATGATCTCGTCATAGTTGTAAATTGCAGCTTCAAGTCGGAGCTAGGATGCTTTGCACCCGACGGCCTCGCCGACGAGGCTGATGCGGAAGACCGGCTTCTTGTCCTCGTCGAGCAGCTCCATGCACCACTCGGCGTTCGGCTTCAGGCTGCGCGCGATGCCACTGAGCAGGTTGGCGCACACCTCGGTCATCTCGGTCCAGGCGGCCGCGCGATCCTCGAACTCGTACGGCAGGTCGGCGGCGCCGGAATAGCGGCCCGTGCTGATGCGGAAGAAATAGAGCGACATCGTTGAACCCTTGCGTGGGACCGCCCCCCGGCCGCGCGCAAACTGGGGCGCGAACAGCTACCAAGGCATGAAGGCCGCGGTCCGTATGACTACGGCGCGGCCGGCTTCGTGTTCGATGATGTCTTCGACGATCAATGGCGCGGGTTGTCCCGCGCAGGCAAGCTCACTGCGTGGAGCGGCGCAGCTCCAGCGGGCCCTCGTTCTTCGCCGGCTCGGACTTCACCGGCTCGAGCCGGCTGCCCTCGACACGCGGCGTCTCGACGCGCGCGGCGACCTCGGTGTTCGACGCGGCGACCGAACCGGTGTGCTCCGCCCTGTGCAGCGAGCGCGGCCGCGCCGCAGCGCGCGCCATCAGCATCTGATTGCCGCCCTGGTGATGGAAGTCGCAATAGGCGAAGCCCATGCCCGACACCGAGCCGCGGAAGCTGCGGTCGTCGGTCTTTTCCAGGTTGAAGCAGGGCTCGAACGGGATGCCCTTGATCGAGGCGCAGACGTTCTGGCCGCGGATCTGGAGCGTGTTGCCGGGCAGGCGCAGATGACGGACCGGGCCTGCGCCCGAGAACTGCACCGCACCGGCGGCGCCGAGATCGTCGAGGATACGGCCTGCACCGCGGGTGCCGTCGAAACAGGTGAACGCGAACACCTTGCCGGCCACGAAGCGGCGCGCCTCGTCGGCGTTCATGCTTCCAGCGATGGCCGGCGCAAACGTCGCTGCCGCCGTGACAGCCCCCAACACAATACGCGCAAGCATGCTCAACTCCGAACTCAACCCCGCAGCGGGCGATGCCTTTATCTCTTTACCCGCTGCTTACCATACGAACCAAGGCAACATTGGAGCAGCTTGGTTGGTAAAGTCTAAACGCCATTAGACAATTTTAACCACGATACGGCCCCGGACCTGGCCGGCAAGGATTTTCGCGCCCCACTCCGAAACCTCGTCGAGCGAAATTTCCTGAGTTATTTCAGACAGTTTTGTCCGGTCCAGATCGGAGGCCAGACGCTGCCAGGCGGCTTTTCTGGGCTCGATCGGGCACATCACGGAATCGATGCCGAGAAGGCACACTCCGCGCAAAATAAACGGCGCCACCGAGGACGGCAGGTCCATGCCGGCCGCCAGGCCGCAGGCCGCGATCGCGCCACCATATTTCGTCATCGAGAGCAGGTTGGCGAGGGTGGTCGAGCCGACGCTGTCGACGCCGCCGGCCCAGCGCTCCTTGGCGAGGGGCTTTGCCGGCGCCGACAGTTCGTTGCGGTCGATGATCTCGGCAGCCCCCAGCTGTTTCAGGTAGTCGGCCTCGGAGGCCCGGCCGGTCGAAGCGATGACGTGGTAGCCGAGCTTCGAAAGCACGGCGATCGCGACCGAGCCGACGCCGCCGGCAGCGCCCGTCACCACGACCGGGCCGCTCTTCGGCGAGATGCCGTGCTTCTCCAGCGCCAGCACCGAGAGCATCGCGGTGAAGCCGGCGGTGCCGATCGCCATGGCATCGCGCGCCGACAGGCCCTGCGGAAGAGCGACCAGCCAGTCGCCCTTCACCCGCGCCTTCTCGGCATAGGCGCCGAGATGGGTCTCGCCCATGCCCCAGCCGGTGCAGACGACCTTGTCGCCCGCCTTCCACTGCGGATGCGAGGAGGCTTCGACCGTGCCGGCAAAATCGATGCCGGCGATCATCGGGAAGCGGCGCACCACCGGCGCCTTGCCGGTGAGCGCAAGGCCGTCCTTGTAGTTCAGCGTCGACCATTCCACCCGGACGGTGACGTCGCCCTCCATCAGCTCGGCTTCGTCGAACTGCGTGAGCGCGGCGGTGGTGCCCTTGTCCGCCTTGTCGATCCTGACAGCCTTGAATGTGGCCACGACTGAACTCCCTGACTTTGTTTGTCGGGGATGTTTAGCCGATCAGGCTGGCTGCGCAACCGCCCGTGCCACAGGTTTCTCCACGATCGGGAGATTGATCAGCGCCGAGAGCACGCCAAACAGGATCGAGAGCCACCAGATCGGCGTGTAGGAACCGAACCTTTCGAACACGATGCCGCCCAGCCAGACCCCGAGGAAGCCGCCGACCTGATGACTGACGAAGGCAAAGCCATAGAGCGTGGCGAGCCAGCGCGTGCCGAACATCAGCGCCACCAGCGCCGAGGTCGGCGGCACCGTCGACAGCCAGGTCAGACCGGAGATCGCGCCGAACGCGATCGCCGAGAACGGCGTGATCGGGAACGTGATGAAGGCGAGCGTTGCCAGCGCCCGCGTGAAATAGATGGTCGAGAGGATGTAGCGCTTGGGCAGCGAGTTCTGAAGATAGCCGACGCTGAGCGAGCCGATGATGTTGAACAGGCCGATCGCTGCGATCACCCAGCCGCCGGTTTGTGTCGAGATGCCGCGATCGACCAGGAAGGCCGGCAGATGCACGGTGATGAAGGCGAGCTGGAAGCCGCAGGTGAAGAAGCCGAGCACCAGAAGGACGTAGGAGCGATGACCGAAGGCTTCGGCAAGCGCCTCGGTGATGGTCTGGTCATCCGCGGGCGTTGCGCTGCCCGTCGGTGTCACCGGCGGCGTCGAGAGCGCCAGCGACAGCGGGATGATCAGCAGCATCAGGAAACCGAACACGGAGAGCGCCTGCTGCCAGCCGAAATTGTCGATCAAGGCGACGCCGATCGGTGCGAACAGGAACTGCCCGAACGACCCCGCCGCCGTGCCGGCACCGAGCGCAAGACCGCGCTTCTCGGCCGGCAAGAGCTTGCTGAAGGCCGACAGCACCAGATTGAACGAGCAGCCGGCGAGGCCAAAGCCGATCATGACACCGGCGCCGATGTCGAGCGACAGCGGCGTCGAGGAATAGCGCATCAAGAGCAGGCCGCCGGCATAGAGCAGCGCGCCGACGCACATCACCCGGAACAGGCCAAAGCGATCCGCGACCGCACCGGCGAACGGCTGGCCCAGTCCCCACAACAGATTCTGCACGGCGATGGCGAGGCCGAACACGTCGCGGCCCCAGCTGAATTCGTGACTCATCGGCTGCACGAAGAAGCCGAGCGCCGAGCGCGGACCGAAGCCGAGCATGCCGATGGCACAACCGCAGAGGATGATGACGGCCGGGGGACGCCAGTTGGAGGAACGCGAGGCCGGTGCGAGTTCGCCGATCTGTGTCGACATGGTTTTTCCTCGTCTGTCGTTGGCGGATCCGCAAATCAGCAGCCGCGGGACGGCTCGTTTAATGCATCTGCATGAAAATCCCAAGTCAAAACAAGTCAAAAACGGTTGCATTTCACGAGGAGCTGACGCGGGAGCATTGCATTTCAATCTGGCCTCGCCTGGCAGGTGCGCAGTGACGGGATTGTGTGCGGCAGGCCCTAGCGGCACGCCCCGGCGCGTGTTATGTTTGATTTACTCAGATTGAGCATATTTGGGTAGCAACGACGTTCGCCCGGCCTCCTCGGCCGGATTTCTCGGGCCCCTTATATTCTCAAATTGAGCATAATGCCACGCGTGATGGCCACATTTGGGAGGCTTCAATGCCGATCACTGGAATTTACGGTCCCGACGACTTTGCCAACCGGCCGCAAGGCCAGCCCATCGCCTCCCCGCGCGCCGCACCGGTCACCCCGGGACCGAAATGGCCGATGCCGTCACTGCAATGGACGCCGGCGGTCGAACGCGCCACCGCGCCGGTCTATGACCGCGTCAAGCACGTGATCCCGTCGATCGAATGGCCGCTGATGGCGCCGACGATTCACGCGATCAACGAGCTCAAGCGCGCGCGCGGCGCGGTCATCCTCGCCCACAACTACCAGGCTCCGGAGATCTTCCACTGCGTTGCCGATATCGGCGGCGACTCGCTCCAGCTCGCGGTCGAAGCCACCAAGGTGCAGGCCGACATCATCGTCCAATGCGGCGTGCACTTCATGGCGGAGACCTCCAAGCTGCTCAATCCGGACAAGACCGTCTTGATCCCGGATTCGCGCGCGGGCTGCTCGCTTGCCGCCAGCATCACCGGTGCGGACGTGCGGCTGCTGCGGGAGAAATTCCCCGGCGTGCCGATCGTCGCCTATGTCAACACCTCGGCGGAGGTGAAGGCCGAGGTCGACATCTGCTGCACGTCCTCGAACGCGGTGCAGGTGGTCGAGAGCCTGAACGCCCCGACCGTGATCTTCCTGCCCGACCGATACCTTGCCACTTACGTGGCGTCGAAGACCGACGTGAAGATCATCGCCTGGAAAGGCGCCTGCGAGGTGCATGAGCGCTTCACGGGCGAGGAGCTGCGGAGCTATCGCGAAGCCGATCCGACCGTGCAGATCATCGCGCATCCGGAGTGCCCGCCGGACGTGCTGGCGGAAGCCGACTTCACCGGCTCGACCGCGCACATGATCAACTGGGTGCGGGCGAAGCGGCCGCGGCGGCTGGTCATGATCACGGAATGCTCGATGGCCGACAATGTCCGGGCCGAGCTGCCCGATGTGGAGATGCTCCGCCCCTGCAATCTCTGCCCGCACATGAAGCGCATCACGCTCGCCAACATCCTGGAGAGCCTGCTGACGCTTCGCGAGGAGGTGACGATCGATCCCGCGCTTGCGGAACGCGCGCGGCGTTCGGTCGAGCGCATGATCAATCTGAGCAATTGAGGGCGAGCAACATGCAAAACAACATCCACGATCTCACCCGCTCAGCCGACGACGTCGTCATCGTCGGCGGCGGCCTTGCCGGACTGTTCTGCGCGCTGAAGCTCGCGCCGCGGCCGGTGACCTTGATCTCGGCGGCACCGCTCGGACAGGGCGCATCGTCCGCATGGGCCCAGGGCGGCATCGCTGCGGCCGTGGCTGAAGGCGATACGCCGGAGGCGCACGCTGCCGACACCGTCGCGGTCGGCGGCGGCCTCGTCGATGAAGCCGTCGCGCTCGGGATCGCGCGCGAGGCGGCGCTGCGCATCCACGATCTTCTCGCCTATGGCGTTCCGTTCGACCGCGATCTCGACGGCAGGCTTGCCGTCGGACGGGAAGCTGCGCATTCCGCGCGTCGCATCGTGCATGTGCGCGGTGATGGTGCTGGCGCCGCGATCATCTCGGCCTTGAGCGAGGCCGTGCGCCGCACGCCTTCGATCCGCCTGATGGAAGGCTTCGTCGCCGAAGCATTGCTGACCGAGGACGGCGCGGTCACCGGGCTTCAATTGCGCGAGGTCGACAATCCCGCGGCACGGCCGCTCGTGCTCGCCTCACGCGCGGTCGTGCTTGCGACCGGCGGGCTCGGCCATCTCTATGCCGTCACCACCAACCCGCCGGAAGCGAGCGGCTCGGGCCTCGCGATCGCAGCCCGCGCCGGCGCCGTGATCGCCGATCCTGAATTCGTGCAGTTCCACCCCACCGCCATCATGGTCGGCCGCGACCCGGCACCGCTCGCCACCGAAGCGCTGCGCGGCGAAGGGGCAACGCTGATCAATCGCAGCGGCGAACGCTTCATGAGCGCCCGCCACCCGCTCGCAGAGCTCGCGCCCCGCGACATCGTGGCCCGCGGCGTGTTCGCCGAGATCGCGGCCGGGCGCGGCGCCTTCCTCGATGCGCGCCAGGCGCTGGGCGCGCGCTTTCCGACGAGGTTTCCGGCCGTGCATGCGAGCTGCATCGCCGCCGGCATCGATCCCGCGGCGCAGCCGATTCCGATCGCGCCGGCCGCGCACTACCACATGGGCGGCATCGCCGTGGACGCGCGCGGCCGCAGCTCGATCGACGGTCTCTGGGCCGCCGGCGAAGTCTCCTCCACCGGCGCGCATGGCGCCAACCGGCTCGCCTCGAATTCCCTGCTCGAAGCCGTCGTCTATGCCGCCCGCATTGCCGACGATATCGCCGGTCGCACCGTGCCCCCGCCCGCCCGCGATCCCGACGGTTTGGTGATACAGCGCGCTGGCACGCTGGATGCTGCAGAGGTGAAACGGCTGCGCGCGACGATGAGCGCACATGTCGGCGTGATCCGCGACGGTGACGGGCTTGCGCAAGCCGTGCGCTATTTCGCCAGGCTCGCGCGCGAGGCCGGATCCGGCGTCCTCGGCAACATGGCGATCTCGGCCCTGCTTGTCGCCGCTGCGGCCTGGACGCGGCGCGAAAGCCGCGGAGCGCATTGCCGCTCCGATCACCCGGCCGAGAACCCAGCGCTGGCGCAGAGAACGATGACCACGCTCGCCGCAGCGCGCAACGTCGCGGAGAGCCTCGAGGAACGCCCGCGGCCACGCATCGCGCAATCCATGATCGCCTGAAGGAGACCCCATGATCACCCCGACGTCACTGCTCTATCCCGATGCCTTCCTCTCGCCGCTCGCGATCGAGGCGGCCGTCGAGCGCGCGCTCGACGAGGACCTCGGCCGTGCCGGCGACATCACCTCGCTCGCGACGATCCCCGAGGCGACGCGCGCGCAAGCCATCCTGGTCGCGCGCCAGCCCGGCGTGGTCGCCGGATTGCCGCTGGCGCTCGCGACCTTGCAGAAGCTGTCGCCCGACGTCGAGGTGCGCGCACATGTCCGCGATGCCGCGCGGGTTGCGCGCGGCCAGCACGTGCTGACGATCTCGGGCCCGGCGCGCCCCATCCTCACGGCGGAGCGCACGGCACTGAACTTCGTCGGCCGGCTGTCGGGCATCGCCACGCTCACGGCGGACTATGTCGCGCGCACCGAAGGCACCAGGATGCGCATCTGCTGCACGCGCAAGACCACGCCGGGACTGCGCGCGCTGGAGAAATATGCGGTGCGCTGCGGCGGCGGCTTCAACCATCGCTTCGGGCTGGACGATGCCATCCTGATCAAGGACAACCACATCGCGGTGGCCGGGGGCATCCGTCTGGTGCTGGAGCGCGCCCGCGCCCATGCCGGCCATCTGGTCAAGATCGAGATCGAGGTCGACACCCTGGCGCAGCTGCGCGAGGTGCTGGACTGCGGAATGGCCGATGCGGTGCTGCTCGACAACATGGACATTGCGACGCTGCGCGAAGCGGTGAGGCTCAACGAAGGCCGCCTCGCGCTGGAGGCGTCCGGCGGCGTCACGCTGGACTCGATCGCCGCCATCGCGGCCACCGGCGTCGACTATGCCTCGGCCGGTGCCCTGACGCATTCGGCACCGAATTTCGACTGCGCGCTGGATATCGAGGCGTAGGGAGCTCTTCTCCCTCTCCCCGTTCTCACGGGGAGAGGGTTGGGGTGAGGGGCCTCTCTCCGCACCTGCGACTATCGAGAGACCTGTACCCCCTCACCCGAATTCGAGCTTCGCTCGAATTCGACCTCTCCCCGCAAGCGGGGAGAGGTAAGAAGACTACCGCCGCTCACCCATCTCCGCGGAGCTCTTGGCTTCCTGCGCGAGTGCGGCGGAGAGCGCGGCGGTCTGCGCCGGCGAGCCCCAGCTCGGTTCCTCGCTGCCGTCGCCCCAGTTGCGCGGCCGATAGAAGGTGTGCACGCCGGTCTTGTACAGCTTCTTCATCTCGGCGACCCAGGACGGGCGCACCCAATAGGCGTGGTAGTGCGTCGACTTGCCGACTTCGGGCAGCCAGATCTGGCCGTCGAGCATCGCCTTCGAGATCTTCTTCGCTCGTTCCCACATTTCCGGCTCGCGGATCACGTCCGGATTGTTGTCGCAGGCGAAGGTGAACTGGCAGGCGAAATGGCGGTACTTGTTCTGGTAGACCACGCCACACACCGTGTCGGGATATTTGCCGGAGAAGACGCGGTTCATCACCACCTGCGCCACCGCGATCTGGCCGCGCACGGCCTCGCCGCGGGATTCGAAGTAGACGGCTTCCGCAAGGCACTTTTCCGACTTCGCACGCGACTTGTCGTCGAGCGCGAGCCGTTCCGCCGGCGACTTGGCGCGCTGGTTGTCGGCGTTGACCTCGCCCTTCGGCGCGACGCTCTCGCCGCTCTCGATGTCCTTGCCGATCTCCGTCGCCGGCGGGGTCAACGAGGCCGTTACCTTCATGTCGGGGTCGGGCATCACGATCAGCGGCTCGGCGCCGGGCTGCCAGCTCTCGATGGTCTCGAGATTGCCGCCGAGCGAGGAGCTGCCGAAGAACAGGCTCGATGTCTTGACGCTGAAGGGATCGCGCGCGGGAGCAGCCGGCGCCGCGGCCCGCTTCAGCGCTTCCAGCGGCTGCACCGCGAACGCGCGCGCGGCTTCGCTCGCCTGCGGCGGGTTGGAATATTGCGGCAGCGGCGGCGCGCGCAGCGCCTCCTGCAGCTCGGGATCGAGCGCGGCCGCCGATTCCGGCGACATCGCCTGCGGCAATGCGGCGGTCTTGGCGCCGAACACCGAGCTGTTCGAGGTCGCGGGATCCTCCTTGGCCGGGGCCGCAGCCGGCGCGACGGTCTCGGGAGACTGCGTCGGCGCGACGATTGCGAGGCGATCACCCTTCAAGGCGCGATCGACCTTGGGAAAGTCGGAAGCCTGGTAGCGCGGCGGCGCCTGAAGCGCCGGATTGCGGCTGATCGCGCCGGTGACGTCGCGGCCGTCGAGGCTCGCGAGCCGAACCATCGCGCTCTGCGGAACCGACGTGCCGATGGGGCGGGAAAAACTGTAGGTGGCGAGCTGGATCGAGGACGCAGCGGAGAACACCTGCTTCTGCCACCGCTCGGCGACGCCGGGTTGGCGCGCCAGCAGCGAGGCAATGTCCTGATAGCCGGTCTCTCTCGGCATCAATGCGAAGATGCAGAGACCGATGCCGAAGGACGCGAACCGCGCGCCCTTCGGATGGTTACGCAACACTGACATCGATACGCTCACGCTACGCTTACGCTGGTCCGATCGAACTCAGTACATCCGTGCAATTCGATCTTTATCGTGAGTATCTAATTTAGGTTGCCGGGGCGTTAATCCGCGTTGCGCAGGCGGCACACTCAAGCGAATGCAGGTGTTTTCACGGGACGTCGTCGCGCATTGGTAAATGCGGCCTCACGTGAAGCGGTAAACATCGGGTCAACGCGAAAGGTGAAGGAACTCTTGCGCCCGCGTATCATTACGGGACGCTTGTTGCGAGACCGCCTGTGCGATGACGACGGAATGTGAGAGCCGCGCGCCCCTCACTCCGCGATCAGCTTCAGCCACTCGTCTTCGGTCAGCACCTTGACGCCGTGCTTGTTGGCGTCCGCGAGCTTCGAGCCGGCGCCGGGGCCCGCGACGACGAGATCGGTCTTTTTCGAAACCGAGCCCGACACCTTGGCCCCTAGCCGCTCGGCCGTGGCCTTGGCTTCATCTCGCGTCATTCGCTCCAGCGATCCCGTGAACACCACGGTCTTGCCGGCCACCGCCGAATTGCTCTTCGGCTTCTCGGCGTCGACGATCTCGACCTCCTTGGTCAGGCGCTCGACGATGCCGCGATTGTGGCTCTCGCCGAAATAATCGGCGATGCTCCTGATGACGGTGTCGCCGATCTGGTCGAGCGCATCCATCTCGGCCATCGCCTCCTCGTCGCCATTGGCAACTTTCAGGCAGGCATCGTGGAACGCATCCCACGAGCCGTAGCCGCGCGCCAGCGCCAGCGCCGTGGTCTCGCCGACATGGCGCATGCCGAGCGCGTAGATGAAGCGCTCCAGTGCAATCTTGCGCCGGGTCTCGATGGCACCGAACAGGTTGCGCACGGAGGTCGCGCCGTAGCCTTCGATCTCCTCGAGCTTGAGCTTGGCGTTGCGCTTCTCCAGCGTGAAGATGTCGGCGGGCTCCTTCACCCAGCCCTCGTCGAAGAAGTACTGGAGCTGCTTCTCGCCCAGGCCGTCGATGTCGAAGGCCCGCCGCGACACGAACAGCTTCAGATGTTCGATCTTCTGGTAGGGACAGGCGAACTCGCCGGTGCAGCGGGCGCGCGAGCCCTCCTCACCCGTCGCCGTCTCCTCGCGCACGACGTCGGTGTGCAGCGGACATGGGCACTTCTTCGGGAAGTGGAATTCCCTGGCGGTTTTTGGCCGCTTGTCCAGGACGACGTCGACCACCTGCGGGATGACGTCGCCGGCGCGCTGGATCACCACGGTGTCGCCGATCCTGATGTCGCGCCCCTCGCGAAGCACCTCGCCCTTGTTGCCGATGCCCTTGATGTAGTCCTCATTGTGCAGCGTGACGTTCTGCACGATCACGCCGCCGACACCGACCGGCTCGAGCTTGCCGACCGGCGTGAACGAGCCGGTGCGGCCGACCTGGATCTCGATGTCGCGCAGCACCGTCATGGCGCGCTCGGCCGGGAATTTGTGCGCGATGCCCCAGCGCGGCGTGCGCGACACGAAGCCGAGCCGCTCCTGCCAGTCGATGCGGTCGACCTTGTAGACGACGCCGTCGATGTCGTAGTCGAGCCGCGCGCGCTGCTCCTCGATCGCATGATGGAAGGCGAGCAGCTCCTCGACCGAGTGACAGAGCTTGGTCAGCGGATTGGTCTTGAAGCCGCAGCGCTCGAACCAGCCGATCATGCCGCTCTGCGTATCCTCCGGCATCGCGCTCATCTGCCCCCAGGCATAGGCGAAGAAGCCGAGGGGACGGGAGGCGGTGATGGTCGGGTCCTTCTGGCGGAGCGAGCCGGCGGCCGAATTACGCGGATTGGCGAAGATGGTATCGCCTGCCGCCTTCTGCCGCTCGTTGAGCGCCAGGAACGCCTTCTTGGTCATGTAGACTTCGCCGCGCACCTCGCAGATGTCGGGGATGTTACGGCCCTTCAGCTTCTGCGGCACGTCTTCGAGCGTGCGGATGTTGGCGGTGACATCCTCGCCGACCGCGCCGTCTCCGCGCGTCGCGGCGGTGACGAGCTCGCCGCCCTCGTAGCGCAGCGACATCGAGAGGCCGTCGATCTTCGGTTCGGCGGAGAAACTGATCTTGTCGTCGTCGAGCTTCAGGAAGCGCACGATGCGCCCGACGAAGTCGCGCACGTCCTCCTCCGCAAAGGCATTGTCCAGTGACAGCATCGGCACGGCATGCCGGACTTTCTTGAAGCGCCCCGATGGTGCGGCGCCGACCTTCTGCGAGGGCGATTCCGCGGTGACGAACTCGGGAAAACGTTTCTCGATCGCGTTGAGGCGCTTGCGCAGCGCGTCGTATTCGGCGTCGCTAACGGTCGGCGCATCCTCCTGATAGTAGCGCTCGTTGTGCCCCTCGATCTCGAGCGCGAGCCGCATGTGCTCGACCTTGGCCTGCGCCTTGGTGAGGTCGGCGACGTCGCGAAGCGGTGTTGCTTTGGATTTTGCTGCTCTGGCCATGGCGCTTGGATACGACGGAGCGGGTGGCACGGTAAAGGCGTGTGGAAATCGCTTGCCCCGGACGCAGCGCAGCGCTCCTTCAGCGGGGCGCTGCAGAGCCGGGGCCCATGTCGCGGCAGGCATTCTGGGTCCCGGCTCGCGCTACGCGCGTCCGGGACACGAGAGCTAAGCCGTCGCTGCCTTGAGCAGCCGCTCCGCCGCCGCCCTCGCTTCGGCCGTGATCTCGGCACCCGCCAGCATGCGGGCGATCTCCTCGCGGCGGTGGTCGGCGGCGAGCGCATTGACGCGGGTGGCGACGCGCTTGCCCTTGTCGAGGGCGTCCTTGGAGATCAGGAGGTGCTGGTCGGCGCGGGCGGCGACCTGCGGGGCATGTGTCACGGCCATGACCTGGACCTTGCCGGCAAGCCGCGCCAGGCGTCCGCCGATGGCGTCGGCCACCGCACCGCCGACGCCGGTGTCGATCTCGTCGAACACGAGCGTCGGCGCCGAACCGCGGTCGGACAGCACGACCTTGAGCGCGAGCAGGAAGCGCGACAGCTCGCCGCCGGAGGCGACCTTCATCAAGGGACCCGGCTTGGTGCCCGGATTGGTCTGCACCCAGAACTCGACGCGGTCGAAACCTTGCGGCCCGGGCGCGGCCTCGTCGGTCTCGACCTGGGTCATGAACCTGGCGCGTTCGAGCTTGAGCGGGGCGAGCTCGGCATTGACCGCCTTGTTGAGCTTCTCGGCTGACTTCTGCCGCGCCAGCGACAGCTTCTTGGCGGCCGCCGCATAGCGGCTGTCCGCCTCGATCGCGGCCTGCTCCAGCTTCTTCAGGCGCGAGGCGCCGGCATCGATCAGGACCACGTCTGCGGCATATTTGGCCGCCAGCGCGGCGAGCCCGTCGACCGGCGTCGAATATTTGCGGGAGGCGGCGCGCAATGCGAACAGCCGCTCCTCGATACGCTCGAGCTCGGCCGGATCGAAATCGGTCGCGGCCAGCGCCGCCTGGAGGTGCTGATCGGCCTCCTCCAGCGCGTTGATCGCAGCGTCAATCGCCTTCACCGCCGGCTCGACCAGCGCCGGCGAGTTGACGCCGCGGCGCTCCAGCCGGCGCACCGCCGCCGAGAGCGCTGCGACCGGCGAATGATTGCCGCCGACGGCTTCCTGCGCCTCGCGCAGGTCGGAGGCGATCTTCTCGCCCTGCATCATGGTGGTGCGGCGGGAGGCCAGCGCGGTTTCCTCGCCGTCCTTGGGCGCGAGCTGCTTCAGCTCGTCGGAGGCGTGGCGCAGATAATCGGCCTCGCGCGCCGCGCTCTCCATCGCGGCGCGATGCTCCTCCAGCGCGGTGTTGGCGGTGCGGCGCGCGTCCCAGAGCGCTTCGACGGCCGCGACATCCTTTTCGAGGCCGGCAAAAGCGTCGAGCAGGCGGCGGTGGGTGGCGGCATCGACCAGCGCGCGCTCATCGTGCTGGCCGTGGATCTCGACCAGGGCGGTGCCGACCGCCTTCAGCGTCTGCACGCTGATCGATTGGTCGTTGATGAAGGCGCGGGTGCGGCCGTCGGCGAGCTGCACGCGGCGCAGGATCATCTCACCGGTGTCGTCGAGGCCGTTTTCGGCCAAAATCTTGGTCGCAGGGTGATTCTTCGGGACATCGAACACCGCGGTGACCTGCCCCTGCTCCGCACCGTGACGCACAAGGCCGGCGTCGCCGCGGCCGCCGAGCGCCAGCGCAAAAGCATCGAGCAGGATGGATTTGCCCGCACCGGTCTCGCCGGTCAAAACCGCGAGGCCGGAGGCGAATTCGATATCGAGCCGTTCGATCAGGACGATGTCACGGATCGACAGACGCGCCAGCATGGAACCAAATTTCCTAGCCGAGACCCATTTTCTTGAAGGTCCGGCTGATCCAGGACCCCTGATTCTCGCTCGGCTCGAGACCGCCGGATTTTACAAGATTATAGGCGTCCTTGTACCAGCGGCTGTCAGGAAAATTGTGCCCAAGCACGGCCGCCGCGGTCTGCGCTTCGCCGACGATGCCGATCGCCATATAGGCCTCGGTCAGCCGGAACAGCGCCTCCTCGACATGGCGGGTGGTCTGGTACTGCGTCACGACGGTCTTGTAGCGATTGATGGCGGCCGTGTAGTCGCGCTTTTGGGCGTAGTAGCGGCCGACATTCATTTCCTTGCCGGCGAGCTGGTCGCGTGCGCCCTCGATCTTGGCTTTCGCCGAGGTCGCATATTCCGAGTTCGGATATTTGCGCACCACCTCTTCCAGCGCCGCGATCGCCTTTTCGGTGCGGGTCTGGTCGCGGCTGATGTCCGGGATCTGGTCGTAGTGGGAGGCGGCGATCAGATATTGCGCATAGGCCGCATCCGGGCTGCCGGGATGCAGCGTGACGTAGCGGGTGGCGGCGCCGATGCAGCCGTCATAATCGCCGCCCTGATAGGACGCGTAGGCCGACATCAGCAGCGATTTGCGGGCCCAGTCGGAATAAGGATGCTGGCGGTCGACCTCTTCGAACTTCTTGTTCGCCGCCTTCATGTCCTTCTTCTCGTTCATGAGGTACAGGCCCTCATTGTAGATCTTGTCGGCGGGCTCCTCGACGAAGGTGTCGTCCTTGGCGGTGAACTTGTCCCAGAGCGCGCCCGTGCCGCATCCGGCGAGCGGCAGCGCGAGCATGATGAAGGTGACGGTCCGAAGCAGCCCGCGGGCTCGCGACGAGACCGAGAAATATCCGCGCGTCATACGCTGTGCCGACATGAGTTTTAGCCCTGACGCCCTGTGATGCGGTGTCCGCCAGCCCACGAACCCCTCATGGGCGCGAAATGTAACCGTGGTGCCTGCCATGCGACCACGCCGATGTATCCAAAAACGATCGTTAACGAACCGGATAGGGAGGCATTTCGCCCGGATTAAGGCGAACCTGCCGCAATGCTAGCCGATCATGGTTACCAGGAGTTTCCCGGGGATCGCCAACCACGTTCCGAAGGCGGCAGGCCGCGTCAGGACACATCCGGCCCGAAGGCCGCAGCGATGCGGCCGCCGACGATGCCGCGACCGACCTCGCCCACGGGACGCGTGGTGCGGCGGGCAGCCTCGCCCTCGACCACCCGCCAGGCGGTCCGGTCGGCGAGCAGCGCGGTCAGGACGGCATGGTTGAGCTTGTGGCCGCCACGCACCGAGCGGTAGGCGCCAAGCAGCGGGAGGCCGGCCAGCGAGAGGTCGCCGATCACGTCCAGCACCTTGTGGCGAGCGCATTCATCGGCGTAGCGCAGGCCTTCGGTGTTGAGCAGCCGCTCGTCGTCGAACACGACGGTGTTCTCGAAGGAGGCGCCGAGGGCGTAGCCAGCGCTCCAGAGCCGCGCGACATCGCACATCAGGCCGAAGGTCCGGGCCCGGCCGACTTCGCGGCGGAAGCCTTCAGCGTTGACGTCGAAGGCGTAAGCCTGCTGGCCGATGACGGGATTGGTGAAATCGATCTCGACCTCGACGCGGAACCCATTGGCGTGGGGCCTGATCTCGCCGAAGGAGTCGCCGATCTTGACCGAGATCGGCTTCAGAACCTGGATGAAGCGGCGCTGCGCCGGCTGGGTGACAATGCCGGCCTGGTCGATCGCCGCGATGAAGGCCGCGGCGCTGCCGTCCATGATCGGGACTTCGGGACCGTCGATCTCGATGGTGGCGTTGTCCACGCCCATTCCCCGCAGCGCAGCAAGCACATGCTCGGCGGTGGACACCAGCGGACCGGTGCGGTCGCCGAGGACGGTGGCAAAGTCGGTCGCGATCACCTGGTCGGCGGTCGCCTGGACTTCGCGATCACTCCCCTCAAGTCCGGTCCGGACAAAAATAAAACCCGCGTCGACAGGCGCAGGCCCAAGCGTGAGAGTAACGGGAAGACCGGAATGAACGCCCACGCCTGCCACAGAGGCTTGCGCACGAAGCGTTGTTTGCCGGCTAAATTTCATCAGGAACCGCCCCACTACGACCCACTGCGACTTATACGAGACCCGCTTGGCCGGCCAGAGCCGACGCTTCCGAATCTCCGTATCCCCAAGTCACGGCAAACCATAGTTGCTGCCTCAAACAGCGCCAACTCACGCTTTTTTACCGATTGTTACCCCAAACCTGCCGTATTCGCGCCAAGGCTTAACCAAATTGCGCCGGCGTTCGGGACCATTGCCGGCAGTTTTACTGAACCACCGAATATGTAATTAATGATTTAAAATCAGTTGCTTGGCTGCGCAATCCGGACATGCCCGGTGCAAAAGGAAAGGTCCCGGCAAGCTTCTCGCCGGGACCTTTTTTCGTCTGCCTTATTGTAACAATCCTCAGGTCGCCTGCCGCCGCAGGAAGGCCGGGATATCAAGATGGTCATCACCCTGTGGCGCCGGCGCAACAGGTGCGGGGCGGCCATGGACGTCCAGACCCTGCGGCGCGGGACGGCGGGCATACTCCGATACCGGCTCGCTGGATGCGATCTGCTGCGCCACGGTCTTCTGCGGCCGGCGCTCGGGCAGCGGCGGCATGGCGGGACCGGCGGTACGGGCCGCGACCGGCGGCTCGCTTTCCTCGTCGCGACGGCCGAGGCCGACATTGGCGAGGCGCTGCAGCAGCGACAGGCGGGTCTTCTGAGGGGTCTCTTCCTCGGCCTCGCCGCGGGCCTGCCGAATCTCGGCCTGCGCCGGCATCGGCAGCTCCTCGATTCGCGGCATGCGCGGCGCGCGGGCCGGGCGCTCGGCCTGCGGCGGGATGAAGGTATCAGGCGTCATCGGCTCCTGCACCGCGACCGGGGCCATGTCGGGCTCCGGGAACAGGGTCGGCTTCTGCGCGATCGGGCGCACGGTGACGTCGCCATAGGTCTGCGGCGCTGGCGCCTGCGGCACCTCGGCAACCGCAGCGGCGATGGCAGCGAGCGCAGCGCGCTCGACGTTCTGACGGGGCGCGGCGGCCCCGGGAGCCGGCGCGGCGGCCGGGGGCTGAGCTTCCAGCTTCTGGGCGCGCTCCGCCAGACGCTGGTTGTCGGCACGGAGCCGGGCGGTCAGGTCGGCGAGACGGCTCTCGGCAACGGCGGCCGGGGCGGCAGCCTGCTGCACCTGCGGTGCCGGGTTGGCGACGGGCGCGGCCGTCGCCTGGCTATTGCGGGCGATTGCAGCCTGCTCGATGCCGGTGGCGACGACCGAGACGCGGATCAGGCCGTCGAGCGCTTCGTCGAAGGTCGCGCCGACGATGATGTTGGCGTCCTGGTCGACTTCCTCGCGGATGCGGGTCGCGGCCTCGTCGACCTCGAACAGGGTGAGGTCCTTGCCGCCGGTGATAGAGATGAGGAGGCCCTTGGCGCCCTTCATCGAGCTATCGTCGATCAGCGGGTTGGCGATCGCCGCTTCCGCGGCGGTCAGCGCGCGCTTGTCGCCGGAGGCTTCGCCGGTGCCCATCATCGCCTTGCCCATTTCCCGCATCACCGCTCTCACGTCGGCGAAGTCGAGGTTGATCAGGCCTTCCTTGACCATCAGGTCGGTGATGCAGGCAACGCCCGAATAGAGCACCTGGTCGGCCATCGCGAAGGCGTCGGCAAAGGTGGTCTTCTCGTTGGCGACCCGAAACAGGTTCTGGTTCGGAATGATCAGGAGCGTATCCACGACCTTGTGCAGCTCGGCGATGCCGGCTTCGGCCGTGCGCATGCGGCGCTGGCCCTCGAAGTGGAACGGCTTGGTCACCACACCGACGGTGAGGATGCCCATGTCGCGCGCGGTCTTGGCGATCACGGGAGCAGCGCCGGTGCCGGTGCCGCCGCCCATGCCGGCGGTGACGAACACCATGTTGGCGCCCGACAGATGGTCGCGCAGCTCGTCGATCACCTCTTCCGCCGCCGCGGCGCCGACGTTCGGCTGCGAGCCGGCGCCGAGGCCTTGGGTGACGGCCGTGCCCATCTGCACGATGCGCTGCGCCTTCGACATCGTCAGCGCCTGCGCATCGGTGTTGGCGACCACGAAGTCGACGCCCTGCAGGCCCGCCGTGATCATGTTGTTCACGGCGTTGCCGCCGGCGCCGCCGACGCCGAACACGGTGATCCGGGGCTTCAGTTCGTGAATATCAGGAACATTGATGCTGATGGTCATGGTTGCCTCTCGATCACGCGCGCGTGGGTTCGCCCCGGCCGGTGGCCGCGGGAGTTGGTGAAAATCGAAGATTGCAGAATGCGGTCATCAGAAGCCCTCGCGTAGCCATCGTCCGACCTTTCCGAAATATCCGCCGGTCCCTGTCTTGATCTGCTGCCGCGTATGCCGCGGTTCGACATGTTCGAGGTGAACATATTGCGGGTAGACGAGAAGTCCGGTCGGCACCGCGAACGCGGCGTTCTTCGCCTCGTTGGGCAGCCGGCCGAAACCGAGCGGACGGCCGACCCGCACGGGCCGGCCGAGAATCCGGGTACCGAGATCGACGAGACCGGTCAGCTGCGAGGCGCCGCCCGAGATCACGACGCGGCCGTTGGGCTCTGCGGCGAAGGGCGAATCCTTCAGCTTGTCCCGAACCATTTCGAAGACTTCCTCGGCACGGTGCTTGACGATGTTCGCGATGGTGGCGCGGGAGACGATCTGCGGCAGATCCTGCTCGTCACCGGCTGTCGGCACAGACATCAGCTCACGCGAGTCCGATCCGCCGGTGATGACGGTACCGTATAAGGTCTTGATTCGCTCGGCATCGGCAATGGTCGCCGAGAGTCCGCGCGCAAGATCCATCGTGATGTGTTGCCCGCCGACCGCAAAACCCGCCGCATGCACGAAGCGGCCGCCCGAATAAACGGCAATCGTGGTGGTGCCGGCGCCCATCTCGACGACGGCGGCGCCGAGATCGGCCTCGTCGTCGGTCAGCACCGACAGGCCGGCCACATAGGGGCTCGCTGCCATGGCTTCGACATTGATGTGGCAGCGCTCCACCGCCAGCATCAGGTTTCGCGCCACGGTGGCGTCACAAGTGACGACGTTCATGTCGACGCCGAACTGGTGCGCGACCATGCCACGGGGATCGCGGATGCCCTTGACGCCGTCGAGCGTGTAGCCGACCGGCAGCGCGTGCAGCACGGTGCGGCCTTCGCCGGTGGCGTGGCGCATGCCGGTGGAGGTGACGCGGCTGACATCGGCCGGCGTCACGGCGCCGCCACGAATGTCGGCGGCGGCTTCGACCAGCTGGCCGGCGGGCCGGCCGCCCGAGACCGACAGCAGCACGGACTCGACCCGTACCTTGGCCATCTTTTCGGCAAGCCCGACGGCCTGGCGCACCGCCTGCTCGCATTCGCCGAGATCGATCACCGCGCCGGCCTTCATGCCGCGCGCCTGGATCTGGCTGTAGCCGATCAACTCCACCGCATGGGTGCGGCCGCGCAGCGCATCGCTCGGCGGCGACGGCTTCAGCCGCGCGATCATGCAGGCGATCTTGCTGGTGCCGATATCGAGGCAGGCGACGATGCCGCCGCGCTTGTGCGGCATCGGGCGCGTCTTCGGCGTCTGGGTGCGATCAAGACCGGTCATGCGGAATCCCCGGCCTTCTTTTTCTTCTTGTCCTTGAACAGCTCCTCGCGCGCCTTGGCGGCGTCGTCGGAGAGCTGCACCACCAGCCGGTCCGGCAGGCGCATGTCGACGGTGACGATGTCGCGCGAGAACAGCCGGTCTTCCTTGTCGAGCTTGGACAGCATCGCAAGCGCGTTGCCGACGTCCTGCTCGGGCAGGCGGATGTCGAGACCGTCCTTGAGGCGCAGGTTCCAGCGCCGCTCGCCCACGTAGATCGCGGCCTTGGTCACCGAATTGACCTGCGGATAGCGCGCCAGCAGCGCCAGGAAATCGCGCGCCTGGGTGTCGGCACCCTTGCCGACCACGAGCGGCAGCGACAGGAAGCGGCGCGAGACATAGGGCTCGAGCACGGCGCCGTCGTCGGCGATGACGGAAAGCCGGCCGGCCTCCTGCCACAGCGCGAACGCCTTGCGCTCGGTGAGCTCGATCATGAGCTGGCCCGGATAGAGCTTCAGCACGGTCGCATCCGCGATCCAGGGATTGGCCTTGAGCTTGTCGCGCACCGCGTCGGCATCGAGGAACAGCAGCGAGGAGCGGCCGCTGACGCCGCCGATCGCGAGGATCTCGTCCTGGGTCAGCTGCTTGCGGCCGTTGATCACGACCGAGGTGATGCGGAAGCCGGCGGAATTGGCCAGCGCGTTGCGGGCATCGCTGACCGCGGTGACGAAATCCTGGAGATGGCCGCCCTTGACGATGCCGAAGCCGCAGCTGCCGATCAGGAGCAGCACGGTCATGCTGAGGCCGACCCGGCGCGGCAGAAAGCGCTCGACCAGGGCAACCAGGCGCGGCGGCGGCTCGCGCTCGACGACGGCCTTGGCCTTTGCTTTGGCTTTGGCCTTGTCCTTGGCGGCAGCGCGCGCCTCTTCGTGCTTGTCCTGCATCCACTCGCGCAGAAGCACGACCGCTCCGATAGCGGCCGCCTTCAGGTCAGCTTGGGGCCTCAGCGATCTGAAAAGCGACCGGGTGAGGCTTCCTGCTCCATCCATTGCACGAGCTCGTCAACAGTTTGCCCGCGACATCGCGCGGATCCTGGCGAACATGACGTCTCGGTGCCGGGCCGGGTGCTGGTCTTCAGCAGAAGAAAACCTCTCCCCTTCAAAGCGTTCGCTGGAGGTGACATCACCCGCGACAGCTCACGCGCCGGCAGCCAAAGCGCCATATGCGCCGCCAGCGTTAACCTTCGGACGTCCTGGTAAACAAAAGGTAAAATTCGTTAACGACTTGCGCATTTTGCCCCGCGATGTGAGGCATTTGCGCCGCGATGTCCGGCATTTTACCGGTTTTGGTCGCCAAACCGGCCCGTTTCGCCGATTCCGCCGTTAACCAGTCCTGACTATTTCCGCACGCGCTGGCAGGCGAGCTCGACCAGGCCGCGCAGGAAGTCGACGAACTCGATGCCTTCGGCCTTCAGCGCCTTGGGGTAGAGCGAGGACTTGGTCAGCCCGGGCAGCGTGTTGGTTTCTAGATAGACCAGGCCCTTGTCCGAGACGATGAAGTCCGAGCGCGAATAGCCGGTGCAGGACATTGCGCGATGGGCCAGCATCGCCTGCGCCTTGAGCGCAGCGGTGATCTCGGGTGCGAAGCGGCCGGGGCAGATCTCCTGGGTCGACTTCAAAAGATATTTCGCCGCGTAGTCGAAATTGCCCTCACCCGGAATGATCTCGATCGGCGGCAGCGAGATAATCGAGCCGTCGGTGCGCTCCAGCACGCCGCAGGTCGCCTCCACGCCGGCGATGTAGGGCTCGATGACATAGTCTTCATGCTTGGCCGCGTTGCGGACGGCAACGAGGTCCTGCTTGGCGTTGACGAAGATCAGGCCGTAGCTCGACCCGTCGCGCGCGGGCTTTGCGATCAACCGGCCGTATTCTGCGAAGGCCTCGTCGATATCATCGAGCGCAAGATTTTCCGGCGGCGTCACGCCGCCGAGCGCGGCGAAGCGCTTGGCCGCAATCTTGTCGAAGGCGAGATGCGAGGACGCCGAGCCCGAGCCGGTGAAGGGCACGCCGCGCGCCTCGCACATCACCTGCAATTCGCCGTTCTCGGCGCGGCCGCCATGCAGGCCGAGCACCAGCACGCGATCTTCCGCCTTGGCCCGGTCGAGCGCCTGCGCGAGCGGAATGCCTGTCGTGCCCGGCTTGAACTCGTCCTCGAACGGGCGGGCATGATCGAGCAGCTGCTTCGACTGCACGACGTGCACCTTGTCCTCGACGTCCCACCACCAGAGGTCGGCCTCGGGCAGCGCCTGGTGCAGCGCCTGGGCTGTGGCAACCGAGACCAGACGTTCGCGGTTGGAGCCGCCGAAGAGGATGGTGATGCGCATGTGTCCTCTCATTTCGTCATTCCGGGATGGTGCGCAAGCACCAGACCCGGAATCTCGAGATTCCGGGTTCGCGCTTCGCGCCCCCGGAATGACTGTTAGATCGGAATCCCGATCCGCTTGATTTCCCAGTGTAGCTCAATTCCGGAATTCGCCTTCACGCGTTCGCGCACGGTCTCGCCCAGCGTCTCGATGTCGTGCGCGGTGGCATCGCCCGTGTTGATCAGGAAGTTGCAATGCATCTCCGAGACCTGCGCGCCGCCGACGCGCAGGCCGCGGCAGCCGGCGGCATCCACCAGCTGCCAGGCGGAATGGCCGGGCGGATTCTTGAAGGTCGAGCCGCCGGTCTTCTCGCGAATCGGCTGCGCGGTCTCGCGATGGCTCTGCACCTCCGCCATGCGCGCGCGGATCGCCTCCGCATCCCTGATCTCGCCGCGAAAGCGCGCGGAGGTGAAGATGATGGACGGATCGACGCCGCTGCTGCGGTAGACGAACTTCATGTCGGCGTTGGAGAAGACGTGCTTGGTGCCGTCGCGCCCGACGCCCCTCGCCTCGATCAGCACGTCCTTGGTCTCGCCGCCATTGGCACCGGCATTCATCCGCAGCGCGCCGCCGATCGTGCCGGGAATGCCGAAATAGAATTCGAGCCCGCCGATATTGGCGGATGCCGCCTCTTCCGCCACGCGCTTGTCGAGCGCGGCCGTGCCTGCGGTGACGACGTCGCCGCTCGCAATCGCCTCGCCGAAGGCGCGCGGCGCAAGGCGGATCACCACACCGGCAATGCCGCCGTCGCGCACGATGAGGTTGGAGCCGACGCCGATGACGTAGACGGGAATGTCGGGGGCGAGATGCGCCAGGAAGTAAGCGAGGTCATCCTCGTCCGCCGGCGTGAACAACACCTGCGCGGGACCGCCGACGCGAAACCAGGTGAGCTCGGCCAGCGATTGGTTCGCCAGCAGCCGGCCGCGAAGCTCGGGCATCGCGGCTTTGAGTGACGGGGTGATGTCGGGGAAACTCATGCGCGAGCGCTCACGAGAAAACGCGTGCTCCGTAAGGCAGGCACACTACCTCCGTTCCCTCCCCCCTTGTAGGGGAGGGTCAGGGAGGGGGTAGCCCCAAGCGAGGTCGGAGTTTGTGGCCACCCCTCTCCCCCGCCCTCCCCCACAAGGGGGAGGGAGCGCAGTGTGCCCTGCGGCTAGCTGCGAGCGCTTCATCAGCATGCTCACCCCAGCGCCTTCAACTGGTCCGGCAGCGCATACGCCCATTGCGTGATGTTGCCTGCGCCCAGGCACACGACGAGATCGCCTGGTTTCGCCAATCCCTTGACGATGCCCGCGAGCTCCGTCGCTGCCGGCAGCGGGATCACCTCGCGGTGACCATGCGCGCGCAGGCCCGCGACGAAGTGATCGCGGTCGATGCCGTCGATCGGCGCCTCGCCGGCGGCATAGACGTCGGCAACGACAACCGCGTCGGCATCGTTGAAGCAGGTGCAAAACTCCTCGAACAGCGATTGCAGACGGGTGTAGCGATGCGGCTGCACCACGGCGATCACCTTGCCGGCGTAGGAATCGCGCGCTGCCTTCAGCACGGCCGCGATCTCCACGGGGTGATGGCCGTAATCGTCGATCACGGTAACGCCGTTCCACTCGCCGGTCTTGGTGAAGCGCCGCTTGACGCCGCCGAAGCCTGCGATGGCGCTGCGAATCTTGTCGTCGGAAACGCCGAGCGCATGCGCGACCGCAATTGCAGCCGTCGCGTTCGAGGCGTTGTGCCGGCCCGGCATCGGCAGCGCGAGGTCGGCGATCTCATGCGTGGTGCCGGTCTTGCGGTCGCGGATCACGACCTTGAACTTCGAGCCGCCGCCGCCCGCGGTGAGATCGACCAGCCGCGCATCGGCCTGCGGATTCTCACCATAAGTGATGATGCGGCGATCCTCGATCTTGCCGACGAGGCTCTGCACCACGGGATGATCGATGCACATCACGGCAAAACCGTAGAACGGCAGGTTCTCGACGAAATGACGGAAAGCGTCCTGCACGGCCTCGAAGGTCTTGAAGTGATCGAGATGCTCGGGGTCGACATTGGTGACGATCGCGACATCGGTCGGCAGCTTCAGGAACGTGCCGTCACTCTCGTCGGCCTCCACTACCATCCACTCGCCGGCCCCCAGCCGCGCGTTGGAGCCGTAGGCATTGATGATGCCGCCATTGATCACGGTCGGGTCGAGCCCGCCGGCATCGAGCAGCGTTGCGACCATGGTCGTCGTGGTGGTCTTGCCGTGGGTGCCGGCGATGGCGACGCAGCTCTTCAGCCGCATCAGCTCGGCCAGCATCTCGGCGCGGCGCACCACGGGAATGCGTTTCTCGCGCGCCGCCATCAGTTCCGGGTTGTCGCGCTTGATCGCGGAGGACACGACCACGACCTCGGCGCCCTCGATATTCTCGGCCTTGTGGCCGACCGAGACTTTCGCGCCCTTCTTGCGCAGCCGGTCGAGATTGTAATTGTCGGCGGCATCCGAGCCCTGCACGGCATAGCCGAGATTGACCAGCACCTCGGCGATGCCGCTCATGCCGATCCCGCCGATCCCGACGAAGTGGATGGGTCCGATCTCGCGCGGCAGTCTCATGGGATCTCCTTGACGTCGCGAAGCCTGAGATTCAAATCAAGCGGCGTCGGCTACTGGATGCCCCGCTTTCGCCGGGCATGACAAGGGGCATTTTTGGTCATTCCGGGGCGCTCGCACCGCGAGCGAACCCGGAATCTCGAGCTTCCGGATCGGTCCGCTTCGCGTCCCGTCCGGAATGACAGGTGCTATAACCCCGCGACCTTGACCACGAGATCCGCCAGCCGCTCGGCCGCATCGAGCCGCCCCGCCCCCTTCGCGGCTTCAGCCATGGCGGCAAGGCGCGCGGGCTCGGCGGCGAAGGCGGAGATTTCGGACGCCAGCCGGTCGGAGGTGAACTCGGTCTGCGGGATGCGGATCGCGCCATCGACCTTGACCAGCACGCCGGCATTGGCGAACTGGTCCTGATCGATCGAGCCGGGCAACGGCACCAGGATCGAGGGCCGGCCGATCGCGGCGAGCTCGGCCACGGTGCCCGCGCCGGAGCGCGATACCACGAGATGATTGGAGGCGAGCCGCGCCGGCAGATCCGTGAAGAACGGCGCGAGCTCGGCCTTGATCTTGAGCTTGTCGTAAACGGCGCGCACCCGGCTCATGTCCTCTTCGCGCACCTGCTGGGTGAGAATGAGACGGCTCCAGAGCGCAGGCTCGAGCCGCTCGATCGCACCCGGCACGATGTCGGCCATGATGCGCGCGCCCTGGCTGCCGCCGACGACGAGCAGACGCAGCGGACCGTTCGGCTCGGGCGCGGCATATTTCACCGCAGCGGCCGCGAGGATTGCCGGACGCATCGGCGTGCCGACGGTCGTCGTCTTGCCTGAGAGCGCCGGATCGCGATCGAGCACGCCGGGCAAGGACGTCGCGATGGCGCGCACGCGGCTCGACAGGAACCGGTTGGCGCGGCCCAGCACGGCGTTGGCGTCGTGGATGATGCCGGGTACGCCCGCGAACTTCGCCGCGACCAGCGGCGGCAGCGTCGGATAGCCGCCGAAGCCGACGACGGCGACGGGCTTCAACCGCTTGATCAGGGCATAGGCCGACAGCGTGCCGGCGGCGAGCGTGAGGCCGGCATAGGCGAGCTGAAGCGGATTGCGGCCGCGCGCAGTCTCGCTTCTGACGACGTCGATCATGTCCTTGCTGAACAGCCCGCTGTAGCGCAGCGCGCGCTCGTCGGTGACGAGGCGGACGCGAAAGCCGCGCCGGATCAATTCGACGCCGAGCGCCTCGGCCGGGAACAGATGGCCGCCGGTGCCGCCCGCGGCGAGAAGAATCAGGGGGGACGTGTCCATGGTGAGGGAGTTTTACAGGGAGTTTTCCGGCATGGCGAGCGCGGCCGCTCAGGTGTTCGTGCCCCGGGCGCAGCGCAGCGCGCTGCCCTTCGCAGCGTGATGCGCTGCTGAACCGGGGCCCATGGCTGCGGCATCCTGGGTCCCGGCTCTGCGCTTCGCTTGTCCGGGACACGAAACCTGTATCACGCGTAACTGCGCATCGCCTCGGCGTGGCCGCTCGCCTCGACCTCGGTGCGCGGGCGCAGCCGCGTCAGCGCCAGCATCATGCCGACGCCATAGGCGAGCGAGATGATCGAGGAGCCGCCATAGGAGATGAACGGCAGCGTCATGCCCTTGGCGGGGATGAGCTGCAGGTTCACCGACATGTTGATCGCTGCCTGCACGCCGAACAGGATCGCAAGGCCCGAGGCCGCAAAGCGCGAGAACATGTCCTCGTTGGCATAGGCGCGCGACAGCGTGCGGATGACGACGAAGGCGAACAGCGCCAGCATCGCAAGGCACAGGATGATGCCGAACTCCTCGGCCGCGACCGCAAACACGAAGTCGGTGTGGCTGTCCGGCAGGCTGCGCTTGGCGATGCCCTCGCCGGGTCCGAGGCCGAACCAGCCGCCGTTGTAGAAAGCTTCCATGGCGGTATCGACCTGGAAGGTGTCGCCCGAGGCCGGGTTCATGAAGCGCTTGATGCGGCCCGCGACGTGAGGAACGAACAGATAGGCGCTGAACAGGCCGGCCGCGCCGAGACCTGCGAGGCCGAACACCCAGATCATGCGCATGCCCGCGATGAAGAACAGCGAGCCCCAGACCATCAGGATCAGCATGGTCTGACCGAAATCCGGCTCCATCACCAATAGCGCGACGAGCATCAACAGCAGCACCAGCGCCATCGAGGTCGCCGGCATCTCCGGCCGCCTGGTCGATTCCGCGAACAGCCAGGCCGCGATCACGACGAAGGACGGCTTTGCGATCTCGGAGGCCTGGATGTTGACGCCGAGCAGGGTGATCCAGCGGCGCGAGCCCTTCACCTCGGGGCCAATGGCCAGCGTGAGCACGATCAGGACGATGCTCGCCGCGAAGATGATCAGGGCCGAGCGGCGGATCGCGCGCGGCGACAGGAAGGACACCCCGAGCAGCACGATGCAGGATGGCACGAGGAACAGCACATGGCGGCTGAAAAAGTGGAAGGCATCGAGCCCGATGCGGGTTGCAACCGGCGGGCTCGCCGCCAGCGACAGGATCACCCCGGTCAGCATCAGCCCCAGGATGGCGCCCATCAGCGGCTTGTCGACGGTCCACCACCACTCGGAAAAGGGGGTGCGTTCTTCACGGGAGAGCATGGGCGACCGCTTTCGGACAGAGGTCCGTCCATTGGTCGCCGAGGTTGGTTACCGGGGGGTTAATGGAGTTGATGAAGTTGTGGAGAGTCTCGTGCCCCGGACGCAGCGCAACGCGCCGCCTCTTCGCGGCGTGGTGCGCTGCAGAGCCGGGGCCCATTGCGGCTACTGGGTCCCAGCTCTGCGCAGCAGCGTTACACGCTGCAGCGCGTCCGGGACACGAGTGCGCGCCCTACACCACCGGCTTCACACCCGGCAGCGCCTGCACCAGTTCGCGGAACTTGGTGCCGCGGATCTCGAAATTGCGGTACTGGTCGAAGGAGGCGCAGGCCGGCGACAGCAGCACGACGGCATCAGTGAGGCCCGAGGCTTCCGCATCGCGCGCGGCGTGTTCGACCGCGACGTCGAGCGTTTGGCTGATCTCATGCGGTACCGAGCCGAGCGTGCCGGAAAATTCCTGCGCGGCTTCGCCGATCAGGTAGGCTTTTCGGATGCGCGGGAAATAGCCGGTCAGGCTTGTGATGCCACCCGCCTTCGGCTTGCCGCCGGCGATCCAGAAGATATCGGAGAACGACGACAGCGCATGCGCGGTGGCGTCCGCGTTGGTGCCCTTGGAATCGTTGACGAACAACACGTTGCCGCGGCGGCCGACCTGCTCCATGCGGTGCGCAAGACCCGGAAAGCTGCGCAGGCCGTTCTGCAGCACGTCCTGGCTGATGTCCATGGCGAGCGCGGCGGCGGCCGCACAGGCCGCGTTCTGCGCGTTATGCTGGCCGCGCAGCGAGCCGATGCCGCCGAGCGCGACGACTTCGCTGCGGGCGCCGCCCGAGGCGCGCACGACGGTGCCGTGCTCGACATAAATGCCTGACGCGAGCGGGTTCTTGACGGAGATGCGCACCACGTTCTTGCCCGCGCGGTCGAGCCGATCGGCGATGTCGCGGCAATAGCCGTCATCGATGCCGACGATCGAGGTGCCGCCGCCTTGCACGCCGGCAACGAGGCGCTCCTTCACCGCGGCGTAGTGCGCGATGGTGCCGTGCCGATCGATGTGGTCCTCGCTAACATTCAGCAAAATGCCGACGGAGGGATCGAGCGAGGGCGTGAGGTCGATCTGGTAGGACGACATCTCGATGACGTGGACGCGGCCCATGCGCGGCGGCTCCAGCGACAGGATCGCCGTGCCGATATTGCCGCCCATCTGGGTGTCGTAGCCGGCGACCTTGGTCAGATGCGCGATCAGCGCCGTCGTGGTCGACTTGCCGTTGGTGCCGGTGATGGCGACGAACGGGGCGTCCGGCGCGTGGCGGCGCCGCTCGCGGCAGAACAGCTCGATATCGCCGATCACCTCGACGCCGGCTTCGCGCGCCTTCAAGACGCTCCAGTGCGGCACCGGATGGGTGAGCGGCACGCCGGGCGCGAGCACGAGGCTTGCGAACTTCGCCCAGGAGACGTTGCGCAAATCCGCGGTGATGAAGCCGGCCTGCGCGGCCTTGGCGACGTTCTCGGCATTGTCGTCGGCGGCGACCACCTCGGCACCACCGGCTTTCAACGCATGGCAGGAGGCGAGCCCCGAGCCGCCGAGGCCGAACACCGCGACCGTCTTGCCGGCGAAGGAGGTGATCGGGATCATGATTTCTCCTCCGTCATTCCGGGCGACGCGTCAGCGTCGAACCCGGAACCTCGAGATTCCGGATCGCCGCTTCGCGCCGTCCGGAATGACGGCTCTGGAACACCACCATCATCACCGCAGCTTCAGCGTCGAGAGGCCGGCGAGCGCCAGCATCACCGAGATGATCCAGAAGCGGATCACGATCTGCGGCTCGGTCCAGCCCTTCTGCTCGAAGTGATGGTGGATCGGCGCCATCCGGAACACGCGCTTGCCCGTGAGCTTGAACGACACCACCTGCACGATCACCGAGACCGCCTCCAGCACGAACAGGCCGCCGATCACGGCGAGCACGATCTCGTGCTTCACCGCCACCGCGATCGCGCCGAGCATGCCGCCGAGCGCGAGCGAGCCGGTGTCGCCCATGAAGATCGAGGCCGGCGGCGCGTTGAACCAGAGGAAGCCGAGACCGGCGCCGAGCAGCGCGCCGCAGAGCACCGCGAGCTCGCCGGTGCCGGCGACATATTTGATCTGGAGGTAGTCGGCGAACACCAAGTTGCCGGTGAGATAGGCGATCATCGCGAAACTTGCGGTCGCAATCATCACGGGCACGATGGCAAGGCCATCGAGACCGTCGGTGAGGTTCACCGCATTGCCGGCGCCAACGATGACGAAGGCGCCGAAGACGACGAAGAACCAGCCGAAATGCAGCACGGTATCCTTCAGGAAGGGAATCGTCAGCGCGGTCGAGGCGGGATCGCGGTTCAGCCGCACCAGCGCATAGCAGGCGACCAGCGCGATCACGGCTTCGATCACGAGGCGCAGCTTGCCGCCGAACCCGGTCGTGGTCTGCTTGGTCACCTTGAGGTAATCGTCATAGAAGCCGACGAAGCCGAAGCCGAGCGTCACCGCCAGCACGATCCAGACGTAAGGATTGAGCGGATTGGCCCACAGCACGGTGCCGACCGTGAGGCCGGACAGGATCATCAGCCCGCCCATGGTGGGCGTGCCCTTCTTGGCGAGATGCGATTGCGGACCGTCGGTGCGGATCGGCTGGCCCTTGCCCTGCCGGATGCGCAAGTGATCGATGATCCAGGGGCCGAACAGGAACACGAACAGCGCGCCGGTCACGATGGCGCCGCCGGTGCGGAAGGTGATGTAGCGAAAGACGTTCAGGACGGTGCGGAAGGCACCGAAGCCCGGAAATGTGTTGGAAAGCTCGATCAGCCAGTAAAACATTCAGACGGTCCTATGGCGCCTTTGCACGTCCGGGTGCCTCACGCGCATTCGCTGGTCTTCGTCACGGGCCGCACGTTTCGGGAAACGGACGGCTTCCGCCGCAAAGGATGGGATTCGGGAACGGCGTCTTCCAAGCAGTTTACGCCTTTGCCTGCAAGGCGGCCACCAGCCCCGGCACAAACTTGTTGACCCAGAACATCTTCTTGCTGCCCTTGACAACCACGACGTCGCCTGCCTTCAGCAGATTTGCGACCTCGCCCGGCTTCAGCGTGGTGGGATCGTCATGCCAGCCGAGGCCCTTGCCCGATGGCAATGCGTCGAACAGATGGCGCATCAGCGGTCCGACGCAATAAACGCCGTCGATGCCGTCGAGATGCCTGGCGAGGCCGGTGTGATAGCTCGGTGCGTCCTCGCCGAGCTCGAGCATGTCGCCGAGAATCGCGATGCGGCGGCCGCCGCTCATGTTGCGCGCCTGGAGGCTTTGCAGCGCCGCGGCCACGCTGGCCGGATTGCCGTTGAAGCTGTCGTCGATCACCGTGATGTCGCCGACCGCCTGCTCGAAGCCGCGGCCGGTCATGATGCCGACGCGATCGAGCTTGACCGCGAGGGTCGCGACGTCGAGATGCGCGGCATGAACCGAGGCGAGCGCAGCCAGCGCATTGTGCACCCGGTGCGGCGCGCCAGGGGTGAGGCTGAAGGCGATCTCCTTCTTGCCGATCACGGCCACGACCTGCCAGCTCTCGCCGTGCGGCGCGTGCGCGACCTCGTGCACCTCGGCATGCTCGCCGCCGAAGCGCACGACCTTGCCCTTCCACTCGGAAGCCTTGATTCCGGCCGGCAGCACCAGCACGCCGTCCTCGGGCAGGCCCAGCGCGATCGACACCTTCTCACGCCTGATGGCCTCGAGCGAGCCGAGCTTTTCCAGATGCACCGGCTGGACGTTGACGACGAGCGCGACGGTCGGCTGGGTGAGCTCGCTGAGCCGGGCGATCTCGCCTTGCTGGTTCATGCCCATCTCGACGACCCAGAGGCTGGCGTCCCGCCTGGCATTGCACAGCGTCAGCGGCACGCCCCAGAAATTGTTGAAGCTCGAGGGGCTCGCATAGGCGTTCGGATAGGCGGCGAGGAATTCCTTGGTGCTGGTCTTGCCGGCGCTGCCGGTCAGCCCGATCACCGGGCCATTGAAGCGCGCGCGTGCGGCGCGCGCGAGGCCCCAGAGGCCGTCGATCAGCGTGTCCTTGACGACGATCTGAGGAATGCGGATGCCCGCGATCTCGTGTGGCACGATCATCGCGACCGCGCCTGAAGCTTCTGCCTTGTCGGCGAACTCCCAGCCGTCGCGCGCGCTGGCGAAAGCCGAGATGAAGCCGCCGCTCGGCGTGCCGCTGAGCGCGACGAACAGGCTGCCCGGCTTCACCAGGCGGCTGTCCTGGGTGACGAAGTCGATTGGCGTCTCCGGGAACGATCCGGAAACGCCAAGCGCACGCGCGACCTCGGCAATCGTCCATATCGGCCCGCTCATGCAACCCTCGACGCTAATGCGGCGGCAACCGCCTCGTGATCACTGAAAGGCAGCACCTCGCCGCCGACGATCTGCCCGGTTTCGTGGCCCTTGCCGGCGATGAGCAGCGCATCGCCCTCCTGCAAGTCCTCGATCGCGGCGCGGATCGCCTCGGCGCGATCGCCGATTTCGCGGGCACCCTTCGCGGTGGCGAGGATCGCGGCGCGGATCGCTTCCGGCCTCTCGCTGCGCGGATTGTCGTCGGTGACGATGACGGCGTCGGCATTCTCCGCCGCGATCTCGCCCATGATCGGGCGCTTGCCGGCATCGCGGTCGCCGCCGGCGCCGAATACGACGACCAGCCTGCGCTTCGCATAAGGCCGCAGCGCCTGCAGCGCCTTCGCCAGCGCATCGGGCTTGTGCGCGTAGTCGACGAAGATCGGCGCGCCGCCGCGCTCGCCGACGCGCTCGAGCCGGCCCTTGGCGCCTTCGAGATGCTCGAGGCTTGCGAACACGTTTTCAGCATCGCTGCCGGTGCCAATGGCAAGGCCGGCCGACACCAGCGCGTTCTCGATCTGGAATTCGCCGACCAGCGGCAGCCGGATCGCGTAATTCCTGCCGCGATGCTCGACCATAAGCTTTTGCGAGAAACCTTCGACCACCGCCTCCGTGAGGCGGATGCCCTCGCCTGCGCCATCGCCGTTGCGCCCGACCGCCATCACGCGCAGGCCGCGCGATGTCGCCGCATCGATCGCCTCCGCCGAGCAATCATGATCGGCCGAGATCACCGCGGCGCCGCCGGGCGGCACCAGCTCGCGGAACAGGCGGAGCTTGGCCGCGAGATAATGCGCGACGGTCGGATGGTAATCCATATGGTCGCGCGAGAGATTGGTGAAGCCGCCGGCCGAGATGCGCACGCCGTCGAGGCGATATTGATCGAGCCCGTGCGAGGACGCCTCGAAGGCAAGATGCGTGACGCCTTCGCGCGCGATCTCATCTAACTGCCGGTGCAGCGCGATCGGATCCGGCGTGGTCAGCGAGCCGTAGACGGTGCGCTTTTGCGAGACGAGACCGATGGTGCCGATGCTGGCGGAGGCGTGCCCGAGCCGCTCCCAGATCTGGCGCGTGAACGCGGCGACCGAGGTCTTGCCGCTGGTTCCGGTCACCGCGGCGATCGTCGCAGGCTGCGCCGGGAAAAACCTTGCCGCGGCCATCGCCAGCGCGCGGCGCGGATTGGCGACCGCGATGAACGGCACCTTGCAGGTGGCCGGCGCGTGGTCGCCGACGACGGCCACCGCGCCGGCAGCGACCGCAGCATCGACGAAGCGGGCGCCGTCGGTCTTGCTGCCCGCCAGCGCGAAGAAGAGATCGCCCGGCTTCACCGCGCGGCTGTCGAGCGCAATGCCGCTCACCTCGAGCGCCGCAGCGGCGGGCTCGATCGCGGCATCATTCCCCGGAACATCCTGACCCAAGAGGTCGCGCAGCTTCATGGTCTTCCAGTCGACATGCCCTGCCGGAAAGCCGAATCCTAAGGAAAAATCCCGACTCAGCACCGGCGATGGCCCACCCGGTTGATTACTGGGTTGTCCTGGATGCTGCAAGAATAAGGCGCTCGGACGGCGGCAGGTCGAACCGTGGCTCGACCCCCAGAAGCGGCGCGATCCGCTCGATCACCTTGCCGCCGGTCGGCACTGCGTTCCAGCCTGAGGTGATGAAACCATGGGTTTCCGGCAGCGCCTGCGGCTCGTCCAGCATGACGAGCACCTGGTACTTCGGATCATCGCACGGCATCACTGCCGTGAAGGAATTGAGCACGCGCTTCTTGGCGTAGCGACCGTTGATGACTTTCTCGGACGTGCCGGTCTTGCCGCCGACGTAGTAGCCCTTGACGTCCGCCTTTCTCGCCGAACCGACTTCGGCATTGAGCCGCATCAGGAACCGCATCTTGTCGCTGGTCTCCGGCTTGATGACGCGCTTGGCCATCGCCATGGCTTCGGACTCGCTGCGTTTCATGAAGGTCGGCGGAATCAGATAGCCGCCGTTCACGAGCGCGTTGATGCCCATCACCGCTTGCAGCGGCGCCACCGACAGGCCCTGGCCGAACGCAGCGGTGACCGTGTTCAGCTCGCTCCAGCGCCGCGGCAGCAGCGGCGCCGCGCTCTCCGGCAATTCGGTGCGCAGCCGCGTCATCTGGCCCATCTTGGCGAGGAAGGCCTTGTGCGCCTCCACGCCCTGGCCGAGCGCGATCCGCGCCGCGCCGATGTTGGAGGAGTAGGTGAACACTTCCTTGGTGTTGATGAAACGCCCGAGCGGATGACTGTCGTGGATCGTGAACTTGCCGTAGTGCAGGTTTCCGCGCGCGTCCCACATCGAGTTCAGATTGATCTTGCCGGAATCGAGCGCCATCGCCAGCGTGAACGCCTTGAAGGTCGAGCCCATCTCGTAGACGCCGGTGGTCAGGCGGTTGATGCGGTCGGGGTCGTGCGCTTCCTTCGGATTGTTGGGATCGAAGTCGGGCAGCGACACCATCGCCACGATCTCGCCGGTCTTGACGTTGGAGACGATGCCGGAGGCGGCCTTGGCGTGGAACTTGTCCTTGGCCTTCAACAGCTCGTCGCGCAGCGCATGCTCGACGCGCAGATCGACCGAAAGCTCGATCGGCTTCTGCAGCCGGTCGGTGGCAAAGCCGGCGCGGTGGAGGTCGGCGAGCCCTTGATTGTCGAGCCACTTCTCGAGGCCGGCGATACCCTGGTTGTCGATGTTGACGAGACCGATGAGGTGGGCGACCTCGTTGCCGGTCGGATAGACGCGCTTGTTCTCGCGCAGGAAGCCGATGCCGGGAATGCCGAGCTTGTGAACGGCCTGCTGCTGCGCCGCCGTGACCTCGCGCTTGAGCCAGACGAAGCCCTTGCGTGTCTTCAAGCGCTCGCGCACCTCGGCCTCGTCGAGGTCGGGAATGGTCGCGGTCAAGAGCTCGATCGCCTCGTCCTTGTCGATGATGCGGCGCGGCTCGCCGAACAGGCTCGCCGCCTTGACGTCGGTGGCAAGGATGGCGCCGTTGCGGTCGACGATGTCGGGCCGCGCGGTCGCAACCACCTCCTGCGCCGCGGCGCGGCGCGCGCTGTGGGCGTCGGCGCCGATCGCGAACATCACGAGTCGCCCGCCGATCAGCGCATAGACCGAAGCGAAGGCGAGCATCGCAAGCCCCACGCGCGCGCGCGCCTTCGCGGCGCGATCGACGTTGCGCCCGTAGAGCAGGCTTCGGATCAGCCGCCGCCGCCAAGGCTCGGTCGACTTCTCGGTCGACTTTTCGGTTGGTCTTGCAGGCGTGGCCGGGCTCATTGCTTGTCCTCGGTCTGAGGCACGGAGCCCGTCACCGTATCAGGGTCGCTCGCAGCTTCGATGGTCTTGAGCATGGCCCCGATCGGATCGGGCTCGCCCGGCCTGAACATCCGCGGCGGACGCTCCGGCAGGTTCTTCAACGAATCATATTGCGTGCCGTTGACCGGCTTGAGGTGCAGATGCCGGTCGGACAGGCCTTGCAGCCGCAGCGGCGCATCGAGCTTGGCCCACTCGGCGCGCAGCCCCGCGATCGCATCGCGCTGCTCGCGGATCTCCGCACGCAGCCGCAGCACCTTCTCGGTGCGCGCCGTGGAGTCCATCTTGATGCGGTAGACATGGGCGGCTGCGAAGATCAGCGCACCGATGACGAGGAGGTGGATGATGCGCATGCGCTAGCCGCCCCTCATCACGTCGGCGAGCTTCGGCCAGGACGATGCCTCATCGGTCTCATGGGCCGGCGCCGCGGTGCGCTCGGCGGCGCGCAGCTTTGCCGATCGCGCGCGCGGATTATGCGCAACTTCGTCCTCGCCGGCGACGACCGGCCGCCGCGTCAGCAGCTGGAAGCTCGGCGCAACTTGCGCGACTTCCGGCAGATGCCGCGAACCACCGCCGGTCTTGGAACGCTCGGAGAGGAAGTTCTTGACGATGCGGTCTTCCAGCGAATGAAACGAGACGACGACGAGGCGGCCGCCGAGCTTGAGCACGCGCTCGGCCGCAGCGAGCGCCGTCTGGAGTTCCTCGAGCTCCTCGTTGACGAAGATGCGCAGCGCCTGGAACGTCCGGGTCGCCGGGTGAATGTCGCCGGGCTTCGATCGCACCACCCTGCCGACGAGATCGGCGAGCGCGCGCGTGGTCGTGAACGGAGTTTCCTGGCGGTCCGCCACAATGGCGCGGGCGATGCGGCGCGAATGCCGCTCCTCGCCGAAGAGATAGATGATGTCGGCGAGATCGCCTTCGGAGGCGCGCGCGACGACGTCCGCCGCGGTCGGGCCTGTCTGCCCCATCCGCATGTCGAGCGGACCGTCGAGACGGAAGGAGAAGCCGCGGCCGGCCTGGTCGAGCTGCATCGAGGACACGCCGACATCCATCACGACGCCGTCAACGCCATCGACGCCTTGCGCCGCGCAGACCTCGGCGAGGTTGGAGAAGCGGTCCTCGACCAGCGTCAGCCGGCCGGCGGAGCGTTCGACCAGCTCGGCACCGCCGGCAATCGCGGTGCGGTCGCGATCGATGGCGATGAGTCGGGTTCCCGGCACCTCCAGGATCGCGCGGCTATAGCCGCCGGCACCAAAAGTGGCGTCGACGTAGACGCCGCCCTCGCGCGGGGCAAGATGGCCGATAGCCTCGCGGCCAAGAACGGGGATGTGCGGAACCGAGCTCATGCGCGACGCCTGCCGACCACCCGGCCCGATGCCCAAGCGGGATCGGGGCCGAACAAGCCCATAACGCCTCGAATCGTTGCGCGTCGCGGCGGTTCCACGACAAAGCCCCTGTCCAGCATGGTTACCGAGCCCGATCGTCCCGGGCCACAAACCCAGTGTTCCCAGCGGAATTTGTCGGGCAGCCATGGGATTTCGAGCCAAAATACGCTTTGGCCGCCTCCGGACGCGGGTCGGCTCTTCATCGCTCAGTAACGGCCCTTAGCGTTAAGAAAGCGTTGCCGCGCTCGTGACAAGTGGAAAAGGTGACGAGGGGGTGATGCTTCATCCACACACATCGCCAAAATGAATCCGTTAACCGCGCCGCGCGATTGCGCGCGCTGGAGGGTAAAGGAATAGTAAAGAGAAGGGCTTTCCCCACTCTCCTTCCGTCTGAGCTGCTCATGCCCTCCGGTTCGTCCACGCCTGGATCCGATTCGAAGCGTCACCGCGTTCTCCCGGTTCCCAAGACCGTGGCGGGCCTGCGGACGTTCGAGCCCGATTCCTCGATCGTCTCGGACATCATCCCGTCACCGAACCATGGCGAGCGCAGCAAGGGACGGCAGCCGGACATGATCGTGCTGCACTACACCGGCATGCCCGATGTCGAAGGCGCGCTGGCGCGCCTTTGCACCGCCGGCACCGAAGTGTCGGCGCACTATGTCGTGCTGGAGGACGGCCGCATCGTGCAATGCGTGCCCGAGGCCAAGCGTGCCTGGCACGCCGGCGTCTCCTCCTGGGCCGGCGAGGACGACATCAACTCCTGCTCGATCGGCATCGAGATCATCAATCGCGGCCATGACTGGGGCTATCCTGAGTTTCCGCTGCGCCAGATCGCCGCCGTGATCGCGCTCTGCCGCGGCATCATGCTCCGCCGCAACGTGCCGGCGCACCGGGTGCTCGGCCATTCCGACGTCGCGCCCGCCCGCAAGAAGGATCCCGGCGAGAAATTTCCGTGGCATTCGCTGGCCAATTCCGGCGTCGGCCACTGGGTGACGCCCGCACCGATCGTCCGCGGCGAGAGCCTGATGCTCGGCACCATCAGCGACGCGGTGCTGAGCATGCAGCAGGCGCTGGCAAGGTACGGCTATGGCGTGCCCCTGAACGGCAAGTACGACGCTGCCACGATGGAAGTCGTCACCGCCTTCCAGCGCCATTTCCGCCCGGCGCGGCTGGACGGCGTCGCCGATCATTCGACGCTGTCGACCTTGCAGGCGCTGCTGGCGAGCCTGCCGGCGGAAGGAACGCCGGTCGCGTCGAAGTGACGGCGTGAGACGTCATTCCGGGGCGCACGAAGTGCGAACCCGGAATCTCGAGATTCCGGGCTCGATGCTTCGCATCGCCCCGGAATGACGGGGCTAGTTGTCCATCTCCCTCATACGCCGCGCATACAACCGTCGCAGTGGCTCCAACTGCGTCGCCGCCGTCGCTGCACGATAGGCCTCGCGCGCCTCCTCCGTCCTGCCGAGCCGCCGCAACAGATCCGCGCGCACGGCGGGCAACAGGTCATAGCCGCGAAGCCCGCCGCGCGCGGCGATCGCATCGACCAGATCGAGCGCACGGGCGGGCCCATCGACCATCGACAGCGCCGCCGCGTGGTTGAGCTCGATCACGGGCGAGGGATTGATGCGCAGCAAGACCGCGTAGAGCCCGGCGATTTGCCGCCAGTCGGTCTCTTCATAACTCGGCGCACGAGCATGCAGCGCGGCGATCGCGGCTTGCACGGCGTAGGGTTGCGGCGGGCCAGGCATGCGCAGCGCCTCGTCGACCAGGCGCAACCCCTCCTCGATCTGCGCGCGATCCCAGAGGGCGCGGTCCTGCTCTTCGAGCAGCACGATGTCGCCGGCCACGGTCTCGCGCCCCGCGCGACGGGCGTCGTGCAACAGCATGAGAGCGAGCAGCCCCTTGATACCGGAGCGGTCGGGGATCAAACCATCGAGCAGGCGGGCGAGCCGGATCGCCTCCGCCGCGAAGTCGGGGCGCATCAGGTCAGCACCCGATGTCGCGACATAGCCCTCGGTAAAGACGAGATAGATCACTGCGAGTACGCCGTCGAGCCGCGCCGGCAGCGCCTCACGCTCCGGCACCTCGTAGGGAATGCCGGCGAGCCTGATCTTCTGCTTGGCACGGACCAGCCGCTGCGCCATCGCCTCCTCACCGACGAGGAAGGCGCGCGCGACCTGTGCGGTGGAGAGGCCGCAGACGGTGCGCAGCGTCAGCGCGACCTGCACCTCGGGCGCGAAGGCGGGATGGCAGCAGGTGAAGATCAGCCGCAGCATGTCGTCGTCCAGCATCGCCGGCGGCTCGTCGAGGCCCAGCGCATTCAGCTCGAGCTCGTGCACCAGCGCCTGCTGCTTGCCGCGGAAGACGGCCTGGCGGCGGATGCGATCGATCACCTTGTGCCTCGCGACATTGACGAGCCAGGCGCGCGGATTGTCCGGCACCTCGCCCGCCGCCCAGCGATCGAGCGCGACGGCGAACGCATCCTGGAGCGCGTCCTCCGCCAGATCGAAATCGCCGACGAGGCGGATCAGCGTGGCCAGCGCCCGCCCCGCCTCATCGCGAAAGATCCTGTCGATTTCGGAAGGGGTCATTGAACGATGCCTTGCACGTCATTCCGGGGCATGCGCAGCACGAACCTCGGTGCGCAAGTGCGCACCTGAGAATCTCAAGGTTGAGGCGCGAGATTCCGGGTTCTCGCTTCGCGAGCCCCGGAATGACGGCTTCGCCGTCACTTGTCGTGCACCCAAATCGGCCGCACCTCGATCGAGCCGATGCGCGCACTGGGAATCCTGGCCGCGATCGCGATCGCCGCGTCGATATCCTTGGCCTCGATCAGGTAATAGCCCGCGAGCTGCTCGCGCGTCTCGGCGAATGGACCGTCGGTCGTCAGCGTCTTGCCGTCGCGCACGCGCACCGTCGTCGCGGTCGTGGTCGGCCGCAAGCGGTCGCCTCCCTTGTAGTTGCCGCTCTGGACGATGCTTTGCGTGAAAGCCTGGTACTCGGCCAGGATCTTCTGGCTGGTCGCCTCATCGTTCTTCGCGTACTCGACCTCGTTCTGGTAGATCATCAGCAGATATTGCATCGCTTCACTCCTGTTGTTCGGCTGGATCGCCGACATCCAGTCGAACGGGCGGCGCGCCAAACGACATCTTCAGGATAAATTATTCCGGGCGGGCCGTGCGCGGCGATATCGGCTTGACGAAACCGTCACAAATGCCCATGCCTAAGCCGTCAGTCGGCCGGACGGCCGCTCCGGCAGGTGCCGAAAGGCCGCCGGGGAGGAAAGTCCGGGCTCCCTTGACATGCGGTGCCGGATAACGTCCGGCGGGGGTGACCCCAGGGAAAGTGCCACAGAGAACGAACCGCTTCCTCTGCGGAGGAAGTAAGGGTGAAAAGGTGCGGTAAGAGCGCACCGCGGTTCCGGCAACGGAGCCGGCAGGGCAAACCCCACCGGGAGCAAAACCGAATAGGGACGGCTTAAGCGGGCTGTTCGCGAAAGCGATAACGCCGCGGGGCGATGTCAGGCCCGCCGTCCGGGTAGGTTGCTCGAGGCCGTGTGCAAACATGGTCCCAGAGGAATGGCCGTCACGTATCGTTCGCGCAAGCGGACGGTGCCCTACAGAACCCGGCTTACAGGCCGGCTGATGTTCTAAAGCGTTTTCGAGCGAAGTGGGTTTCCGGTTCGCGTGAAGAAAACGCGTCTTGCTAGGAAGCAACGAGGGGTTCGATGCTAGCGCATCGGACCCCTCACCAATTTGGCCGAGCGCGCAGCCGTTCAACCGATGTCATTCCGGGGCTCGCGCAGCGAGAACCCGGAATCCATCAGGCGGCAGAGACGGTGGAGAAATGATTCCGGGCTCTCGCTGCGCGAGCCCCGGAATGACGACAAGAGTTACTCTCGCAGTATCGCCATCAGCGCCCTCGCTTCAGGCCGCGCGCGTGTCCTTCACCAGCACCGGCGCAAGCTCGCCGGCCTCGCGCCGCAGCTTGCTCGCCTCGAAACCATGCATGCCGAGCTGCCATTGCAGCCCGACGATCGCGCCCTTGGTCGGTTGCAGCAGCGCGAGCGAGGCGAGCAGCGTCACCGGCAGCCACACCGCGAGCTGCAGCCATTCCGGCGGCGCGTAGGCGGTCTCGACCGCGAGGATCGCCGGCACCACGAGATGGCCGACCACCACCATCACGAGATAGGCGGGAAAGTCGTCGGCGCGCTGGTGGAACAGCTCCTCGCCGCAATGGTCGCAAGCCTCCGTCACTTTGAGGAAGCGGCCGAACATGTGCCCTTCCCCGCAATTCGGACATCTGCCGCTGACACCGCGCCACATCGCCTTGGCTAGGGAGACCGTCGCCAGAGAGACAGACATGACCACACCTCTTCCTTTTCGATGGTCCATACAATAATATATTGCATCCATACATTCAAAGGTTATGGGCATAAATTGCATGGAATGGATCCCTACAATCTCGGAGCTTTCGGGCCCGCGCTACCAGCGGATCGTTGAGGCGATGGAGGCCGACATCGCCGCCGGCAGGCTGGTGCGCGGTCAACAGCTGCCGACGCAGCGCGCGCTGGCAAAAGCACTCGGCATCGACCTCACCACCGTGACGCGCGCCTACACCGAGGCGCGGCGCCGCGGCATCATGGAAGCCCGCGTCGGACAGGGCTCGTTCGTGTCGGAGACCAGCGCGCGGCGCGCGGTCGACCTGCCGCACCCGGTCGCGATCGACCTGTCGATGAACGTGCCGCCGCACCCGCTGGAGGCGCAGCTCGACGAGCGCATCATCGCCGGGCTGGAGACCCTCCGCGCGCAATCGGGCCTGACGGCGTATCTCAACTACCAGCCGCCCGGCGGCAGCGCACATGAGCGCGAGGTCGCGGCGCGCTGGATGCGCGCCCGCGTTCCGCATGCGCAGGCCGACGGGCTGGTGATCTTTCCCGGCGCTCAGACGATCCTGTTCAACCTGCTCGCCCATCTTGCGCGGCCCGGCGAAACCGTGCTGACCGAAGCCCTCACCTTCCCCGGCATCAAGGCCGCCGCGGCCCGGCTCGGCGTCAAGCTCGTCGGTGTCCCCATGGATGAGGGCGGCATCCTGCCGGATGCGCTGGCAAAGGCGTGCCGCGTGCACAAGCCGAAAGCCGTCTATCTCATTCCGACGCTGCACAATCCGACCACGGCGACGCTTTCCGCCGAGCGGCGCGGCGCCATCGCGAAGATCGTCCGCGATGCCGGCACCATCCTGATCGAGGACGACGCCTACGGACTGCTCGACCGCTCGGCCTCACCGATCGCGAACCTCATTCCGGAGCGGACTTATCTTGCGACCACGCTGTCAAAATGCATCGCGCCGGCGCTGCGCGTCGCCTATCTGATGACGCCCGACAGCGGCGCGCAGCGGGACATGCGCACCTCCCTGCAGGCGACCGTGCAGATGCCGGCGCCCCTGATGGTCGCGCTGGTGACGCACTGGATCGAAAACGGCGTTGCCGATCGCATCATCAGCGCCATCCGCAACGAAGCGATCGGCCGCCAGCAGCTCGCGCAACGCGCGCTGAAAGGGTTTCAGTTCCTGGCCAGGCCCGCGGCGCATCATCTGTGGCTGCGACTGCCGGAGGAGCGGCCCGATCTTGCCGCACATCTCCTGCGGAATGGGCTTGCGGTCGTCGCCGGCGATGCCTTCACCGTCGACGGGGCACCGCCGCATGCGGCACGCGTCTCGCTGGGCGCGGCCCGGAACAGATCGGAGTTGACGGAAGCGCTGCGCATCCTGGGCGGCGCGCTGCGGAAGCCTGCCGACACCAGGCAGATCGTCTAGATCGTCGACGATGACGGCGCTGGAACGCCGCAGATCACGCCTGCGTGCGGAATGGATTGACCTCGATGGCGGCAGGCATGTTATGCGAGCCGTGCGATCGACCGGTCGGGATCGCCCCTTGCGACAAGGACAATCTGTTGGAAACGCTCACCTACGTCCTGCTGCTGCTCGGCGCGCTCGCCGGCGGCTTCGTCTCTGGGCTGGCCGGGTTCGGCACGGCGTTGATGGCGCTCGGCATCTGGCTCTACGTGCTGCCGCCCTCGCTCGCGGTGCCCCTGGTGCTGATCTGCTCGGTGATCGCGCAGACCTCGACGCTGCCCTCGATGTGGAAGAACTTCAACCTCTCGCTGGTCTGGCCGTTCCTGATCGGCGGCCTGCTCGGCGTGCCGCTCGGGACCATGCTGGTCGCCTCGGCCGATCCAAAAGTGTTCAAGCTGAGCGTCGGCGTATTGATTCTGATCTTCTCGAGTGCACTATACCTCAACAAGAGGCCGCTCGCGATCAAAGCCGGCGGCCGGGTCGCCGACGGCGCGGTCGGCTTTGCCGGCGGCATTCTAGGTGGCCTCGCCGGACTCTCGGGACCGCTGCCGATCCTGTGGGCCAATATCCGCGGCTGGAACAAGCACGAGCGGCGCGGCATCTTCCAGCTCTTCAATTTCACGGTGCTGGCCACCGCACTGCTGCTGCAGACGGCGTCGGGCCTCGTCGCCTTCAAGGTGGTCTGGCTCGCGGCCGTTGCATTTCCCGGGACGCTGATCGGCGCATGGGCCGGTGCACGCGTCTATCACGCACTGAACGACAAGCATTTCGGCGATGTCGTGCTCGGTCTCTTGTTTCTGTCGGGCCTCACTCTCGTCTGGAACAGCATCGGCGCGCTTTAGCTCTGCGCCTCTTCGCGGCGTGCGTCATGCCCCCGGCCGGCGCCGGGGGGATAACAGGCTGTCTCTATGCAGGCTCGCGGACGAGAGGTGCAGCGGGTTCGGGGCGCTCCTGCTCCGGAGCCCTCCCCTGAGGTGGCAATGTAAGGCGCTTCCTGAACTCGCGTCGCAGCAGCCACACGCTCAGGACGGCCTGGAGTGCGACCGTCGCAAGCGACAAATACCAGACATGCTCCATTCGAAAGCCCGGCCAGGTCGAGAGCCAGATCGACGGCAGAGAATAGGTGAGCACCCGCACGACCGAGGTCCACAACACCGGCTTGGTGTTGCCAAGCCCCTGAAACATGCTCGAGCAGGTGAAGATCAGTCCCTGCATCACCATGTTGAGCGAGACGATGCGCAGAAAAAGCGACGCAACCGCCATCGTCTCCTGGTCCTGCGAGAAGCCCGCAAGCAACAGACCCGGCATGAGTTGCGCGAGCACCAGGAAAACAATCATCACGGCGGTCGCGATCAGCGCCGCCTTGACGAAGGTCTCCCGCACGCGCGCGCCGTTGCCCGCACCGAAATTCTGGCCGGCGATAGGTCCTGCAGCAAGGGCGATGGCAAGCGCCGGCATCTGGATCAGGCCGAGGAGACGCGTTCCGATGCCAAATCCTGCCTGCGCCGCCGGGCCGAATCCGCCCAGCACGTAAAAGCCGACCCCCATGATGATGAAGACCATCACGAACTCGCCACCGGCGGGCAGACCGACACCGAGGATCCGCTTCCACCGCGAAAGCCGCGGCCGCCACTGCGCGGGATGAAAGGCGACATAACGCTCCAGCTTGAGGAAATAGACCAGCAGCATCAGCACGCCGATGAAGACTGCCAGCGAGCTCGCCAGCCCCGCGCCGGCGACGCCGAGCGCGTAGCCCGTGCCCCAGCCCGAGATCAGCACCGGCGCCAGCGCGATGTTGATGGCGACTGCGAGCGCGCGCACGACCATTGCGGGGCGCACGATCCCGGTCGCACGCAGCGCCGAAGCCAGCACCTGCATGGCGAACTCCACCGCGAGCGCCGGCATGAACCACAACAGATAGGTGGTCCCCGCCTCGACAGTGGCCTGGTCGGGCGCGACCGAGCGCATGTAGGGGCGCGACAGCGCCGCACCGATCACGAAGGTCAAGACGCCCGCCAGCACCGACAGCACGACCGCCTGGTTGAAGATCAGGTTGGCATCCGCCCGGTCCTTGCGTCCCACGGCATGCGCGATCAGCGCCACCGTGCCGACGCCGAGCACCTGCATCAAGGCGTTGACGAGAAAGCCGGCATTGCCGGCCGCGGCGACGCCGGCAACCGCGGCATCGCCGAGGCCAGATACGAAATACAGATCGACCAGCTGGCAGATCATGATCGAGATCATGCCGACCATGATGGGCGGCGCCATCGCCAGGATGTGTCTCACGATGGAGCCGTGTGTCAGGTCTTTCATGTCATTCCATCCTCACGCGACGTGACCGGCCTTCGTCCACCGGCGACGCGCGTCATTCCGCTGCTGCGATCCGTCCGAGCTCCACCACCTGGCGCTCGAACAGGCCGCGATAGATGCCTCCCGGCTTGGCCGCGAGCAGAGCATGCGTGCCTTGCTCGACTATCTCGCCGCGATCGAACACCAGGATGCGATCGAGGCTCTTCACCGTCGACAGCCGGTGCGCGATCACAATGGACGTGCGCCCCTTCATCAGCCGCTCCATCGCCTCCTGGATCAGCGCCTCCGATTCCGAATCGAGGCTCGAGGTCGCCTCGTCCAGGATCAGCACCGGAGCATCCGCCAGGAAGGCGCGCGCCAGCGCCACGCGCTGCCGCTCGCCGCCCGACAATTTCACGCCGCGCTCGCCGACCAGGGTGCCGTAACCCTTCGGCAGGCGCAGGATGAAGTCGTGCGCATTGGCAAGCCGCGCCGCCTGCTCGATCGCCTCTAAGCTGGCGCCGGGCCGGCCATAGGCGATGTTCTCGGCGAGCGTGCGGTGAAACAGGATCGGCTCCTGCTGCACGATCGCGATCTGGCTGCGCAGCGATTGCTGCGTGGCGAGCGCGATGTCCTGCCCGTCGATCAGCACCCGGCCGCCGGTGACGTCGTAGAGCCGCTGCACCAGCTTGACGAAGGTGGTCTTGCCGGAGCCGGAGCGGCCGACGAGGCCGACCCGCTCGCCGGCGCGGATCGTCAGCGACAGCCCGTCATAGAGCGGCGTGCGATGTCCGCCGTATTGGAACGTGACATCGTCGAACACGATCTCGCCGCCTTCGATCGCGATCGGCTGCGCATGGGCCGCATCGGCAATGCCGATCGGCTCGTCGTGGATCGCCACCAGCTCCTCCATGTCGTTGACCGAGCGCTGGAGGTTGTTGATGTGCATGCCGACGTCGCGCAGATAGGCGTGGATGACGTAGTAGCTCGTCAGCACGTAGGTGACGTCGCCGGGCGAGGCGTAGCCGGAGACCCACAGCAAAACGGAGCCGCCGATCACCGAGGCGCGCAAGGCCAGCAGCAGCGTGAGCTGCGCCATGGCGGTGTGGTTGTAGCGAAACCAGGTCCGCCGCACGCGCGTGCGCCAGCGGTTGATGACGCGGGCGAGCCGCGCGTCCTCGCGCAGCTCCGCGCCGAAGGATTTCACCACCGCATTGCAGGTCAGCGCATCCGCCAGCGTGCCGCCGACCTTGGTGTCCCAGGCATTGGAGACGCGCGCGGCCGGCGCGACGTAGCGGGTCGAGAACAGCACCGTCATCGTGACATAGGCCAGCGCGCCGAGCGCGATCACCGCGCCGAGCGAGGCCCAGTGCACGCCGAGCAGGATCATCGAGCCGATCAGAACGACGAACGACGGCAACAGCGCGAGCAGCAGCGTGTCGTTGAGCAGGTCGAGCGCCCACATGCCGCGGCTGATCTTGCGGACCGTGGAGCCGGCGAAGGAGTTCGCGTGCCAGTCGGTCGAGAGGCGCTGCACGCGCGTGAACGCCTCCTGCGCGACCTCGGACATGATCTGCAGCGTGAACGGCACGATCGCCTGCAATCCTGCGAGCCGCAGCACCATCGAGGCCGCGCCCAGCGCCACGATGGCGCCGAACGCGACCAGCGCCGCATGCCGCGCATCGGGGTCGGACGGACCGCGGGTCAGCGCGTCGATCAGGTGTCCGGAGAAGACCGGCATGAACAAATCGGCGGCGGTTGCGCCGAGCAGGCCGCCGGCCACGACGAGGCCGCGCCCCGGCTGCTTCAGCCAGTGCTTGAACACGAAGGAAAGCACGACGCGAATCGCCGCAGGCTTCTTGGACAGAGCGGTCATGGCATCATCCGGCCGCTTCGCGCGGGCCGGCTCCATCGATGGACGCAGGCCGGCCGCGAGGGCGGGACGGCGTCACCTAAAACTGATTTCGACTTGGGAAACGAAGCGATCGGGACGCTTGGCCAAAACCTTGGCCCGATCGAAGCTGGCGGAAGAGGCCTCTAGCAGGCCGCGTACATACCGAGCCAGAACGTGATCGAGGTCATCATCGAGCGCGGGCGTACGATCTGCGATTGCGACGAAATCATGCAAATCTCTCCCCGGTTCGAATGAATGAGGTGCGCTTTATAGATGTGTCGCTCGTGAATTGCAACGGGCCTCGCGCGAGATCACGCACGAGTGTTGCAAATTAGTGCGCGTCGCCGCCGGCGCCGAACGGCGACGGCGGCCTCTTCAGCAGCACCACCAGGAAGCTGAGGGCCAGATAGAACAGCGTCAGGATGAAGAAGGCATCGCCAAAGCTCATCACCACGGCCTGGCGATGAACCAGCTGGGAAAGCTGCTTCATGGCCATCAGCGTGGAATCGCCAAGCCCCTGAAATTTCTGCATGAACATGCTCAGGGTTTCGGTCGCGGTCGCGTTGCCCCAGGTCACGCGCTCCTGCAGACGAGTGATATGCAGGTCGGTGCGGTCGTTGAGCACGGTGTTGATGACGGCGAGGCCGAGCGCGCCGCCGAGATTGCGCATCAGGTTGAACACGCCGCTCGCGTTCTTCACCTTGTCAGGTGCCAGCGTGCCGAGTGCGACGTTGTTGGTCGGGACCATCGCGAACATCATGCCGATGCCGCGCAGGATCTGCGGCACCAGCAGCTCGTAGAAGTCGTAATCGCGGGTGATCCAGGTCATCTGGTAGGAGCCGATCGCGAACACGACGAGGCCGAACGCGATCATGTAGCGCAGGTCGAGCTTGGCCATGAGCCGGCCGACCAGCGGCGCGACCAGGAACATGGTGATGCCGGAGACGAACATGGTATCGCCGATCATCAGCGCGCTGTAGCCGCGCACTTCGGCGAGATAGCGCGGATAGATGTAGGTCAGGCCGTAGAGACCGATGCCGATGCAGAATTGCAGCGTGCATCCGACGGCGAAATTGCGGTCGGAGAAGGTGCGCAGATTGACGATCGGCTCGGCCGCCGTGAACACGCGCCAGAAGAAGGCGATGGCCGAGATCGCGCAGATCCAGGCGCAGATCGCGACCGACGTGTCCTGCATCCATTGATATTGCGGGCCTTCCTCCAGCACGTATTCCAGCGTGCCGAGAAAGCTGGCCATGAACAGCAGGCCCCACCAGTCGAAGCGATCAAGCAGCTCGAAATGCGGCTCGTCGAAATCGACCAGCGCCAGCACGCCCAATGTAATGCCGATGCCGGGCACGACGTTGATGAAGAACAGCCAGTTCCACGACATCAGATCGGTGATGTAGCCGCCGACCGTCGGTCCAACGGTCGGGGCCAGCGTCGCGACGAGACCGATGATGGGTCCGACAATGTGGAATTTCGTGCGCGGGAAGACGGTGTAGGCCGAAGCGAACACCGTCGGGATCATGCCGGCGCCGAGAAAGCCCTGCAGCGCGCGCCAGAGGATCATCTCCTCGATCGTCGTGGCGAAGCCGCAGAGCAGGCTCGAGAAGGTGAAGCCGGCCGCCGAGATCGCGAACAACAGCCGCGTACCGAAGGCGCGCGACAGGAATCCCGACAGCGGGATCGCGATCACCTCGGCGATCAGATAGGCGGTCTGAACCCAGGAGACCTCGCTGGAGCTCGCCGACAGCCCGGCCTGGATTTCGCTCAAGGAGGCCGAGACGATCTGGATGTCGAGGATCGACATGAACATCCCGAACACCATGATGATGAATGCAAACAGCCGCTTCGGCGCAATGCGCTCCGAAGCGGGATCCGCCATCATGTCGGGCGAAGCGGTGGTGGCGGTGGCCATCGTCGATCTCGCAGTGCTCGGGTTGGCTACTGCGGATGGACCGTGGGATCGTCGAGATCGACCTCGCTGTCGGCGTCGGCGGCGCCCTTGTTGGTGTCGACGGTGGCGTAGACCGACATGCCGGCGCGGAGCAGGTTCTGCTTCGCCACCGATTTGGGCACGCGGATGCGGACCGGCACGCGCTGCACGATCTTGGTGAAATTGCCGGTGGCGTTGTCGGGCGGCAGCAGCGTGAACACCGAGCCCGCGCCTGCCGCGATGCTGTCGACGACGCCGGAGAACTTGCGCATGCCGTAGGCATCGACCTTGATCGTCACCGGCTGGCCGGGGCGGATGCGCTTGAGCTGCGTCTCCTTGAAGTTGGCGTCGATATAGACGTCGTCCAGCGGCACGATGTTGCCGAGGCGCTGGCCGACCGCGACGAAGTCGCCGGTGTTGACCAGACGGTTCGAGAACGTGCCGTTCACCGGCGCGCGCACCGCGGTGAAGCCGAGGTCGCGCTCGGCCTTGGCGAGCGTGGTCTTGAGCTCGGCGAGCTGGGCCTGCGCTTCGGCCTGCTGCGCCTTGGCGACGTCGACATTGCTGACGGCAACCTCGTAGGCGGCTCGCGCGGCCTTGACCGCGGCGGCGCCCTGGTCGCGGCCGGCTTCCGAGCTCTCGAAGGTGGCGCGCGAGGCAAAGCCCTTGCTGCTCAGCGCCTGCTGGCGCTCATAATCGAGATCGGCGCGCTTGAGGCCCGCTTCGGCGGAGACGAGCTGCGCCTTGGCCTGGGCGACCTGGCTGTCGAGAGCTGCGACCTGGCGGCCGATGCGATCGATGGTGGCCTGCTGGGTCGCGATCTTGGTCGCGGCGGCTTCGACCGCGATTCTGTAATCGCCATCGTCGATGCGGAAGACGATGTCGCCGGCTCGGACGGGCGTGTTGTCGCCGGCCAGGATCGAGGAGATGTGGCCGGCGACGCGCGCGCCGAGCATGGTGTTGTTGGCGCGAACATAGGCGTCGTCGGTCGAGGTGTAGAAGCGGCCGACCAGCGTGTAATAGCCGGCATAGCCTGCAACGGCGAGCGCCAGCGCGAGGCCGACGCCGGTCAGGACGAATTTGCGCTTGCCGGACTTGGGCGCACCGGACTTGGGCGCACCGGACTTGGGCGCGGTGGCGTCCGGCGCAGGTGCGGCCGGCTTATCGACCGGCTTCTCCGGCGCCTCGCGGGTCGGACGCTTCGTTTCCTCGGCCACGTGAGCGCGCAGCTGCTCGGCAGGGGGTGCGTCGGCAGGGGGTGCGGATGTCTCGGAGGCAGCACCAGCGCCCGTCTGGTCCTCCACCGCTTCCTGGCGAAGGACGCGAGCCGTCTGGTCTCTCGATATGGCCATCAAGGCCTCCCCAAAAGGTGCAACCCGAGGGCGGCCGCAGTTGCGGTTTCCTCGCGCGGATCTCAAATATCATTGACCGAACGGTTCGGTCAATATACAGATTATTCCCGACAGACCTTACTACCGCGAATCCTTTATTGGCGTTTCATGGCTTAATCCCGATCCAAAAACCTTCCGAGACCCTAAACCAATGGTTGTAGCCGCCAGCGAACAATTGCGCATCGTCCAGGACGAGGACAATTCCAAGCGCCGCCAGATCCTGGACGGTGCCCGCAAGGTGTTCATGGATCTGGGCTTCGACGGCGCCAGCATGGGCGAGATCGCGCGCGCCGCGCAGGTCTCCAAGGGCACACTCTACGTCTACTTCGCCGACAAATGCGCGCTGTTCGAAGCCATCCTCGAGCAGGAGGCGCTCCAGCATGGCCAGGTCGTGTTCAGCTTCGATCCCGACCGCGAGGCCGAGAGCACGCTGAAGGAGTTCGGCCTCGCCTATCTTCACCTGGTCTGCCGGCCCGGCGGCGGATCGGCGATCCGCACCGTGATGGCGATCGCCGAGCGCATGCCGGATGTCGGCCGGCGTTACTATGCGCGCGTGCTGGACAAGAGCATCAACCGCCTCTCTTCTTATCTCAAGGCCCGTGTCGCATCGGGCGATCTCGCGATCGACGACTGCGATCTTGCAGCCTCGCAGTTCATGGAACTGTGCAAGGCCTCGCTGTTCCTGCCGTTCGTGTTTCAGGCGGAGCCCGCGCCGTCGGAACAGCGCATGAGCGCGGTGGTCGAGAGCGCAACGCGGATGTTCCTGGCGGCGTACAAGGCGAGATAGTGGCGCGTTGCGGCTGCGGGCCGGGCGGCACTATATTGCGGCCATGTCTCGTGATCTTCGCCCGCCGGTCGACATCCTCCACTACGAGATCGTCCAGGAACAGGCCTCGGCGCTTGGACGGATGGGCCGCGCCCTCGAACAGAGCCTCTCGCGTTTGCGCGAGTTCGACGCCGCCCACGCCGCGTCCGAAGTGCCGGAAGCGATGCAACCGGCCAGGCGCAAGCTGGTGCTGGAAGCCGGCCATGCGCTCTGGATGTTCGTGGTGCAACGCGAGGCGTCCGGCTTGCGCGACAGCCGCCACATCATGCGCACCTACAACGTCCCGGGCGAAGTGCAGCGCTGCATGGGATTGGCACCGTCGAAGCTGGCGTAGATCCGTGACCCGCATATGCCGGCGCTTAGGCCGATGAAGCTTCCACATCGTCATGGCCGGCTTGTCCCGGCCATCCACGCCCTTGCCCGCGGCACCAAGAACGTGGATGCCCGGGACAAGCCCGGGCATGACGACCTTCTAGATTGCTACATGCGAGTGGCTGGGGACGGCACGGGCCTCCCTAATCGTCGGCGTACTCGTCCTCTTCCCGCTTGTGCATCGTGCTCCTGCGCGCACCGAGCGAGCCGGTCACCGACGGCTCGCGCGCACTCGCATAGGGTCTGCGCGATTGCGCGCGGGAGGCAACTTCTTCGCCCGACACCGCGGCGGGCTGGCAGATCAGGCGGCGGCTGGCGCGGCGCATCAGATCGACGTGGATGTGATCGTAGTGATAGACGTTCGAGCCCGGCGCCAGCACGGTGGTGAAATGCGCGCACGCACCCGACTGCACGTCGCGCAGGAATCCCTGCTCTTCCGGCATGCCGCGCCAGCCGTCCTTGATGGTGACGCGGCGGCCGTCGGCGAGCACGAAGGCCGAAATGTCGAGCGCATTGCCGAAGGCGTGCTCGGAGATGTGGGAGTGCGGATTGCCGTTCATGCCGCGGCAGGAATAGGCGGAGATCTGCTTGATCTCGGCGACGCGCACGCCGAACCAGCGCATCGCCGAAGGCTGCACCGTGTCGGCGAGCCAGCGGTCGAGCTCGGACACGATCGGACAGGCGAGCGTCGCGGTCGGCTTGATCGCGACCGGACCGACGGTCGTGACGGGATTGCCCTGCGCGGGACCAAGACGCGGCAGCGGCTGCTGTGCGGGCGCCTGCGAGTAGGGCGCCGGACGAGCCGGATAGCTCGGTGCGTTCATGTAGCGCGCCGCACCCGCGGCATCGGTGCCCTCGGGCGGCAGATCGATCTCGTCCTCCTGCGCGGCCACGCCGGGTGCGTTCAGCGACATCGGCCCCGACGATGCACCATAGCCGGCGGGCTGGCGCACCGCGCTCTCCGGATAGTTCGGGCGCTGCGGATAGGATGATGTCGGATAGCCCTGGCTCTGCGGCTGCACCGGCCAACGCGGCTGGTTGCCGATGCTGCCGGGCGGGCGCAGCGACTCGTCGGCAAAGCCATAGGTGCTGGAGGCTTCGCCGATGGCGGCGACCTTGAGCGGAAACTCGGCGCCGCAGCTGCCAGGTCCGGAGATCGGGTCGATGCGGACGATGTCCGCACTTTCCTTGACCGCGCCCGATTTCAGGCATGCGGCTTCCGCCTCGGCCCGCCACGGTTCGCGCTCGGCCTGGAAGAAGCCGCGGCCGCAACCCGCTAGCGAAACAAGGACGATGGAGCCGACGAGATACAAACGAACTCCGCGCGTCATGCACGCACGTTCGGTGAATTTACTTAAAGACTCTTCAACACGTTGATTTCAGCCTTCCTTAACCATGCCGGGTGCACTCGCGCGCGGCCACCGCCGATGAGCGACAGCAAGACTTACTTTTTCGGTGGAAGACTCTCTGTTAACCATGACGGCCGCGGCAAAGCGCGCGACCAGCGGAGCGACCTCATGACGTTCGCCGGCAGACTGAGCGTGATCACCGCCTACCTCGCCATGGCCTTCGTCGGCGCCATCGTGCTCGGGATGATTTAGACGGCATCGATCAATCACACGGCAGTTCGCTTAACCCTCCCCTGGAGGGCAGGGCTATCGCATATGACTTGTGGCGGCGGCCTGCGCGCACGCCTCGTCCTTCGAGACGGCGCTTACGCGCCTCCTCAGGATGAGGCTAATCAGCGTCAGTGTTCGTTGAAACTGCTGCCGCGCACTCCGCCCTCATCCTGAGGAGCCCGCCCAAAGCGGGCGTCTCGAAGGATGGCTGCAGGGAAAAGCTCTCAAATGCGATAGCCCTACCCTGGAGGGGAGGGTCGGCTCACATTGAGCGGAGCGAAATGTGAGACGGGGTGGGGTGACGGTCTCTCCCCATCCGACAGTACCCGAGAGGAGAGATCACCCCACCCCGCTCGCGCTGCGCGCGATCGACCACGGGCGAGCTTCGCTCGTCCCGGACCCCTCCAGGGCAGGGTAACAAAAACACTACGACCGCGTGCGCGATGGCTGCGACGAGGCGGTGATCTCCTCCCGCGGTGCCTCGACCCGCGTCCAGTCATTGCCGGAGCACCAGAAGCGGCCGAGCGCACAGGCTTCGACGTGCAGCTTGCCGGAGCTCTTCAGCGTCATCGTCGCGTAATAGGTGTTGCCGCTGGAGCGGCTGTAGATGCTGCCGGTCCAGACATCGTGCTTCTTCGGCTTCATGTTGACGAGCACGCTCTCGCCCCGGCTGGATGCTTCACTGAGAGCGTAGCCGCACAATGCGGGTCCACAGCGCTCGATGCGGACCGTGCCCTTGGCGCCGGCGCTCTCCCATTCGCCGAGCGGGGTATGGCGGTCGTCATCGCTGATCTGCCCCACAATTGTAGGCTGATTGATCTCGGCGCTGGGCACGATGACCGGCGGCTCGATGCGGGGCGGTTCGAGCGCAGCGGTCTTCGGCTGATCGTTGCGCTCCAGATCAATCCGCGGCGGACCGGGGCTCAGCGTCTCCATTCGCGAAATCTCCAAGCTTGGCGCCGGCGGCGGTGCAACGGGCTGCGACGTCGCCGCGGCAAGGACGGGAGGAACCGGTGGCGGCACGACCGCAGCCGCTTGTGGCGGCTTGACCGCTGCCGCCGGACAAGCCGGCTGAGGTGCCTGGACCACCGGCGCGGGCGCCGGCTGCAAGGCCGATGCTGCGCCGACGTCGTCCGTCGGCCGAAGGCTGCGCTTGGAGGCCACCGTGACACAGGACGCGGATCGGCAATTGCGCGGCGCCTCGACGTGGAACCGGTGGCCGCCGATCGAGAACGTGTAGGAGCCGGCCTGCGCCGTCGGCGCGACCGCCAGCAGCGCGATCGATGTGCCAAGACAAGTGCCAAGACAGGTGGCAAGCCAGGTCGCAAGCCAGGTCGCAAGCCGCTGCATCTGCGTCTCCCTCGGTATCGCGACGACGTTACGCAGCGCTAGCGCGGCTGAATGTGCGCTGCATCACCCAGGCGGCGTCCGGTCGCTGTGATGCCCATCACAGAACGCCCGACCGCCCCGGCATAGGGTCGAACCACGCTTCATCCACCAGCGACTTCGGTCCATGTCAGGACCACGCAATTTTCGGAGGTTGTCATGAGCAAGCTCTCCATCGCCGCCACCGCCCTCTTCCTCGCGTCGACCGCCGCCGCGCATGCCGGCAATTCGATCTCGTTCCAGATCGAGGGCCAGCACATCCGCATCGAGACCCCGCGCAATTGCGCTTCGCTCAATTGCGTGACCATCGTCGCGCCTGGCCTGTCGGATAAGCCGATCAAGCTGAACAACATCAACCTCAAGGGCCTTGGCGGCTCTAAGGACGATGACGACGACACCACGCCGGCTCCGGCGCCCACGACCTCGCAGCCCACGCCGGCTCCCGTGCAGCAGCAGCCCGTGCCGCAGGCGCCGGCGCAAGCAACCGCGCCGGCAGCGCCAGCCGCGACCGCACCGGCTGCCCCAGCGACCGTTGCCGCCGCTCCTTCTGTCGGCTTCGACAGCTCGCAGCCTGCTCCTCTTGCTGCGCCTGCCCCCGCTCCCGTCGCCGCGGCTCCTGCGCCGGCTCCGGTGGCCGCCGCGCCGGCCGCGAACTCGCCGATCGGCGTCTGGGCGACCGAAGAGAACAAGGGCAATGTCCGCGTCGAGCCGTGTGGCGCCAATCTCTGCGGCTATGCCGAGAAGACCAACGAACGCATCCTGATCAACATGAAGCCCGAGGGATCGAAGTGGAGCGGCCGCATCCGCGATCCCAACTCCGGCCGCAATTACGACTCCACGATCTCGATGAAAGGTCCGAACGTGATGCGCGTGCAGGGCTGCGCCTTCGGCGGCATGTTCTGCGGCGGCCAGACCTGGAAGCGCGTGAGCTGACGCGCGGAGCGCGTCATCCCTGATACATCGCGGAGTCTTCGTCATGGCCGGGCTTGACCTGGCTTGTCCCGGGCATCCACGTTCTTCGTGCCGAGAGGCAAGACGTGGATGGCCGGGTCAAGCCCGGCCATGACGCTGTGAAGAGAGCCGTGCCTGCATGATTCGAGACGCGCGCAAGAGCGCGCTCCTCACCATGAGGGGAGCGAGTGCGTCTTAAACGTTCATCCCTCCCCCTGCGACATATGTTCATCGGCCATTCAGGTCCCTCCGGCTGATATCAACCAATCTCACCTCGCGTTCTCACCGGGACCCTCGTGACATCAATGCTGGCTTGGCGCCGCTTCGTGTTCGCGCTTGCGCTGCTGGCATTGCCGCTGGCAGGCGGCGGCGTGGCTTGCGCGTCCGACACAATCGAGCTTGCGCAGGCGCAGCCGCAAGCCGAGCCGACGCCGGTCCCCTCGCCGACGCCCTCGGCCTCGCCGACACCGGCCGCAGACGCACAGTCCACAGCCATCGAGCCGATCGGCAACGTCGCGACCGTGACGGGGATCGCGACCGTGATCCGCGACAAGAATTCCTATCCGCTGCGCGTACGCGACGACATCTATCTCAACGACATCGTGCAGACCTCGTCGAATTCCTCGCTCGGCATCACCTTCAACGACGCCACCACATTCAATCTCTCGGCCAGCGCGAAGATCACCATCGACAATTACGTCTATGACGACGGCGGCAAGCAGAATTCGGCGATCTTCGACGTCGGCAAGGGCACGGTCGCCTTCGTGGCGGCCGCGGTGGCGAAGACGGGCGACATGAAGATCACGACGCCGACGGCAACGCTCGGCATTCGCGGCACCACTGGGGTCATCGACGTGCCCGAAGGGGCGGCGGCGAACAGGGCGCGCAACGTCAACGTCAAGCTCTATCCCGACGCCGACGGCCGCGTCGGCCACATCGAGGTCGACGACCGCTCCAGCGGCGCGCGGCTCGGCGCGCTGACGCAAGCCGCGAGCGGCTTTGCGATCCGCCCGGGCGCAGCCACGGCCGGCGGCATGCGCTTTGCGGCCGTGCCGATCACGATCCCCGCGCAGCAGATCGCGCGCGACCGCGGCTTCGTCGGCCAAGTGCATCTGGCGCAGACCGCAGGCCGGCAGATCGTCATCGAGCAGCGCGACTTCCGTCGCGCCAATCCGACGGTGCTCAGCCGCATTCCGCGGCCGGCACAACCGCCGCAGCAGCAACAATTGCGGCCGACGACCGCCCCGAGCCAATTGCCGCAACGGCCGAATGGCCAGCCGCGTCAGGACAACCGTCCGGGTCAGCAGCAGCCGGGCACGCCGGGCCGGCAGGGAATACAGCAAGGCGTGCAGCCGCCGCAGCGGCAGGGACAAGGACAACACGGCGGCGCGGTGCAGCCGGGTGGCCAGCGCGCGGGTCAGGGGCAAGGGCAGCGGCAACAGGGGCAACCGCAGCGCGGCCAGCAGCAAGGTGCCGGCCGTCCGGGCGCACCGCGCGCCGGACAGGGCACGGCGCCCAGCAACACGCCGCAAATTCAGCCGCGTGGTGGACAGATTCAGCCCAGAGGAGCCGTGCCGCCGCAACCGGGCGGGACACAGCAAGCAGCCCCGCAGCAGCCATTGCCGCGCACCGGCCTGCAGCCGGGCCAGCCTGCGGCTCAGCAACGAGGCATGCAGCGCCCCAGCGGCTTCCAGCCGCGCCTCCCCGCCGCGCCGCGCAAGCCGGCGCCCGCTCCGAAAGAGAAAGAACGGCGGTGAGGTGTAGCATACGTCAACGCGCTCGGTGCGCTCCCTCGCCCCGTTCTTACGAGGAGAGGGTTGGGGTGAGGGGCTGCCTCCGCGAACTCGATTTCAATTGTAAGCGGAGCACTTCAACTCAAATGTTATCGAGCGAGTCGGATGGACTTCCATTCTTGCAACAGTGTGCCCAGCCCCTCACCCGGATCGCTTGCGCGATCCGACCTCTCCCGCCAAAGAGCGGGGAGAGGTAAACGGACCTCACGCCTCGCCGCGCAGCCAGGCTTTCACCTTCTGCAACAGGCCGTGCCGCAGTTCGTCGACGGAGGCCGCCTCGGCCGGTGTCAACGTCTGCAATCCCGCATCAACGTCGTCGTTCGACGGCGTCGGCTCTTGCGCCGGCGATGTCGCCAGCCCCGCCGCCGCGAGCGCGATCGGTCCGATCTGAGTCAGGAACGCGCGCTCATATTCGCGCGACAGACGCCCCACCGCCTCGTCCAGCGTCAGCCAGTCGACCGCCTTGATGTCGTTCATCAGCTTGCGGACCGGCCCGCCGTCGGCCTCCATCCGCCAGAAATGCACGACCTTGGAGCGCCCGCCGGACTGATAGACGAGCGTGCCCAGAAATTCGTGGACGGCAACGTCATGGCCGGTCTCCTCCAGCACCTCGCGGAGCGCGGCTTCCCTCGGCGTCTCGCCGTCGTCGAGCTTGCCCTTGGGCAGGACCCATTCGTTGCGCTTGCGCTGGCGCACGACTGCAACCAGCGGGACCGGCCCGCGCCGCAGCACAATACCACCCGCCGCCATGACCGGCGCCCGCGCCATCGTCACATCCGTATCGATCGAATCGTCCCCGCCCGACGATATAGGCGGCGGGGACGGCGGATTGAAGGCTACTTTCTTCTGAGCAGCGCTTGACCGGCGCGAATGCGCGTGCCCTCGGCGATACCGTCGCAGAAGGAGAAATCGCCGGGCGCGAGGATGATGATGGTCGAGCCATGCTCGAACCAGCCGAGCTCCTCGCCTTTGCTCACGTTGACGTCGCACGGAAAATTGACCGGGCCGCGGGTCTGCGCGTTCAGCACCATGTCGAGGAAGTGCAACCGTATGCTCGCGACCAGGATCGCGGCAACCGGCACCAGCGTCACGGCTTCGCCGGTCGAGAGGTGCGTCCGGATCACCGCACGCTCGTTCTTGCAGAACAGACGCTCGACGCGCTTGAGCGCGATCGGGTTGACGTTCCAGACGTCGCCATGAATCAGCGTCACGCGTTCGATATGGGCATCATAGGGCGCGTGGAAGCGGTGATACATGCTCGAGGTCAGCCGCAGCGTGACGAAGGAGCCGTTGCGGTGCTGCTCGACCAGCGCGGAATCGCCGACGAGATCGAGCAGCGAATAGGGCGCGCCCTTGACCTGGAACAGCTCGGTGTCGGCGATCCGCCCATGCGCACCGACGATGCCGTCCGACGGGCTGGCGATGATGGAGGGATCAGGATCGAACGGCCGCAGGCCCGGCTTCAGCTCCCGGGTGAAGCAGTCGTGCAGACTCCTGAAATGCGTCTTGCGCGCCTCGGACAGGTCGAGGTCGGAGAACAGCTTCCACAACGCTATCGAGAAGTCCCGCACCAGGGGATTCTCGATCTTGGAGAACCAGCCCATGAAGCGCGTGAGGGCCGCGCGCGGGATGCGATTGGTCAACAGGAAGTTGAGGTCTTCCTGCTGGGTGAAAGAGGCGATGAGGGCTTTGACTGTCATGAATCTGTCAGCTCGCAGGTTTAGCGCTTGTTGTCATGGAAACGACACTCCCGATTCTCTCGATGTCCGTGGCCGCCGCAGCGTCCGCTGCCGCCGTCCTCCCGAAGATCAAGGCGCGGGTCGAACTCTCCCGCGCCAAGCACCGCTCGCTCGCCGGGCACTCCAAGATGTCGCGCCGGGTGGCACGGCTGCTGCCGTTCTACGAGTTCGAGGGCGATCAGTACTTCGCCTGCGACGGCGCGCCGGCGAACATCGCAGCGCAGCGCAAGGACGCCTTCTTCCGCCTCGCCAAGCTCTACGCCGAGCGCTACCCCAAGGGACGCGCGATGACCAAGGAAGCGGCGGAAACGATCTCCGACCTGAACTTCACCGAAAGCTACCGCGTGCCGTTCCAGTTCTCGCGCCTCGTCCGCGAGCATCTGGGCACCTCGACCTTCATGGAATCCTCGCGCGGCGTCACCGTCACCGACGTCGACGGCAACATTGCTTACGACCTCACGGGGTCCTACGGCGTCAACATCTTCGGCAACGATTTCTACAAGGAGTGCATCGAGGGCGCCGAAAAGCGCGCCCATGCGCTCGGTCCGGTGCTCGGCCCCTACCATCCCGTCATCCTCGAGAACGTGCAGCGGCTTTGCCAGATCTCCGGCCTCGACGAGGTCTCGTTCCATATGTCCGGCACCGAGGCCGTGATGCAGGCGGTGCGGCTGGCGCGCTACCACACCAAGCGCACGCATCTGGTCCGTTTCGCCGGCGCCTATCACGGCTGGTGGGGCGACGTGCAGCCGGGCGTCGGCAATCCCATTCCTGCGCACGAGACCTACACCCTTGCCGAAATGTCGGAGAAGACGCTGCACGTGCTGAAGACGCGCAAGGACATCGCTTGCGTGCTGGTCAACCCGCTGCAGGGCCTGCATCCCAACGCCAACGCGCCCGGCGATTCCTCGCTGGTCGATTCCTCCCGCGGCGGAAGCTTTGACCGCACGGCCTACACCGAATGGCTCAAGAAGCTGCGCGAGGTCTGCGACCAACGCGGCATCGTCCTGATCTTCGACGAGGTGTTCGTCGGCTTCCGTCTCGCCGCCGGCGGCGCCCAGGAATATTTCGGCGTCAAGGCCGACATGGTGACCTACGGCAAGAGCCTCGCCGGCGGCCTGCCGGTCGGCGTGGTCTGCGGCAAGCGCGAATTGATGCGCCGCTTCCGCGACGACCGCCCCGCCGACATCTGCTTCGCCCGCGGCACCTTCAACTCGCATCCCTACGTCATGACCGCGATGGACGAGTTCCTGAGCCGCCTGGCCAGCCCGAACTTCCGCGCCGTCTATGACGGGCTGGAGGAGACCTGGAACGGGCGCGTGAAGAAGCTCAACCAGATGATGCAGGATGCCGACCTGCCGGTGCGCTTCGCCAACTTCTCCTCGATCTGGACGGTGAGATACACGACGCCGTCCCGCTACAATTGGATGCTGCAATATTACCTGCGCGCCGAAGGCCTGGCGCTGAGCTGGGTCGGCACCGGCCGGCTGATCTTCAGCCTCAACTACACCGACGCCGACTTCACCGAAGTCGCCGACCGCTTCGTCCGCGCCGCACAGAAGATGAAGGCCGACGGCTTCTGGTGGCACGACGGCGCGCTCACCAACAAGCAGATCAAGCGGCAGATTTTGAAAGAGATGCTGGCCAAACGCTTTGGGCGCTGAGGCCTTTCCACACGCGCGTCGCGCCGCGAGCACCGCACTCTCCACCCCCTCTCCCCGCCTGCGGGGAGAGGATTGGGGTGAGGGGGAATCTCCGCGTGCGCGGTGACAGTCGGTGGGCATTCGGCGAGCAGCACCCCCGCGGAGAGCCCCCCTCACCCGCCGCGCTACGCGCGTCGGCCTCTCCCCGCGCGCGGGGAGAGGCGAAGAGACGTGGATGCCCGGGACAAGCCCGGGCATGACGTAGCCATCAGACATCGGAGCGTGTCGCGTGCGCAGCGCTCAGGCGTGCTGCTCTTCGAGCACGGGCTCATCGATGAAGCCCAGCGTGTGCTCGGGGTTGAGGTGCAGGCCGGGATCCATCAGCTCGCCGCGCATCAGTGCGAGCGGGGCCTTGTGATAAAGCATCAGATCGTGGAACGGGTCGGTCAGGATCTTGGTCATCCAGACGAGGCCGGTCTCGACGTCGCGGATGAAGAACAGGTGCACGGTGCGGAACAACAGGCCGCCGCCGCCGACCACGAGCCAGATCTTCGCCACCTGCCGCATGAAGTCGGTCGCGCTCTGCCAGGGCGTGAAGATGCCGAACAGGGTGGGGTCGACGACCAGCACCAGCGGCGACAGCGCCCAGATCGCCATCAGCACCACCTTGCGCTGCAAATTGTAGCCGACCTTGATCTCTTCCTTGTATTCGTGCGTCGCCTGGTTGATGTGATCGTAGGTGTGCGGCTCGAAGAAGAAGTGGCCGGCCTGGCGCGAGGTCATCGACACCAGCCAGCCGACCAGCGCGGAGACGACGGGATCGATGAACAGCCAGACATAGGCGAACAGGAAGCTCAGCGCGCTGACGAAGTGCAGGCTCTGATTGATGCGGCTGTGGTGATAATAGCGATGGTCGTCCCAGCGCTGGATCCGCAGCTGCTCGAGATAATTCTTGATCATGCTCTTCCCCAAAATGCTTTCGGGTTCAGGATTTACAGAGATTCGATGTAGGCCGTGTGACATCATCATTTTGTCATGTGACGATGTGCAGCGGCGCGATGACGCACGCTTTACTCTCTCTCCTCATCCTGAGGAGCGCGGAACGCGCGTCTCGAAGGATGAAGGCCCGGCTGCAGCACCGAGGCCTTCATGGTTCGAGACGGCGCTATGCGCCTCCTCACCATGAGGAGCGGCAGTCAAGCTGCCTTGGCGACGTCGACCTTGCGGAAGCGCACCAGCGAGAAGTGCCCCAGCGGCGGAATCAAGCGGCGCTCGGCAAGCTCGATGCCGTGCGCGCCGGCGAGCCATTTGGCGTAACGCGACCAGGCGAACTCGGCGGTGCGGAAGCCGAGCGGACGCACCACCGGCTGCAGCTTCTGCTCGATGAAGCGGCGCATGCCGGTGTCGGCGCTGACGCGGGTGAGGATGATCAATTCGCCGCCCGGACGCAGCACGCGGGCGAATTCGTCGAGCGCCTTCTCCGGGTTCGGCACGGCGGTGACGACGTATTGCGCCATCACGACGTCGAAGGAATTGTCGGGAAATTCGAGCTTCTCGGCGTCCATCACCGCGAGGCCCTCGACGTTCTTCAGCTTCTGCTCCTTCACGCGGCGGCGCGCCTTGTCCAGCATCGCTTCCGAGATGTCGGTGCCGAAGATGCGCAGGTTCGGCGCGTAGAGCGGCAGCGAGATGCCGGTGCCGACGCCGACCTCGAGCACGCGGCCGCCGATCTTGTTGGTGGCCGCGATCGCGGCCTGCCGGCCTTTCGCGAACACGCCGCCGAACACGAGATCGTAGACCGGCGCCCAGCGGTCATAGGCCTGCTCGACCGTGCCGCGGGTGAGGTCGAGCTGCTGGGTGCCGTCAAGGTTCATGATCTTAGCCATCGATGAGGTTCTTCTCGCTGTGGTTCGAATGGACGATCAACCGCGCACCGGCCGCCGCGCCATGCGAGGCGAGGCGCGCAGGACGCGGCTGGGCTGCAGTGAGGTGAGATTGCCGACGAACTGGCGCGCGCTGTTCTCCCAGGAGCGCTCCAGCGCGAAATTGCGGCAGGTCTGGCGCGACGTCGTGAGCGCGCGCAGGCACGCGATGCGTAGATCGTGGTCGATCGCGCCGATCGGGTGATCGGCAATGACGTCCTTCGGACCAGTCACCGGAAACGCCGCAACCGGCGTGCCGCAGGCGAGCGCCTCGAGCTGCACCACGCCGAACGTATCGGTCAGGCTCGGAAACACGAACACGTCGGCCGCAGCGAGGTGCGCGGTGAGATCCGCCCCCTTCTTCTCGCCGAGGAAGACCGCGTCCGCATATTTCTTCTCCAGCGCCGCCTTCTGCGGGCCGTCGCCGACGACGACCTTGGTGCCGGGCAGGTCGAGCGAGAGGAACGCTTCGAGATTCTTCTCCACCGCCACGCGCCCCATCGTCATGAAGATCGGGCGCGGCAGGTCGAGCTGTGCCGGAGCGTCGGGATGAAACAGTTCGGTGTCGACGCCGCGCGTCCAGAAGCCGAGCCGCCTGAAGCCGCGCTCGGACAGCTCCTGCCGCAGCGAGGGCGTCGCCACCATGGTCATGGCGGCGGCATCGTGGAAATGGCGCAGCACCGCATAACCGACGCTCGCGGGAATGCCGGTCCGCACCGAGACGTATTCCGGAAAGCGCGTTGTGTAGGAGGTGGTGAAGGCGAGCCGGTTGCGGCGGCAATAGGCGCGCGTCGCCCAGCCGATGGGGCCTTCGGTTGCGATATGCAGCGCGTCCGGCGCGCACCTCTCGATCCGCCGCACGATCTCCTTCCCGCTCGGCAGCGCAAAGCGCAGGCCCGGATAGGTCGGCAGCGGCCAGGACGGAAAGCCGTCGGGCGTGAGGAAGTCGATCTCGACGTCGAGGGCCTTGGCCGCATTCGCCAGCGAGGTCAGGGTGCGTACCACCCCGTTGACCTGCGGATGCCAGGCGTCGGTCGCAATTAATACCCGCATGGGAAAATCCCGAGAGTTTGATGATTCTCAGGCATCGACCATCAACGAAGGATATTTCAGGCGTGTGACGTCACAGAAGTGTCGGCGTGCTGTTTTGTTCGTTAACGGGCCCGCGGGGCCACGAAACTGTCATGAAACAATTCTTGCCGCCGTGAAACCGTTTTCGGTTTTCCGCGCAAATGTCCCGAAACGTTTTGCCGTTAGGAGTTTAGGCAACGGAGCACCGCAATGGTGCCGCGGTGAGCAAAACACCGAGCAAACAGGGGCGATCACATGTTCAATCTGGACACGTTCAAGACGTTTTCGCGCGCCGTTGCACTCAGTGCCGTCGCGGTCTCCGCAATCGCGTTCGCTAGCGCAGCCAAGGCCGCGCCGGTGCAGATCTTCCCGTTCTTCCAGCCGCTGCCGCCGATGACCGCGCCGCAGCCGCTGCAACCCTATCAGCCGTATCAGCCCTATCAGGCGCCGACCTACCAGACCGAGCCCGAGGATCAGGACGCCGTTGAGCTGCCGGCCCGCTTCCGCCGCCAGACCGTTTCTTACGCGACGCGCGAGGCGCCGGGCACGATCATCATCGATACGCCCAACACCTATCTCTATTACGTGCTCGGAGGCGGCCAGGCGCTGCGCTACGGCATCGGCGTCGGCCGCGACGGCTTCACCTGGTCAGGCATCCAGTCGGTGAGCCGCAAGGCCGAGTGGCCGGCCTGGACGCCGCCCCCGGAGATGATCGCCCGCCAGCCCTATCTGCCGCGCCACATGGCCGGCGGCCCCGGCAATCCGTTGGGGGCCCGTGCGATGTATCTCGGCGGCACCATCTACCGCATCCATGGCACCAACGCCCCCGAAACCATCGGCAAGCGCGTCTCCTCCGGCTGCATCCGCATGACCAACGAGGACGTCACCGACCTCTATTCCCGCGTCAACGTCGGCACCAGGGTGATCGTGCTGCCGATGACCGAGCGCCGTGCGGACCTCGGCGCCGCGAGCCGCTGAAGCGACAGGACATCGTGACGCAAACGGCCCCGGAACCCGCCGGGGCCGTTTTCGTTTGCCTCGACATCCCCGTTGCGCCTGCTGTGGCGCGATCCCGATGGAGGGCGCAAATGCGATCACGAAGGCCCCCCTCGCCAAGCCCATGGCTGCACGCCCTCGCCGGCGCCGGAGCACTGACGCTGCTCGTGTCCGCGCCCTGCTCGCTCGCGCAGCAACCCGCGCATGACGACACCGGCCAGCAGGCCTTCAACAATTCCTGCCGCACCTGCCATTCCATGAAGGAAGGCGACAATCGCCTCGGTCCCAACCTCAACAGGATCGTCGGACGCAAGGCCGGCTCGCTGCCGGACTACAATTATTCCTCGTCGATGAAGGACGCCGGCTTCGTCTGGGACCAGGACAAGCTCACCCGCTTCATGGTCAAGCCGGACGAGGTCGTGTCCGGCCACAAGATGCAGCCCTATGGCGGCATCTCGGCGGAGGAAGCGGGCAAGATCGTTGCTTATCTTCAGGCGGCGCCGCAGTGAAGACCCGGTGATGCCGAACCGCCCTCGTTTGGCATCGGCGATTGTGGCGCATCCTTCGAGACGCCCGCCTGCGGCGGGCCCTCAGGATGAGGACTGAGTGTGCGCGGGTCGCAATTTGTCCGCGGTACTTGCGCTAGGTCTCGGCTGCCAGTTAGCCTCATCCTGAGGAGCGCGCCCTTGCGCGCGTCTCGAAGGACGAGGCGTTCACGATGACAGACGGCGCGTACCTCTACATTCTCCAATGCGCGGACGGCAGCTACTACATCGGCACGACCCGCACCGAGCTCGAGATCAGGATCGCGCAACACAACGCTGGCACGTTCGAGGGCTACACCAAGTCGCGTCGCCCCGTGACGTTGATATTCTCGCAATGGTTCGACCGCATCACCGATGCAATCGAGTGCGAGCGCAAACTCAAGAATGGAGCCGCGCCAAGAAGCCTTCATGCTCGGCGATTTTGCCGAGCTGCATGTGTTGGCAAAGCGCGGATCACATCATCCTTCGAGACGCCCGCCTCCGGCGGGCCCTCAGGATGAGGACTGAGTGCGGGGCAGCTCTCTAACCCCCGCTCCGGTGTCGATTAGCCTCATCCTGAGGAGGCGCGTAAGCGCCGTCTCGAAGGACGAGGCGTTCACACCGGCGGAGCGCTTACCGGCTGACCGCGCCCCGCCGCTCCGCCATCAACCTCAGCCACGCCGATGCATGAAACGCGCTCATCAAGAGATACATCGGCACCATCCCGCCGAGCAGAGAGCCCTGCCCGGCGCCGCACAGCATGTCCGCCGGCCCACCGCCGAGCATGGCCGTCAGCGCGGCCATGATGGCGAAGGTCGGTGTGGCCGCCAGCCCCAGCCATCTGGCGAGGTGGCGCGCGGCCGCCACCGCGTCGGGGCTGACGCTGGGGGCAGCGCTGACCGGAGCGGTCATTGCCGTTCTCCCGCGGCCTCCTCGCGGAAGACTTTCTCGCCGGCGTCCGAGACCTCCACCCATCGCTTGTCGGGCGCCGCACCGTCCGTGTAGCTGTCGTGCCAGTTCCACCATTTGTAGGTCGGGGTCTGCGGATAGCCTTCCGGCGAGTCCTCCCACACTTCCTGCCGGCCGAGCGGGGTGATGTCGAGATAGTTCCAGGTGCCGCCCATCTGCTCGTCGCCGCGGCTCTTGACGAAATAGGTGCGGAAGATGCGCGTCCCGTCACGGTAGAACACGTTGGTGCCGTGCCATTCGTCCACGCCGAAATCGGCATCGAAGCTGTCGGTGATGGTGACCCACGGCATGGTCCAGCCCATCCGCTTTTTCAGCCTGACGATGTCGGCTTGCGGCGCACGCGAGGCGAACACCAACGTCGTATCGCGGGCATTCAAGTGCGAGACATGGGCGACCTGGTCGGCCACCATGGAGCAGCCGCGGCAGGCATGATCGGGCCAGCCGAACACGCCGGGCTCGAAGAAGGCGCGATACACGATCAACTGCCGCCGGCCCTGGAACAGATCAGCCAAACTGACCTTGCCGCCAGGCCCCTCGAACGCATAGGTTTTGTCGACAGCCATCCACGGCATGCGGCGCCGCTCGGCCGCCAGGGCGTCGCGGGCACGGGTATGCGCCTTTTCCTTCACGAGCAGTTGCAGACGGGCCGCCTCCCAGTCCTGCGGCGACACCACCGGTGGGGTCTGCATGGCGGTCTGTCCGTTGGTCCTTACGTTTTCAGTCGATGTCATGATCTCTCTCCAAGTTTCTTGCCGCGGCCGCCGTTCCGCGCCCCGCCATGCCGGAGGCGGAACCGCCCGCCTCGCATCGGCCGTCCACGATTTCTGGCACCAAGCGGCCGCGCGGTGGGAGTAACAAGTGTGGCGGGATTGACATGGAGTCGCTGATCACTGCCGCTGCGCGCGCGCTCGAAGCCGGCGATCCGCTCGGTGCCCTGAACCGCGTCGCGCTGCGCAACGATGCGCCGTCGCTGGCGCTACGCGGCATCGCGATGGCGCAGCTCGGCGATCTCGCCAAGGCCAAGTCGCTGCTGCGCACCGCCGCGCGCGCCTTCGGTCCGCGCGAGGCGGCGGCACGCGCAAGGTGCCTGGTGGCCGAAGCCGAGATCGCGCTGGTCTCGCGCGATCTGAACTGGCCGGTGAAGACGCTCGCGGCGGCACGCGCGACGCTCGAAAAGCACGGCGATCTCGTCAATGCCGCCCATGCAGGCCATATCGAGGCGCGCCGCCTGCTTCTGGTCGGTCGCCCCGACGAGGCCGAGCGCACGCTCGCCGGCGTCCGCCCTGCGATGCTCCCGCCCGCGTCCCAAGTCGTCCGCGAGCTCGTGCTCGCCGGCATCGCCATCAGGCGGCTCAAAACGAAAGACGCGCGCACGGCGCTCAGCCGCGCAGCTCGCGCGGCGCGCCTTGCCAACATCCCGGCGCTCGTGGCCGAGGTCGACAGCGCGAACCTGATCCTCGACACGCCGGCGGCGCGCCTGATCGCGCGCGGCAGCGAACATCCGTTGTTGCTGGGAGAGGTCGAACGGCTGGCGACCTCGACGGCGCTCGTCGTCGACACCTTCCATCACGTCGTGCGCAGGCAAGCCGTCGCGGTGTCGCTCGGAACGCGCCCCGTGCTGTTCGCGCTCGCGCGTCTCCTGGCGCAGGCATGGCCTGCGGATGTCTCGCGCGAGACGCTGATCTCGGGCGCCTTTCAAGCCAGGCACGCCGACGAATCGCACCGCGCGCGCTTGCGCGTCGAGATCGGACGGCTCCGCACCCAGCTCGCGCCGCTGGCCGACATCAGCGCGACGAAGCAGGGCTTCGTGCTGGTGCCACGGAAGACGCGCGACGTCCTCGTGCTGGCGCGGCCCAATGAGGAAAAGCACGCCGCGGTCCTCGCCTTTCTCGCCGACGGCGAGCCATGGTCGAGCTCGGCACTCGCACTTGCGCTTAGGATCAGCCCGCGCACCGTGCAGCGCGCGCTCGAAGAGCTGGCACGGTCGGGCAAGGTGCAGTCGTTCGGACACGGACGGGCACGCCGCTGGATGACGCCGCCCGTTCCGGGTTTCCCGACAGGCTTGTTACTCCCCACGCCGCTCCTGAAGACGTAGGATGCGCGTTAAGCACAGGGATCGAGCACATGAAACGTTCAGCCGCCGAGATCGTCACGGAGTATGGGCCTTTTCCGGGCGTCGACGCCGTGCATGGCGTCACCTATGACGGCACGCATGTCTGGTTCGCATCCGGCGACAAGTTGAACGCGGTCGATCCGGCCGACGGCAAGATCGCGCGCTCCATCGACGTCGCCGCGCATGCGGGGACGGCGTTCGACGGACGGCACCTGTTCCAGATCGCCGAGGACCGCATCCAGAAGATCGATGCCGCCTCGGGCAAGGTGCTCGGCACCATTCCGGCCCCCGGCGGCGGTGGCGATTCCGGCCTCGCCTGGGCCGAGGGCTCGCTCTGGGTCGGACAATATCGCGAGCGCAAGATCCATCAGGTCGATCCCGAAACGGGGAAGATCCTCCGCACCATCGAGAGCAAGCGCTTCGTCACCGGCGTCACCTGGGTCGACGGCGAGCTCTGGCATGGCACCTGGGAGGGCGAGGACAGCGACATCAGGCGCGTCGATCCCGATACGGGCGAGGTGCTGGAGCAGCTCGACATGCCCGCCGGCACCATGGTCTCGGGTCTCGAGTCCGATGGCGGTGACCGCTTCTACTGCGGTGGCGGAGATCGCGGCAAAGTGAGAGCAGTCCGCCGTCCGCGGCACGGCTAGCCGCCGCGAAACGCGGCAACGGCGCGTTAGCGACCGTTAACCCATTCGCCGCAATTCCACCCCACCGGTGCGCTCTAGCGCCCTCCTCGCCCGCCCTGTAGAATCCCCGCCCGGGCGGCTTGGGGGATTGATGCGTCTGACGTGGAATCTGAAGACTATCCTGATCGGCGTCGCGGTGCTCGCGGCGTCGTTCTTCATCAGCCTGAAGGCGATGGACTTGATGTCGCCGCGCGCGACGAATTCGGCGCCGCCGGTCGCGCAGCTGCCGCCGCTGCCGCCGGCCTCGAAGAGCTCCATCGTGATCGCGCCGGTCGCCATCGCGCTGTCGGCGATCCGCGAGCAGGCCGAGAAGGCCGCACCGCGCAATTTCGCCGGGAAGGCCGACAACCCGATCTCGCAGATCCTGGAGAACGCCGATATCGGCTGGTCCGCCGTTCGCGGCCCGATGGCGGCAAACGGCGACAAGGACGTGCTGACGATCTCGACGCCGCTCACCGGCAAGCTCAACGTGACGGGCTCGCTGTCGTCGAAGGCCACGGGCGCGCTTGGCGACGCGCTCGGCAGCGTCCTCGGCGGTGACGCCGCAAAACGGATCGGCGCGGTCAACATCAAGAACCTGAACGCGAGCGCGGAGATCAAGGGCAACGTCGTCGTCACCTCGCGCCCGAAGCTCGCCGCCGCCTGGCATCTGGAGCCCAATCTCGGCGCCCAGGTCAATCTCGGCGACACCAACCTCAACGTCGCCGGCGCCAAGGTCAACGTGCCCGCGCAGGTGAAACCGCTGATCGACAAGACCGTCGGCGAGCAGATCAACGCCGTCTCCGAGCGCATCCGCAACGATCCCAGTCTGCGCGAGAATGCGAAAGCGCAATGGATCAAGGCCTGCCGCTCGATCCCGCTGCAGGGATCCAGCGCCTCGGCGGCGCTGCCGCCGCTCTGGCTCGAGATGAAGCCGGTGCGCGCGATCGCGGCGCAGCCGCGCGTCGATGCGCAGGCCGTGACCTTGCTGCTCGGCCTCGAAGCCGAGACACGCGTGACCTCGACGCCGACCAAGCCCGACTGCCCGTTCCCCGACAAGATCTCCATCGTGCCGCCGACCGGCACCGGCGTGAACATCGGCGTGCCGATCGACGTGCCCTTCACCGAGATCAACAAGCTGATCGCGGCACAGATGGTCGGCCGCACCTATCCCGAGGACGGCTCGGGCCCGGTCGACGTCACCGTCAAGAGCGCCAACGTCATCCCCTCGGGCGACCGGCTGCTGATCTCGCTTCTGGTGCGCGCCAAGGAGAAGAGCTGGTTCGGCCTCGGCGCCGAGGCGAATGTGCACATCTGGGGCCGGCCGGTGCTCGACCAGGCGCAGCAGACGCTGCGGCTCACCGATATCCAGCTCGCCGTGGAATCCGAGGCCGCGTTCGGCCTTCTGGGTGCCGCCGCCCGCGCGGTGGTGCCGCAGATGCAGCAGGCGCTGCTGCAGAAGGCAACCCTCGATCTGAAGCCGATCGCCGCGAACGCCCGCGAGAAGATCGCGGCCGCGATCGCCGACTACCAGAAGAGCGAGGACGGCCTCAAGGTCGAGGCCAGGATCGACAGCCTGACTCTCGCCGACATCGCCTTCGACTCCAAGACCCTGCGCGTGGTCGCGGAAGCCGGCGGCTCGTTGAACGTATTCGTGACGAAGCTGTCGGGGATGTAGCGCGTCCCACTCACCGCAGGGTTATCACATTTGACTTGTTGCGCGGCCTGCGCGCACGCCTCGTCCTTCGAGACGGCGCTTGCGCGCCACCTCAGAATGAGGCTATTCGGCGTCAGTGCCCTTTGAAACTGCAGCCACGCACTCCATCCTCATCCTTGAGGAGCCCGCCCAAGGTGGGCGTCTCGAAGGATGGCCGCAGGGAAAGCTTTCATAAGCGATCGTCCCTACTCAACGGACCCGCACACGTCCTCGTCGCTTGCGCCGCTGGCATTCTCGCTGCAGGATGCTAATCTCGCACGGCATTGTAGGGGACACCGCGAGGACAACATGGAAGCCGGCATGGTCACACCTGCGCCGGCGCTGGTGCGTTTTTCCGGCATTCAGAAGACCTATGATGGCGAGCATCTCGTGGTGAAGAACCTCGATCTCGACATCAGGAAGGGCGAGTTCGTCACCCTGCTCGGCCCGTCGGGCTCGGGCAAGACGACGACGCTGATGATGCTGGCCGGCTTCGAGGTGCCGACCCATGGCGAGATCTACCTCGCGGACCGGCCGATCAAGAACGTGCCGCCGCACAGGCGCGACATCGGCATGGTGTTCCAGAACTACGCGCTGTTTCCGCACCTGACGATCGCGGAAAACATCGCCTTCCCGCTGTCGGTTCGCAAGTCGAGCAAGGCGGAAACGCAGGAGCGCGTCAACGCGGCGCTGCGCATGATCAAGATGGAAAGCCTAGCGCACCGGCGGCCCGGGCAGCTGTCCGGCGGTCAGCAGCAGCGCGTGGCGCTGGCCCGCGCACTGGTCTTCAATCCGCAGCTCGTGCTGATGGACGAGCCCCTGGGCGCGCTGGACAAGCGCCTGCGGGAGCAGATGCAGCTGGAGATCAAGCAGCTGCACGAGACGATGGGCATCACGATCGTCTACGTCACCCACGACCAGAGCGAAGCGCTCACCATGTCGGACCGCATCGCCGTCTTCAACGACGGCATCGTGCAGCAGATCGACCGGCCCGACGCGCTGTACGAGCATCCGGTGAACAGCTTCGTTGCGCACTTCATCGGCGAGAACAATGTGCTGGCGGGCACCGTCGAGACGATCGACAAGGACTATTGCAGCGTCGCGCTGGCCGGTGGCGGCACCGTGACAGCACGGGCGGTCAACGTGTCAGGCGCGGGCGCATCGACCTCCCTGTCGGTGCGGCCGGAGCGTGTCGCAATCATCGCCAATGGCAATTCCAGTGAGGGACCGAACCGGCTGCCGGCGACGGTCCAGAACACCATCTATCTCGGCGACCACGCGCTGGCCGTGCTCGACGTCGCCGGCAACGCCGAGTTCATGGTCAAGCTTCAGCCGGGAGCGCATGACAGCCTGAGACATGGCAGCCCAGGACTTGGCAGCCCAGGACTTGGCAGCCTAAGACCTGGCAGCCTAAGACCTGGCGAAAGCGTGTTCATCACCTTCCGCCCGGAGGACTGCCTCGCCCTCGATCCCGTCTGATCTACCGGCGGCGAAGCCGAAACAATCGATGTCACCGCAACTCACATGAAGAAGGAACGAAGACCATGCTGAAGCGCAAGATTGCTCTGGGTTTCGCCGCGGCACTGGGCGCCAGTGCTGCGCTGGCCAATGTCGCAGAGGCGCGTGACCTCACCGTCGTCTCGTGGGGCGGCGCGTATCAGGAGGCCCAGAAGAAGGTCTATTTCGAGCCGTTCAAGAAAGCTTCAGGCATCGCGATGAACGACGAATCCTGGGACGGCGGCGTCGGCGTGTTGCGCGCCAAGGTCCAGGGCGGTGCCGCCACCTGGGACGTCGTCCAGGTCGAGAGCGACGAGCTCGCGGTCGGCTGCGAGGAAGGCCTGTTCGAGAAGCTCGACTATTCCAAGATCGGCGGCGAGGCAGCCTATATCCCGCCGGCGGTCAATCCTTGCGGCGTCGGCGCCATCCTCTACGATTTCGTGCTCGGCTACGACAAGGACAAGCTGAAGGAGGCCCCGAAAGGCTGGGCCGATTTCTTCGACACCAAGAAGATTCCGGGCAAGCGCGCCCTGCGTCAGGGTCCGAAGACCACGCTGGAGATCGCCCTCATGGCCGACGGCGTCGCGCCGAAGGACGTCTACAAGGTGCTGGCGACCGACGAAGGCATCGAGCGCGCCTTCAAGAAGCTCGACACGATCAAGGGCGACCTCGTCTGGTGGAAGGCCGGCGCGCAGCCGCCGCAATTGCTCGCCTCCGGCGAGGTGGCGATGACCTCGGTCTACAATGGCCGCATCGACACCGCGAACAAGAACGAGAAGAAGAACTTTGGCATGGTGTGGGACGGCGCGCTGTTCACGCTCGACAGCTGGGTCATCCTGAAGGGGAGCCCGAACAAGGACGCGGCCTACAAGTTCCTGGACTTCGTCGGCAAGGCGGAGAACCAGTCCAAGCTGTCGGAGAACATTGCTTACGGCACTTCGAACAAGGACGCCGCCGGCCGGCTCGCGCCCGCCGTCCTGAAGGACCTGCCGACCGCGCCTGACAACATCAAGAACGCGGTCGAGATCAACGTTGCCTTCTGGCTCGAGAACATCGACCGCCTGACCGAGCGCTTCAACAAATGGGCCGCGAAATAGATCGCGACTCGACCGACGTGCGGCGCGCATTGAACGCAGTGACGTTGCGGCCATCCTTCGAGACGCCCGCCTTCGGCGGGCTCCTCAGGATGAGGACGGAGTGCGAGGCGAGTGTTTCACAGGCACGGCTGTCGATAAGCCTCATCCTGAGGAGACCGCGAAGCGGTCGTCTCGAAGGACGAGGCGCTTGCTCAGACTGTTCCCAAGCTGAAATGCACGTCCGGCCAAAGAGGCTCATGCCATGACGGCAGCGTCCCCAACCGGCGCCACTGCATCGACCGAGATCCCGCTCAAGCGCCGATTGAGGCGCGCTGAGCGGACACGCCAGGTCAAGGCATTGGCGCTGGTCCTGCCGCTTCTGCTGTTTCTGCTCTTCACCTTCGCAGGTCCCATCGCCGGCATGCTGTGGCGCTCGGTCGAGGACTGGGAGGTGCGTCAGGTCCTGCCGCAAACAACAGCTGCTCTTGCCAGCTGGGACGGCAAGGACCTGCCGGATGAAAAGGCCTATGCGGCGCTGGCAAGCGACATCCTGGCGGCGCGCGCCGCCGGCACCATCGCGATTGCGGCCAAGCGGCTCAATTACGCGCTCAACGGCTTCCGCACCATCCTGACCAGCACGGCGCGCAACCTGAAGGCCATGCCGGAGCCTGGTGCGGCCAAGGAGACGCTGGGCAAGATCAACCCCGCCTGGCGCGAACGCGCCACCTGGACCACGATCAAGGACGCGAGCGGCCCGATCACCGGCTTCTACCTGCTCGCCGCGCTCGACCTGACGCGAAACGCGGACGGTGCGATCGTCGCCGCCTCACCGGATCAGGCCATCTACCGCGACATTTTCGTCCGCACCTTCCTCATCAGCCTCGGTGTCACGGCCCTCTGCCTGATCCTCGGTTTCCCGGTCGCTTACCTCTTGGCGACGCTGCCACCTGGCCGGTCGAACTTGCTGATGATCTTCGTGCTGCTGCCGTTCTGGACGTCGCTCCTGGTTCGCACCTGCGCCTGGATCGTCCTGTTGCAGAGCAAGGGCGTCGTCAACGACAGCCTGCACTGGCTTGGCATCATCGACGAGCCGCTCCGCCTGATCTACAACCGCTTCGGCGTCTGCGTCGCCATGACCCACGTTCTGCTGCCTTTCATGATCCTGCCGCTGTACAGCAGCATGAAGGCGATCTCGCCTGCTTACATGCGTGCCGCCGCCTCGCTCGGTGCGCCACCCCTCACCGCCTTCCTGCGGATCTACCTGCCGCAGACCCTGCCCGGCATCGGCGCGGGAAGCCTGCTCGTCTTCATCCTGGCGCTCGGCTACTACATCACCCCGGCCCTCGTCGGCGGCGCCGCCGACCAGATGATCAGCTACTTCATCGCGCTCTACACGACCGAGACGGCCAATTGGGGCCTTGCTTCGGCGCTGGGCGCGGTGCTGCTGCTGGCCACCGTTCTGCTCGCTCTCGTCTACGGCAAGCTGGTGCAGGGCCAGCAGGTCACGGGAGGAATGAAGAATTGAGCGACAATTCCTCCTTGCGCACGCCCAGCCAGCGCATCGCGTGGACCGCGACCATCGTTGTCTCCACGCTGGTGTTCATCTTCCTGATCGCGCCGATCCTTGCGATCATGCCGCTGTCGTTCAGCTCGGGCTCGTACCTCACCTATCCGCTGCCGGGCCTTTCCTTGCGTTGGTACGACGACTTCATCAATTCGCCGCGCTGGATGAACTCGCTCAAGAACAGCATGATCATCGGCGTCGCCTCGACGCTGTTGTCCATGGTCCTCGGCACGATGGCCGCGCTGGGGCTGGCGCAGTGGAAGAGCCGGTTCAAGCCGCTCGTGCTGGCCTTCGTGCTGTCGCCGGTGGTCGTGCCCGGGGTCATCACCGCGGTCGGCCTGTACTTCTTCTTCGCGCCGATTGGCCTTACCGCCAGCTATCTCGGGCTGATCCTGGCTCACACCGCGCTGGCGACACCCTTCGTGGTGATCACGGTGGGTGCGACGCTGCAGAGCTTCGACACCAATCTGGCACGCGCCGCCGCCTCACTCGGCGCCTCGCCGCTTCAAGCATTCTGTCGCGTGATCCTGCCGCTGATCCTGCCCGGCCTCGCCTCAGGTGCGCTGTTCGCCTTCGCGACCAGCTTCGACGAGGTGGTGATCGTGCTGTTCATGGCGGGTCCCGAGCAGCGCACCCTGCCGCGCGAGATGTTCAGCGGCATCCGCGAGAACATCAGCCCCACCATCACGGCAGCGGCGGTGATTTTGACCACAATCTCGGTCATCCTGCTTGCCACCCTCGAAGCCCTGCGCCGGCGCAATGAACGGCTCAAGGGCGGAGGCTGATTGCCGGCGCAAATTTCCGTCATGGCGAGCGCAGCGACTGGTCCGCCGAAGCCTCGGCGAAGGCGGAAGCAAACCAGAAAGGCATCCGCGGAGATAGCTCCGGATTGCTTCGTCGCAAGAGCTCCTCGCAATGACGCGGAAAGACGAAGACACGACAGCGCGCCCGGTGAAAACCAGGCGCGCTTCGTTCAGGCAATTACGCGAGCCGTGTTACTCCGAGTACTTGAACTCGGGCATGTTCTTCAGCTCGTCCTTGCTCGCGTTGAACACCGCGTGATCCGGGTACCACTTCGACGAGGACGACGTCGTCGCGGTCGCGGCGGGCCTGTCGGTTCCGGTCGCTGCGCCAGTCGTCGTGGTCGAGGCCGGCCGGCCGGGCGGGTTGGTGGCCGCCGTGCCGCTGTAGGCGACGGGCTCGTTGACGAACTTCAGCTTCTCGTAGGGCACCGCAACTAGGTGCTCGCCCATGCCGAGGAAGCCGCCGACGCCGATCACGGCGATCTTGACGTTACCGCTCTTGTCCATCAAGAGGTCGTTGATCGAGCCGATGTTCTCGTTGGCCTCGTTATACACCTTCACGCCCGACATTTTCGAGATGCGCCACTGATCGTGCGCGCTCGTCGTCGTGGCGGTGGCCGCAGGGGCCGCCTTGTCGGTGGTCGCGGGCGGCGTTTGCGCGAATGCGACGGTCGCAAGCAGCGCGGTACCGGCGAGGCCGGTGACGATCGATTTCATCAACATTGTGGTCCTCTCCTTCAAAGAAACTCGTGCGGAGAAAACAGCGTTGAGCAAGCACAGTTCCGTGCGTGCCGCAATTTCGTCGCGCCATGCGCGAACCGTTCCTACGGTTCCTGCGTGACTCCGGAACATTTTGCGATGCACTGTTCCCCGCCGACGCTCACCCTGGTGGAGCTTGATCGCGGCGAGGACCGCGCCGGCCTGGCGTCGCCGAAGTCAGCTCTTGTAATCGATCAGAAGTGCGGAGAGGCTCGAATTGCCGGTTGAGCTGCCATTGGCACCATAGGAGGATGCCGACGATTGCGATTGCTGGAGCGCCTTGAGGAATTGCTGGAGGATATCCTTGGTTGTCGCGTCGGCCGACGCGCTGCCGGACGAGTCGGTCGTCGACGAATCCGACGAATTGTCGTCCGGCGACGGATCGCCCGCGGCCGTCGGGACCGCTCGCGAAGGTGGACTGAAACACGCTTTTCAGCTCCTCGGCCTGCTCGGAGGTCAGCGTCCCGTTCGAGACTTCCTTCGAGATGAGGTCGTCGAGCTTCGACTGCATCGCCTCCTTGGATGGACGCGTGCCGCTCGACTGGTCGCTCGTCCGGCTCTGCTGGAGCGCCTTATCGATGTCGGTCAGCGCCGTCGACAGCGCGGACTGATCCGACGACGAGATCGCGCCGGCGGAAACTTGCGATTGCAATTGCTGCTGCAGCCGCTGCAGCAGCGATTGATGACTGCCGGCGGAGGCCGCCGAAATCGAGGTCATGATGGCTCCGTGGGTTCTTGCGGGTTTCGTGGCGAACGGCGCCACGGTAGGGTTGACGCGCTTAACGAGATCTTGCCGCTCCATGCCCGCTCGATTGCCGTCCGTTGCGGGCAGCCGGCCAGAAACAATCCGAAACAAAAATCTTCGCCATTTGGCCCGAATTTTGGACAAACAAAGCGCATGGCCGTTCCCAATCCCAACATCCTGGTCGTCGAGGACGACCGCGAGACCCGGACGCTGATTGCGAAATACCTGCGCAACAACGCCTGCAACGTCACTGCCGTCGCCGACGGCCGCGAGATGTCGCGCGCCATGGCCGATCACCGCGTCGACCTCATCATCCTCGACGTCATGCTGCCCGGCGAGGACGGCCTCACCCTGTGCCGCAAGGTGCGCGCCGAAAAGCAGACGCCGATCATCATGCTGACCGCGCGCGGCGAGGACGTCGACCGCATCGTCGGCCTCGAGATGGGCGCGGACGATTATCTGCCGAAGCCGTTCAACCCCCGCGAGTTGCTCGCCCGCATCAACGCGGTGCTGCGCCGCCAGGCGGCGGCGCAGGCGGCAAGCTCGGTCGAAGGTGCCTCCACGCTCACCTTCGAAGGCTGGCGCATCGATCTGCGCCTGCGCGAGCTCCGCAATCCCGAAGGCGCGCGCGTCGCGGTGACCAGCGCCGAGTTCGACCTGCTGCGCACGTTCTGCGAGCGGCCCGGCCGCGTGCTGTCGCGCGACAGCCTGCTCGACCTCACGCAAGGGCGCAACACCGGCTCGTTCGAGCGCTCCATCGACGTGCTGGTCAGCCGCATCCGCCGCAAGATCGAGCCCAATCCGGCCGATCCCACCCTGATCAAGACGGTGCGCTCCGGCGGCTACCTGTTCACACCAAGGACTGAAGTCGCAAGCACCGAGGCGGTCGCTGTGCCCCTGAGCAGCTGATGGGGACGACGATGAAGCCGTTCTCGTTCTTCCACCTCAAGGGCATCGGCGGGCAGATTGCCGCGCTGGTGCTGGCCTCGACAGTGGCGCTTCATCTCGCCGTCACCACGGCCTTCCTGATCAGCCGGCCGGACCGCCCGGATGCGTCGCCGGACCGGGCGCATCAACTGGCCGATGCCGCGCTGCTGCTCGGCGCGGCGGAGGCGAGCGAGCGTCCGCACCTCGTCACCGATCTCGCGCGCGCCTTCCCCGGCCTCGGCATCGAGATGCTGGCGCCCGGCACGGCAAATCTCGCGGAGAGCGACAGCCTGCATCTGCGCGCGATGCACCGCCATCTCGGCCGCGCCTACAAGACCGGACTGCTGGCTTCAGGCGGCATCGAGCCCCGTATCGGCGTGCAATTGCCCGACGGCACCGTGATCGCGGGTCATGTCGATGGCGGCCCGCGGCCGTGGTTCTGGGGCGCGCCCTGGCTGATGGCGCTGATGAGCGCGTTCTTCTGCGTCACCGTGCTCGGCCTGTGGGCGGCGGGCGCGCTGACGAGGCCGCTGTCGTCCTTCGCCGAGGCGGCGGAGAATTTCAGCCTCGACGGCACCGCCGAGCCGCTGCCCGAGCGCGGCCCGGAGGAGATCCGCGCGGTGGCGCGCGCGCTCAACCGCATGCACGAGCGGATCGCGCGGCTGATGTCGGATCGCACGCGGATGCTGGCCGCGATCAGCCACGATTTGCGAACGCCGATCACGCGGCTGCGCCTGCGCGCCGAGTTCATCGAGGACGAGGGCAACCGCAAGCGCATGCTGATGGATCTCGACCAGATGCGCGCGATGCTGGAATCGGTGCTGTCGCTGCTGCGCGACGACCGCAAGGTCGAGGCGGTGACGCTGGTCGACATCGCCAGCACGCTGCAGCTCGTCGCCGATCAGTTCGGCGACATGGGCCATGTCGTGCACTATGTCGGGCCGGCGTCCGCGACCGCCGCCGCGCGGCCCGACGATCTGCATCGCGGCGTCACCAACCTGGTCGAGAACGCGGTGCGCTTCGGCGCCGAGGTAACGATCCGCCTCGACGTCTCGGAAACCAGGCTCGTCATCGACGTCGAGGACGACGGCCCCGGCATTTCGGATGCGCGCAAGCAGGAAATGCTGGAGCCGTTCGTGCGCGGCGACGACGCGCGCACCATGGACGAGTCCATCGGCTTCGGGCTCGGCCTGTCGATCGCGCGAGCGATCGCGCTCGCCCACGGCGGCGAGCTCTCGCTGCACGACCGCACGCCGCATGGCCTGATCGTGCGGATGCAATTGCCGGTCGCGCAGGCGCCGCGCCTCGCCGCTTGAATCAAGCCGCGAGCGGCGGGTGCTCGATGGCCTCGTGCGGGAAGATCGCCACCGCCTCGAAACGATAGTTGCAGGCGTGGCAGGTCCAGAGATAGGAGACGCGGCCTTCGCCCGGCTCGATCCAGTCAGGGAACGGGATCGGTGCGCCACATTGTGCACAAGGGTTCTGCTTGGGAATGTCGTCGATGTCTGCCGGGTTCATGGACGTCCTCCCGAGTGCCGTTTTTGAGTAGCGATTGTTGGGTGAATGCGCGATATGGACAGACCCGCTGTCGCACGCTCCACCAACCTCGAGCTTAACGCAGGTTTAAGTCGTAAAAGCGACGAGCCGGCGAAAATCGTCGCTGGTGACATTTCGCCACATCATCGCCGTGTTCCCACGGCCTAACGCGCTGGGGTGCGGGTCCGTTCTGCCGAGGAATATTTCGATGAAAATCTTACGCGTTGTCGCACTGCTTGCGGCCGGATTGACGTTGCCGCAGGCCGCTTTCGCCGGCGAAGCCGAATACGCCGAGATGGTTGCCGCCCATGCCCGCGCCAACGGCGTGCCGGAGGCGTTGGTGCATCGCGTCATCATGCGCGAAAGCCGCTATCAGCCGCACCTCGTCGGTCGCGGCGGCACCATCGGGCTGATGCAGATCAAGCTCGCGACCGCCCGTGGCGTCGGCTACACCGGCGATGCCGCGGGCCTGCGCGATCCCAACACCAACCTCACCTACGCCGTGAAGTACCTCGCCGGCGCCTATCGCGCCGCCAATGGCGATCACGCGAGAGCCGTGCGTTATTTCGCGGGCGGCTATTACTACGCTGCAAAGCGCCAGCGGCAGGAGGCCATGCAGGTCGCGAATGCGGGCGAGACCATGGGTCAGCCTTGGCTCGAGCCGAACGGCAATCCGCAGCCGATGTTCGGCGCGCCGACGCACCGGAAGCTGGCCCAGCGCGTCCGCAACGCGCGGGCGCAGGCCCTGAAGTAGTTTTCGTGTCCCGGACAAGTCGCAACGCGTGAGCGTTGCGGCGCAGAGCCGGGACCCAGCCCTCCGCAAACATGGGCCCCGGCTCTGCGAAGCATCACGCCGCCAAGAGGCGGCGCGCTGCATCGCGTCCGGGGCACGGTCGGGTTCCCGGCAACACGCGTTGACCACCCCGTCCCGCTGGCATACATTGCCACCGTTCCGAGGGGTGCTCCGAGGAGGAGCTGAGATACCGCTAAATGGGCAATTCGGCCCAGGACCGCGGTGACCCTTTGAACCTGATCCGGGTCATGCCGGCGAAGGGACAGGGATGTTGCAGACCACCAAGCGACCGGATTCACCGGTTTCCATCATCGGCGCAGGCATCGCGGGCGCTTGGCAGGCCCTGCTGTTCGCACAGGCCGGCCACGCCGTCACCTTGCACGAGCGTGGTGACGAGGCGATGACGGATGCCACCAGCCATTGGGCCGGCGGCATGCTCGCGCCCTATTGCGAGGCCGAAATCGCCGAACCCATCATCAGCCGCCTGGGCCTGCGCTCGCTCGACCTCTGGCGGCGCGAGCTGCCGGATACGCCGTTCAACGGCTCGCTCGTCGTCGCCCATCCGCGTGAGCGCAACGATTTCGAGCGCTTCGCGCGCATGACCGAGGACCACCGCCGGCTCGATGCCGCCGGCCTTGCCGCGCTGGAGCCGTCGCTGGAGGGCCGCTTCCGCGACGCGCTGTTCTTCCCCGCCGAGGGCCATGTCGAGCCGCGCCGCGTGCTGCCGCAGCTGCACGAGCGCATCAAGGCAGCAGGCGGCACCATCAAGTTCTGCAGCAACGTCACGGCAAATGATCTCGACGGCATCGTGATCGATTGCCGCGGCATCAGTGCCCGCGACGAACAGAGCGAGCTTCGCGGCGTCAAGGGCGAAATGATCCTGATCGAGACCTGTGAGGTGCAGTTGGCGCGCCCGGTGCGGCTGATCCATCCGCGCTGGCCGCTCTACGTGATCCCGCGCGAGAACGGCCTGTTCATGCTGGGCGCGACCTCGATCGAGGCGGAAGACACCGGCGTCAGCGTGCGCTCGGCGCTGGAGCTTTTGGGCGCGGCCTATACGGTGCATCCGGCGTTCGGCGAAGCCCGCATCCTCGAGTTCGGCTCAGGGCTTCGGCCCGCTTTTCCCGACAATTTGCCGCGCATCGGCATTCGCGGCGGCAAGATCAGCGTCAACGGCCTCTACCGCCACGGCTTCCTGATCGCCCCCGCGCTCGCCGAGCTGACGCTCGCTTATGTCCAGCGCGGCCAGATCGACAACGAGGTGATGCAATGCGCGTGATCGTCCAATGCTTGTGATCATAAACGGCGAGCCGCGCGAGGTCAGCGCGGCCAGCGTCGAGGCGCTGCTCGCCGAGCTCGACTACGAAGGCAGCCATTTCGCCATCGCGCTCAACTACGACGTCGTGCCGAAAAGCCGCTGGGCCGAGACCAGCTTGAAGGCCGGCGACGAGATCGAGATCATCACGCCGCGGCAGGGAGGGTGAGGATGAATGCTGCCACAAACTCCGCCGTCATCCCCGCGCGAGCGCATGGCGCTCGTCGCTGGCGAGCCGCCTTCGGCTCGCCTCGAAGGATGGCCGCAAGCGGCGCTGTCATCCTTCGAGGCGCGCAAGTGCGCGCACCTCAGGATCATGGTCTGTGCAAGTCGCCTGTGAGGAAATTGAAACCATGGTGACCTTCTACGGCAAAACCTTCGCCTCCCGCCTCCTGATCGGCAGCGCGCTCTATCCCTCGCCTGCGATCATGCAAGGCGCGATCCGCGCCTCCGGTGCCAACATCGTCACGGTGTCGCTGCGGCGCGAATCCGCCGGCGGCAAGACCGGGGACGCGTTCTGGAAGCTGATCCGCGAGCTCGAGGTCACCGTGCTGCCGAACACCGCCGGTTGCCGCACCGTGCGCGAGGCGGTGACGACGGCAAAGCTCGCGCGCGAATTGTTCGCTACCTCCTGGATCAAGCTCGAGGTCATCGCCGACAACGACACGCTGCAGCCCGATGTCGTCGGCCTGGTCGAAGCCGCAACCATCCTGATCAAGGACGGCTTTGAGGTGTTCCCCTATTGCACCGAGGATCTCTCGGTCGCGAGCCGCCTGGTCGATGCCGGGTGCAAGGTGGTGATGCCGTGGGCCGCGCCGATCGGCAGCGCTAAGGGCATCACCAACCGCGATGCCCTGAAGCTCCTGCGCGAGCGGCTGCCCGACATCACGCTGGTGGTCGACGCTGGCCTCGGCGCGCCCTCTCACGCCGCGCAGGCGCTGGAGCTCGGCTATGACGCCGTGCTGCTCAACACCGCCATCGCCAAAGCCGCCGATCCCGTCGCGATGGCGAACGCCTTCCGCTTGGGCTGTGATGCCGGCCGCACCGCTTACGAGGCCGGGCTGATGAACGCCCGCGACTTCGCCTCGCCCTCCACCCCTGTCGTTGGGACCCCGTTCTGGCATGCCGTATCCTGATCGCTTCTATCCCGTCGTCGACAGCCTCGCCTGGGTCGAACGCCTGACCAAGCTCGGCGTCGGCACCATCCAGCTGCGCGCAAAAGAGCTGAACGACGCCGACGCGCTGCAGATCGTCACCGACGCGCTCGCCATTACCAAGGACTCGCAAACCAAGCTGGTGGTGAACGATTATTGGCGCGCCGCGATCGTTGCGGGTGCGAAATATCTGCATCTCGGCCAGGAGGACCTGGCCGAGGCCGACCTCAAGGCGATCCGCGAGGCCGGCCTCTCCCTCGGCATCTCCACCCATGACGACGACGAGCTTGCAACCGCGCTCGAAGCCAAGCCGGACTATGTCGCGCTCGGCCCGATCTTCTTCACCACGCTCAAATCGATGCGCTTCGAGCCGCAGGGCATTCCGAAGATCACCGAATGGAAGCAGCGCATCGGCACCATCCCGCTGGTCGCCATCGGCGGCATCAAGTTCGAGCACGCCGCGGAGATCTTTGCCGCAGGCGCGGATTCGATTGCGGTCGTGTCCGACGTCACCCAGAACCCCGACCCCGACGCCCGCGTGCGGCAATGGCTTGGCCAGTCAGCGGAGGTTGCATGATGCATGTCCGCCCCTGTTCATTCCGTCACCCTGAGGTGGCCGCTTCTTCAGCGGCCCTCGAAGGGCGACGGCCCGGCTCGTTCATCCTTCGAGGCTCGCTCTGCGAGCACCTCAGGATGACGAGATCGAACACCGCACACCAGAATTAACCGGAGGATCCCATGAACATCCGCTCCAACCCGCAACAGACCGTCCCCGCCGTCACCACCGGCCCGCTGCCCTCCTCGCGCAAGATCTTCGCGAGCCCCGACGCCGCGCCCGATCTGCGCGTGCCCTTGCGCGAGATCATCCTCTCCGAAGGCGCGGGCGAGCCGAACCTGCCGGTCTACGACACCTCGGGCCCCTACACCGATCCGCACCAAACCATCGACGTCAACGCCGGCTTGGCGCGCAATCGCAAGCAATGGGTGCTGGAGCGCGGCGGCGTCGAGGAATATGAGGGCCGCCAGATCAAGCCGGAGGACAATGGCAATCTCTCCACCGACAAGGCAGCGCGCGCCTTCTCGGCCTATCACAAGCCGCTGCGCGGCCTCGACGGCCACAAGGTGACCCAGCTCGAATTCGCCCGCGCCGGCATCATCACCAAGGAGATGATCTACGTCGCCGAACGCGAGAACCTTGGCCGAAAGGCACAGCTGGAGCGCGCCGAATCAGCGCTCGCCGACGGCGAGAGCTTCGGCGCCTCGGTGCCCGCCTTCATCACACCGGAATTCGTGCGCGACGAGATCGCGCGCGGCCGTGCCATCATCCCCTCCAACATCAACCACAGCGAGCTCGAGCCGATGATCATCGGCCGCAACTTCCTGACCAAGATCAACGCCAATATCGGCAACTCGGCGGTGACCTCGTCGGTCGAGGAAGAGGTCGAGAAGATGGTGTGGGCGATCCGCTGGGGCGCCGACACCGTGATGGACCTGTCGACCGGCCGCAACATCCACACCACGCGCGAATGGATCCTGCGCAACTCGCCGGTGCCGATCGGCACCGTGCCGATCTACCAGGCGCTGGAGAAGTGCAACGGCGATCCCGTCAAGCTGACCTGGGAGCTCTACAAGGACACGCTGATCGAGCAGTGCGAGCAGGGCGTCGACTATTTCACCATCCACGCCGGCGTGCGCCTGCAATACATCCACCTCACCGCCAACCGCGTCACCGGCATCGTCTCCCGCGGCGGCTCGATCATGGCGAAGTGGTGCCTGGCGCACCACAAGGAAAGCTTCCTCTACACCCATTTCGACGAGATCTGCGACCTCATGCGCAAGTATGACGTCTCGTTCTCGCTCGGCGACGGCCTGCGTCCGGGCTCGATCGCGGATGCCAACGACCGCGCGCAGTTCGCCGAGCTCGAAACGCTCGGCGAGCTGACGAAAATCGCGTGGGACAAGGGCTGCCAGGTCATGATCGAGGGCCCCGGCCACGTGCCGATGCACAAGATCAAGATCAACATGGACAAGCAGCTGAAAGAGTGCGGCGAGGCGCCGTTCTACACGCTTGGACCGCTGACCACCGACATCGCACCGGGCTATGACCACATCACCTCAGGCATCGGTGCCGCCATGATCGGCTGGTTCGGCTGCGCCATGCTCTGCTACGTCACGCCGAAGGAGCATCTCGGCCTGCCCGACCGCAACGACGTCAAGACCGGCGTCATCACCTACAAGATCGCCGCCCACGCCGCCGACCTCGCCAAGGGCCACCCCGCCGCGCAACTGCGCGACGACGCCCTCTCCCGCGCCCGCTTCGAATTCCGCTGGACCGACCAGTTCAACCTCGGCCTCGATCCGGACACCGCCAAGAGCTTCCACGACGAGACCCTGCCGAAGGAAGCCCACAAGGTCGCCCATTTCTGCTCGATGTGCGGCCCGAAATTCTGCTCGATGAAGATCACGCAGGACGTACGGGATTATGCGGCGACGCTGAACGATCCGAACAGCGTGGGGATGTCGATGCAAGGCACCGCCGAAGACGGCATGGCGAAGATGAGCGCGAAGTTCAAGGAGATGGGCGAAAGCCTGTATCTGGATGCGGAGAAGGTGAAGGAGAGCAATCGGGTGTTGTAAGCATCCTCCTGCTTACCAAGCTCACCTGGGCATCTATCCAAACATGAAAGCCGGGCAAATTGCCCGGCCTTTTCTCGGAAGCATCGCTTCAAGAAATCGTTTTCTTCAATAACGGCTGGTCCTCTTTGACCGCGGGCAAGCATTCCGCTTCCTAAGGGAAGCGCCGATTGACCTCCTGCCAGATGACCTGCAGACAGGGGAATGCAATCCGCGACTTCCAGTAGAACCAGATCGCCGTGCCTAGATCCTCGGGATAGGCTGCCGCGACCGGTGGCGCGCAGAATCGGATGATCCGTAGCCCGGATGGAGCGAAGCGCAATCCGGGACCACTTTTCCTTCGAACCGGCTCCCGCATTGCGCTTCGCTCCATGCGGGCTACGACGCGACGGACGATTGACTTGGCTGACACCCACCGCCTCCCCGACCAACTCCGCCCCAACCTCCGCCTCGTCTTCGTCGGCACCGCCGCCTCGACGCGCTCGGCCGAGCTCGGGCACTACTACGCCCATCCCGGCAACCGCTTCTGGCGCGCGGTCCATGAGGCCTGGATCACGCCGCGGCGCTGTCAGCCAACCGAGTTCGCCGCGCTGATCGCGCTCGGGATCGGCTTCACCGATCTTTGCAAGACGGGCGCCTCGACAAAATCACGCTCCGCGCTTATCCTAATGATATGAACATCATTCGCCGCACGCTGGACATCGACGCCGAAACCGACGCGCGTTTGCGCGAGATGGCCGACGAGCGCGGGCAGGATGTCGCCGCTGTGCTCGCGGAGGCCGTGGCGCTGCTCGATTCCGTGGTCGATATCTCCGGCCCCGACATCGCCGAGGATCGCCTGCGGCTGGATGATTTCCGCAAGAGCGGCGCCGCCGTGCCGCTCAATGAGGTGAAGGACTGGGTCGCGAGCTGGGGCTCGGCGAAGGAGCTGCCGCGGCCGGTGGCGCGCAAGATTGGATGATCCTGCTTTCGCCCGACGCTGTCGAGGACGTCGAGCGACTGCGGCTTTTTCTCGATCAACACAGCCCGGCCGCCGCGCAACGCGCGCTCGCTTCGATCTGGCGGGCGATCGAACAGTTGGAGGAGTTTCCCAACCTGGGCATGCAGACCGAAGACGCCGAGCTCCGCCAGATCGTGGTTCGCTTTGGCGCGTCCGGCTACATCGTGCGGTATGCCGTCTTGGCGGAAACGCAAAACATCCTGATCACGCGGATATGGCACGGCCGCGAAGCCCGCAAGAAGGACGAGTAAGCGTAGCCACGGACGATTGACTTGGATGCAACTCACCGCCTCCCCGACCAGCTCCGCCCGAAGCTCCGCCTCGTCTTTGTCGGCACCGCCGCCTCGACCCGCTCGGCCGCACTCGGGCACTATTACGCCCATCCCGGCAACCGCTTCTGGCGCGCGATCCACGAGGCCGGGATCACGCCGCGGCGCTATCAGCCGAGCGAGTTCGCAAGCCTGATCGAACTCGGGATCGGCTTCACCGATCTCTGCAAGACCGGCGCCGGGATGGATCACCAGATCGCGGCGGAGACGATCGACGTGCCGGGGTTCAGGGCGAAGATGGACAAGTATCGGCCGCACACGATTGCGTTCACGAGCAAGAAGGCGGCGAGCCTGTTTTACGGCAGGCCGTCGGCAGCGATTGCGCTGGGGCGGCAGGTGCGCGAGGAGAGCGGGCCGGAGATATTCGTGCTGCCGTCGCCCTCCGGGGCTGCGTCAGGCAGTTGGGCGCTGGAGCCCTGGCGCGAGCTGGCGGCGTGGATTGGTCGCGCACGCTGAACGGCTCCTGCCGGATTGCATCTGCTCTCGTGTCCCGGGCAAGCGTAGCGCAGACCCGGGACCCAGAAGCTTCGGCACGGTCGTCATGGGCCCCGGCTCTGCAGCGCATCACGCCGCACTGGACGATGCTTCGCATCGCCAGGGGCGCGCTGCACTGCGTCCGGGGCACGCTACCACCGATATCAGCCCGCGGGCGGTTGCAAGCCTGCGGCTGCGGCGATACGACTTGAGGTGGACGTCCCCGATACCAAGCCCAGGACACCACCGCAATGAGCGATAATCTGACCGGCGTCTGGGACGGCAGCTACATCCAGCCGGGCGTCGGAATGATCACGTTCACGGCGACCCTGGTGGAGACCGGGGGCGCGCTCGGCGGGAGCATCACCGAGCCCTGCATGATGCCGGACTGCCCGCTGAGCACACACAATTCCTGGATTGCGGGTCATCGCTCCGGTAGCGCGGTCTCGTTCGTCAAGCGCTACGACCCGCCCGGCTTCGGCTACGACCGTGTCACCTATGACGGCACGGTGAACGCCGATGCGACCGAGATCGACGGGCGCTGGCACGTGTCGGGCTATACCGGATCGTTCCTGATGATCCGCGCCAGCAAGCCTGCGCAAGCGGTTACGACCGAGACGCGCGCCAAGGAACCAACCCGCTAAGGGGCGCAACGATGCTGACGCTTTACTCCTACCCAGAACTCTTCGGTGTCGCCGACAACAACGGCTACGGCCTCAAGGTTTACGCCTTTCTCAAGCTCGCGGGCGTGCCGTTCGTGCATGAGCACGTGTTCGATGCCTCCGCCGCGCCGCGCGGCCAGCTGCCTTACGTCGCCGACGACGGCGAGATCATTGGCGACAGCGAGACCATCATCGCGCATGCGATCGCGAAATATCGCCTGACGATCGATGCCGGCTTGTCGTCGGAGCAGCGCCGCACCGACCACTTCGTGACGCGCATGCTGGACGATCTCTACTGGGTGATGTCCTATTCGCGCTGGAAGGACGAGCGCTTCTATCCCGCCTTCCGCGACGCCTTCATCGCGCAACATCCGCAGATCGATGCGGCCGGTTTCGAGAAGGCCAAGGCCTACAACGCGCAGCGCTATCACTTCCAGGGCATCGGCCGCTACACGCCCGAGCAGGCCTACGCGCGGGGGCTCGCCGACTTGCAGGTGCTGGCGGACATCGTGCCGGCGCAAGGCTTCGTGCACGGCGCGGCGCCGAGGAGCGTTGATGCCGGCATCTACGGCTTCATCGCCAACATCCATTACTTTCCGATCCCGACGCCGCTGAAGGCCTTCGTCGATTCGCACGCAAACCTCGTCGCGCATTGCGAGCGGGTGCATGCGATGGTCGAGACATCGTAGGGTGGCTTACGCTCCGCGGATTCGCTTCGCGCATCCGCAGTGCTAACCCACCCTAAGGCACCTCGCGTTACCGCATCGTGATCGCAAGCCCGCTGAGATCCGCATTCGCCATCAACCCGACCTGCGTGCCGGTCAGCTCCAGCACCGCGCCCTTCTGGTTGGTCAGCACGATGGCGCGGGCGCCGGCGCCGACCGCGAGGCCCGCACCGGCGGCGCCGTAGACGCCGGCAACGTCGGAGGGGCGATTGATGTTGGAGACGCGGCCGCGCAGCACGGTCTTGGATCCGCCGAACACCAGGCCGTAGTCGAGGCCGCCGGTGGAGAGGGCGTAAGTGCGGCCGCGGAAGTTCAGCACGCCGGAGCCGCCCGAACCGCCGATGATCCAGCCGGCCTTGTAGATCGTCAGCGTCACGAAGCCGCTGTCGGCGCGAGCGCTCGTCGAGAGGCCGGCCAGAGCGGCAATGGCGAGGCACGCGGCGCGGAGGATGGATGCGAGCTTCATGGGAGACTCCGGGGGCTGCTTTTTAGGGGGAAGCGAATCAGACAGAGCGAATCTATCCGATCGATCGCGGCGGCAACATGATGGGGCGCGGCTGTGCGCTCGGATTCTCCGTCATTGCGAGCGCAGCGAAGCAATCCAGAATCTTCGCCGCGGAGCCAGCCTGGATTGCTTCGTCGCAAGAGCTCCTCGCAATGACGGGGTCAATGGCCTCGGGGGAGAGGCGAAAACCACCATCGCCATCATGCCATAATGCCCCTGTCTTGCCCGACGGAGCAAGCCATCACTTCTCCGAACTCGAATTTCCAAAAATCCTAACGATCTCCGCAGCATCCCTACTGTGCATGGGGTTGTTTTCGCACTTTTTGTTTGGAGCAGCCCCGGCCTGCCGCTACGCTCACCCCTCCGCCCCGTCCCGAGGTGATCCCATGCCCATCCACCATTTCGCGCCCCCGCCGCACATCAAGGCGCCGCCGCTGTCCTTTGCGACGCGGGTTGACGACCTCCTGTTCGTCTCCGGCATTCCCGGCTTCGACGCATCAGGCGCGCTGCCCGATGGCTTCGAGGCGCAGTTCGCCAATGTCGTCGTCAACATCAAGCGCGTGCTGAGCGAGGCCGGCGCCGGCATGCACGATCTCGTCAAGGTCAACGTGCTCCTGACCCGCGCCTCCAACGTTGCCGCCATGAATGCGCTCTATGCCGGCGCCTTCGGCCCGCCGCCGTACCCGGCGCGCACCACCTGCGTGGTGCAGGCGCTGCCCGATCCGAAGATGCTGATCGAGATCGAGGCGATCGCCTCGCTGGCCAAATAAGCGCCAGCTAAGCTGCGTGTGGCCTATCGGGCACGCAGCCAAACCAAATGCTTTGGGGCCAGCTGACATGTCCGTGAATGGCGGCTCCCCCGCTTGCAAAGGGCCTGCTTTTACCGCACGAATTTTTTCGGTCCCATGTCCCCAAGGAGATACTTCATGCGTCGCCTTCTCGCGCTCTGTGCCGTTGCCGGCATCGCCAGTTCCGTGTTCGCCGTGCCCGCCTCCGCGAAGGTCGGCTATTACGTGATCCGCTGGGACAATACCGGCATCTGCCAGGTCTGGAACGAGGACCTGCAGTACAAGCCGTTCCAGCTCGGGGCCTCGACCTACAAGGCCGTCAGCAAGCCGCTCCCGACCTTCCAGCAGGCCTCGGACCTGCAGATCAAGATGCGCGCCGAGCGGAAGTGCACGCTCTGAGCTCTACGCGAGAGATCGCGTTTGATGGGCGGGTCGCGCGAGCGATCCGCCCTTTTCCTTTGCGCTGCCCTGAAGCATTTCCCGGCCGAAATCGCGCGTGTCCCGCGCACATTCGTTGAACCTCGGCGGCCGGTGGAACTACTCACATCTTGTCCGGGGCGCATGCCAAGAGCGTCCCGCACCACCCCTCCCCGTCATTGTCGGGAGGCGCATCACATCATTCATTTGAGGAGCTGATCATGCGTCGTATTTCCATGCTGTGCGCTGCCGCGGTCCTTGCCGTCACTGCGTTCGTTGCAGCTAGCCCTGCCGAAGCCAGCTATCATCTGATCCGCTGGCAGGACACCGGCTTCTGCCAGATCTGGGACGAGAGCATTCCGACCACGCCGTGGCCGGCCGGCTATCACCGCGCCAGCGCCAGCGTGCCGACCTTCCTCGACGCGCTCGCGGTGAAGGACGCCGCGCTCAAGAGCGGTAGCTGCACCTGGTAAAGTTTCGATCGGCGGACGAAGAGCCGGGCAAGGACGCCAGCGTCCTTGCCCGGTTGTTTTTGTGCCTGCGTGAACGCGGGCCGTGGCGGCTTCACGCGTCCTTGTGCGCGCCGGGATGAATCAGGATGTCGCGCGCGGCGGCGAGGTCGATGAAGGCTTCGGCGCTGCCGCCCTGGTCGGGATGCAGGCCCTTGGCGGCGCGGCGATAGGCCTGGTTGATATCCTCGCAGGTGAGCTGCACGGCGAGCGGCAGCCCGAGCACCTTGCGGGCGCGATCCTCGCTGGAGAGCTTCTTTGGCGCGGCGTTGCGGCGGCCGAAGCGCGGCGCGGTCAGATCGTGCACGACCTCGAGCACCACACCGAGACGACGCTGCGCCGCCAGCATCACGCTGTGATCGTCATTGTCGACGGCCTGGCGCAGCACCGGCAGCGCCTGCTCGGCGGCCTGACGCAGCGTGACATCGCTGCTCATCCGCGCGATCTCGGCCACGAGCCGGCCGGCCTCGGCCCAATCCGGCGATTGCACCGACCGCAGGCGTTCCAGAGCGAGTTTCCAGGAGTCGAGCCGTTCCATCATGCGCGCAAGGTTTAGCAATCAAGATCAGTATGCCAAGGCCGCCGTTTCCGACCCCTTAATATCGAGTTAGCGTTTCGTGAAACTTCGAAACGAAAACGGGAGGAATATGCCCGCATCGTCAATATCGGCTCGATCCAGTCCTTCGTGCATCCGCGCACGCCGAGCTCGGCGGCCTACACCACTTCGAAACACGGCGTGCTCGGCTTCACCAAGGCGCTCGCGGTCGAGCTCGGCAACGAAGGCGTGCGCCTCAACGCGATCGGCCCCGGCTTCATCGAGACCAACCTCAACGCCAATGTGCGCGCGACCAATCCTGCGCTGGTGCAGGCCTTCATCGACCACACCCCCGCTGGCGCGCACCGGCAAGCCCGAGGATATCGTCGGCCCCGCGGTGTTCCTCGCCTCCGATCTGTCGGCCTATGTCACCGGAACCATCGTGATGGTGGACGGCGGCGACCGGACGGTGTGAGGGGCCCGTCACTCACCAATCGCGGCGGCATCTGGGCATTCTCAAGATCAATTCGGTGCAGCACCCCGCAATTAACCCTTCATTAACCAAAGCCGCCCACCGTAGATTCACGGCTTGGGGGTCGTTGGTTCTCGATCCGCTTCCGACGATGGAAGCGGGCGTTGATCGGGAGGTGTGTTGATGACCACTGTTCATGTCGCCACGTCCGAGCCGGACGCACAATTCCTTGCTCCAAACCAGATCGTTCCGCTTCTGATCGGCGCCACGGTCGACGAGGTCGAGCGTGAGCTCGTGCTCCAGACGCTGGCGCGCTGCGACGGCAACCGCACGCGCGCCTCGCGCGTGCTCGGCCTTTCGGTGCGCACGCTGCGCAACAAGATCAGGCTCTACGCCGCTTCCGGCATCGACGTGCCTGCCTATCAAGACTAGCGCGCGAGGACGCGCCGCTGGATCAGTCCGCCGGCGATGACCGCAAGCGCGATCATCGCGACCGAGGCGGCGATCAGCTCGATGGCGCGGAGCAGGAAGGCCGTCATGACAGCCCATAGCGGTTGCGGCTCATCAGCGAATGCGACCGGGACGATGTCGGGCACCAGCAGGTGATCAAGGCCGAGAGAAGCCACGAGAATGCCGGCGAACAGGCAGAAAATCGTCCACGCTGCGCGCATCGCTCGCTCCTCGGTATGGCCGCGCGCGATCGATGACATGGCCGCTCGCCCCGCCGATTGATGTTGATCAAGCCCGGCACGATGCGCGCGCAGAATTGCTGCTGTCGTCAAACGCCGCTAAGTAGCTTGCTCCAGGTGAAGGGAGCGATGGCGTGGCAGACGACCAGGGACGACGGCCGGGGCCTCAGGGTCCTCGTGGGCGGCAAGGCGAGCCGGGACGGCCGGGGCCACAAGGTCATCCGGGCCGGCGCGGCCTCGACGGCGCGCGCGGCAAGCCCGGGCCGCAGGGCAAGCCGGGCCCGGTCGGAAAGGCCGGACCGCCCGGCAAGCCTGGTCCGCAAGGCAAGCAGGGCGAAGCCGGTCCGCGTGGGCCAGCCGGCGCGCCGGGACCGGCGGGGCCGCAAGGCCCGCGCGGCGAGCCGGGTCCGCCCGGCCAATTGCCGTCGATCGAGCAGGTGCTGCCGTGGCTCGACCAGCTCTTCGACGCCTGGGACGAACGGCGCCGCCAGCGCGAGCGCGAAGCCGCCGAGCGCGAAGCGCTCGAAGCCGCCGTCCAGGAGACCGACGAGGCAATCGTCGATGACGCGGGCGATGACGGCGACGATCACAAGAAGAAAAAGAAAAAGAAGAAGCACGGCCACAAGGAATAGCCGACCAGTCTATTTGGGTTGATCCTCACGCCGCGGCAGCATGCCCATGCGCTCGAACTGCCAGCGCATGGCGCGATACCAGAGATAGCCGACCGCAGCGCCGCACAGGGCGAGGATGATCACATTCGCGCTCGAGAACGAACCGCTCCACCACATCATCCACGCGGTCCACAGCAGCGTGAAGACGATGGCACCTGCTTTCAAGGGAAGAAGGGGGCGGCTCATGTCGTGCTCCGGGCGATCAAAACCCCGGCCGCCATCATCGCAAGGCGAGGCAGCAGATACCGTGAGCCAGATCACGGAGCACCCTCCTGAGCTCACGTACCGAAGCGCAGCCGCGAGCGCTCTTTCGCCTTTTCCGCCTCAACCTCGCGGTCGCGCGCCGGCGCGTTTGTATGCAGCGAAGTCAGGAGCTTTCGCGCGGCCTCGGAGACCTCGGCCACCGCACGCTCGAACGCCGCCTCGTTGGCCTGCGACGGCTTGTTGAAACCCGACAGCTTTCGCACGAATTGCAGCGCGCTGGCGTGGATCTCATCCTCCGTCGCCGGCGGCTCGAAGTTGAACAGCGTCTTGATGTTGCGGCACATGCACACTTTCTCCGGATATTCCCTCGAGGACGGTTGGCTGAGGGGAAATCCTACATCCTTCCCGCATTTGTGCTAGGTTCCGCCGCAAAGCGGCCGGCAGACACGAGCCGCACGGGGAGAGGAACATGAGAGCTTCTTGCGTGGCGCTGTCGGTCATCCTGCTATCGATCTCGACGTCAGGATGGGCAGCCGACTATCCGCCACCGAAGCAGGGCGACTGGATCGCCCGAGATTTCAAGTTCCACACCGGCGAGACCATGCCGGAACTGAAGCTGCACTACACCACGGTCGGCGAGCCCTCGGGCCAGCCCGTGCTGGTGCTGCACGGAACAGGCGGGTCGGGCGCGAGCATGTTGACGCCTTCCTTTGCCGGCGAGCTGTTCGGCCCGGGGCAGCCGCTCGACGCCGCCAAATATTACATCATCATTCCCGACAATATCGGCCACGGCAAATCGTCGAAGCCCTCCGACGGCATGAAGACGAGCTTTCCGAAATACAACTACGAGGACATGGTCGAGGCGCAATATCGCCTGGTGACGGAAGGCCTCGGGGTCAAGCATCTGCGGCTCGTGATCGGCAATTCGATGGGCGGCATGCACACCTGGCTGTGGGGCGAGAAATATCCGAAGGCGATGGACGCGCTGATCCCGATGGCCTCGCAACCGACCGAGATGGCCTCGCGCAACTGGATGCTGCGGCGGATCATGCTCGATACCATCCGCAGCGATCCCGACTACAATGGCGGCAATTACACCGGCCAGCCGCGCATGATGAAATATGCCATCACCGCCTACGGCATCGCCAGCATCGGCGGGACGCTCGCCTATCAATCGCAGGCGCCGACCGCGGCCAAGGCCGACAAGATCGTCGACGAGCGGCTCGCGATGCCGATCACGACGGACGCCAATGACTTCGTCTATCAATGGGAATCCTCGCACGACTACAATGCGAGCGAGAAGCTGGAGGCGATCGAGGCCTCGTTGCTGCTGATCAATTCCGCCGACGACGAGCGCAACCCGCCCGAGACCGGCCTCACGGACGCTGCCATGAAGCGCGTCAAGAACGGCCGCCTCTATCTGATCCCTGCGAGCACCGAGACGCGCGGCCACGGCACCACCGGCAATGCAAAGTTCTACAGCGAGCAGGTCAGGCAATTGCTACAGACCGCGCCGCAGCGGTCGATGTAGCACCAGCAGCAAGACGATATGTCGAAAGCCCGCTTTCGTAAGGCGGCACTCGCGCTTCCCGGTGTTATCGAGGGCGCGCATCACGGCCATGCCGACTTCCGCGTCGGCAAGCGCGTGTTCGCGACGATGGGCTACCCCGATGACACATGGGGTATGGTGAAGCTGACGCCGGACCAGCAGGCCATGCTCATCGATGCGGAGCCGGCGATGTTTCGCCCCGTGCCCGGCGCCTGGGGCAAGAACGGCAGCACGAATGTGAAGCTGGCGAAGGTCGATCAGGTAACGCTCCGAAGCGCGCTCGATATGGCCTGGCGCAATGTCGCGCCAAAATCGCTGCTCGCCTCGATCGAGACGCCATAGCGAAGATCATGCCGCAATGCATCATGCGCCGCGCCTCTCGCGCGCATATTATTTGAGCATGCAATGCGCTGACAGCTCGGGCTTAATCGCATCAACGATACGAATCGAATGCGGCGGAGGATCGCATGCGAAGGCTCGCACTATGCGTTTGGCTGATCGCGATGACGGCGCTGACGAGCGCTGCGTTCGCGTTCGACAACGGGCAATACGATCACGTACCGCCCGACATCCGCGCCTGGTTCAAGAGCGTGATCGCGCCGAACGGCGTGCCCTGCTGCGACATCTCCGACGGCCATCGCACCGACTACGACGTGCGCGCGGGCAGCTATTGGGTGCCGATCGAAGGGCAATGGATGGAAGTGCCCGAACGCGCCATCATCCGCGACCAGGGCAATCCGGTCGGCCAGGCCGTGGTGTGGTACGTTCACCACCGCGGCGCCATCATCATCAGCTGCTTCGTGCCGGCGGATGCGGTGTAGCGCGTCTTGATGAATTCCTTTGGCTGGAGACGGCCCGATCGGGTAGCTTGGAGCCAAGCTGAAGCGGAGGCACGCCGTTGACCGATCTTAGCGCCGAAGACCTCGCCACCATCTATGCCAAGCCGAGCCCGCGCGTGATCGCGAAAGCGCGTCCCGCGATCGATGCGCATGCGAAGAAATTCATCGAGATGTCGCCGTTCTGCGTGCTCGCGACATCGGGCGCGGACGGCAGCGTCGACGCTTCGCCGCGCGGCGGCGGCACCGGCTTCGTCCGCGTCGCCGGCCCCAACCAGCTGCTGATGCCCGACCGCTCCGGCAACAACCGCATCGACAGTTTCGCAACGTGGTCGAAGGCTCAGGCTTCGTGCAGTTGCTGTTCTTCGTTCCCGGCATCGACGAGACGCTGCGCGTCGGCGGACGCGGCACGCTGTCGGCCGACCCGGATCTGCTTGCCTCGATGGTCGAATTCGGCAAGCCGCCGCGCGCGGTGCTGAACGTCGCGGTCAGCGAAGTCTATTTCCACTGCGGCAAGGCGCTGATGCGCTCGAAGCTGTGGTCGTCGGACAAGGTGCAGCGCTCGGTGATGCCGAGCATCGTCACGGTCATTCACGACCAGACCGGCCTCGGCGAGCCGGCGAGCCAGGAGACCGTGGAAGAGCTCTACAAGACGCAGCTGTAGCTGGGGCGCTGCAATCACGGTGTCGTCCCGGACAAGCGCAGCGAAGCGGGGCGCACATCCGGGACCCATACCCACAGGGGGTGGTTTGGCGAAGACTCGGAGTTACCAGCTGCGCGCCACAATCGCTTCCTGTGGTTATGGATCCCTGCTCTCGCCGGGATGACACCGGGTGTGTGGCTGACGCGAGGCTTAGTGCCCGTCGCCCTCGAGCCCGCCGACATGCTTCTGGGTGTAGAGCTCGAGGCCGATGCGGCCGATCAAATCGAGCTGGGTTTCGAGGAAGTCGATGTGGTGCTCCTCGTCGCTCATCAGCTTCTCGAACAGGTCGCGTGTGACATAGTCCTTGACGCTGTGGCAGTAGGTCGCCGCTTCCTGATAGAGCGCCCGCGCGCTCATCTCGGCGGCGAGATCGCACTCAATGATCTCCTTGACGTTCTGCCCGATGCGCAGGGGGTCGAGCACCTGCATGTTCGGAAAACCGTCGAAGAACAGGATACGCTCGGTGAGCTTGTCGGCGTGCTCCATCTCCTCGATGGACTCCTTGCGCCAGACCTTGGCCATGTCCAACAGGCCCCAATTGTCGAGGAAGCGATAATGCAGCCAGTACTGGTTGATCGCAGTCAGCTCATGACGCAGCGCCTTGTTGAGATATTCGATGACCTTTGCGTCGCCCTGCATGGTTCACTCCAGCTCTTGCAGTCCAAATCGGTCCTAAACCGAGTTTAGAATGCTTCTAAATCACTTTGCGAACGAGGGCAACCGGCTACGGGAACACAGCCGGGGAAAAGCTCAGCCGGGATTGCGGAAGTTTTCAGCAGGCCGCGAGAGCAAACTCGGCGGGCTCGGCGGTCTCGTCGTTGGCGGCCACGGTGTGACTATGCGGACAGCCAGCGCAGCAGGACTGCGCGCAGGGGCCGAGCGCTTCGTCGATGATGGTCTTGATCGTCCGTGCGCAGCGGCCGCATTCGGCGCTGCAGCCGAGACACCCATAGACCTGCTTGGCATGGCGCACGGCATCGTCGGACTCGGCGACGGCGGCGCGGATGTCGTCATCGCTCAGCACGTTACAGGAACAAACGATCATGGAAGCAGCAGGCCCTTCGGTGATGCGCCATCATCGATATTTAACAGGCCGGCCGGATGCAAAAGGAAAAATAGGTATTTGAAGCTATTCCAAACTGGCCTGATCAAAGCCTAGAACGGCTCTAAAATAAGCTGTTGCGCTGGATCAAGATTGTGGCCGGACTAGTCGCCGCCACCGCCTCCTCCGCCGTCACCACCGCCTCCGCAGTCGCCGCCGCTGCTGCCGCTATCACTGCCCGAACAGCTGCCGCCATCAGTCGAGCTCCCCGAACTGCCGCCGGAAAACCAGCTTCCCAGCGAGAAGCCGTCACTCGTCCCGGAATAGCTGTTGTCCCCGCTACTCCCTCCGTCGCTGCCGGCGGTGGCGCGGGAGCGCCGTGCGCGGTTCTGGAGATGTGCGATCCAGCCGTAGCCGATCGCGAAAACGATCCCGGCCGCAATCAAGGCATTGACCATCGCGTTGCCCATCATCGTCTCCCGGTGGGGGCCCATACCAATTGGTCGTCTCGGGCAAAGGCGGCGTTCATTGATCATTCAAGCGAAATATGGAACCTTGCGGCCCAAAGGGTTCCCGCGTGTTCATCTGATAAGGTCAAGCCAATGAAGAAGTCGCTCCTGGCGATCATTGCCGTCGCCACCCTGGCCCTGATGGCCGGAACGCCGGCCCATGCCCAGCGCGGGGTCGCGGCAGGCGTGGCGGCCGGCATCATCGGCGGCGCCATTGTCGGCGGCGCATTGGCCTCTCCGTATTATTACGGACCCGGCTATGGCTACTATGGGCCGGGCTACTACCCGCCGCGCTACTACGCCCCCGGCCCGGGCTATGTTGCCGACGACTATTACGGCGGCTGCGTCTGGCAGAAGCAGCGCTTCTGGGATGGCTATGCCTGGCGCGTCCGTCGCGTCCGAGTCTGCGGCTGAGGCACGCCAAGCCGGTTGACTACGGATGTGCCATTCATCTCAGGGCCTGAAAAAGACCGCTTTTTCTCGTCACAGCTCCGTGTGCGTTTACCGTGGATTGACCATTTGCGCGCTTCCTAGCTGCAAGGCCAATTCCATCAGAGTGTGCGTGAACCTTTGAAACCCGGGCGCCTCTAACAGGAGGAACCCATCTCCCAGGAGAGCCAAGAGCATGAACAAGACTTTAGTTGCCGCCCTCACGGTTGCGACGGTCGCCGGTTCGCTGGTGACCGCCGCTCCGTCCGCGAAGGCCCATGACGGCGTCGGCGCCGGTATCGCAGCCGGCCTGATCGGCGGCGCCATCGTCGGCGGCGCGATCGCCTCGAGCCGTCCGGCCTATGGCGGCCCCGTTTACGTTGCCGAGCCCCCGCCGCCCGCGCCCTGCTATTGGCGTCGTGAGCGCTATTGGGACGGCTACGGCTGGGTCAGCCGCCCGGTTCGCGTCTGCTACTGATCTGATCGCAACGCGCTCATGAGCGCGGCGATCGAAAGCCCGGCCGAGCACCTCGGCCGGGCTTTTTCTTTGCTCATGCGCTATCGCGCCGCCTGGATCGCGCGCAGCACCTCTTCACTCGGCCAGCAATCGACCTTGAGTCCTGCCGATTTCTGATAGGCGCCGAGCGCGGCGCGCGTCTGCATGCCGGCCTTGCCGTCGATCTTGTCCTTGTAGAGTCCGATGCGCGTCAGCCCGCGCTGCATGGTCTCGACGTCCTTGGTGCGCAGCTGCTTCGAAGCCGACCAGGGCGTTGCGAAGGGCAGCGGGCTCGTCATGCGGTCGCTGAGATGGCCGACGAACAGCACGTAGAGATCGGAGAAATTGTATTCCTTGATGACGAAGTAGTTCTTCGTGGTCAGGAACGACGGGCCGTAGATGCCTTCGGGCTGGAGCAGCGAGGCCGGCTGCGCCTGCTCGGCCGCGCTGAGCTTTTGGCCGCGCACCGGGACAAAACCCTCGCGCAGCCATTGGCCGATCGGCTTCGTCACCTCCGGCACGCCTGTCGTGCAATCGACCTTCGCCGGCGCCTGCACCTCGTAGGCCCAGCGCAGGCCGCTCTGCCAGCCCTTGTTGACGAGCTGCTGCGCGGCCGAGGCCAGCGCATCCGGCACCGAGTGCCAGATGTCGATGCGGCCGTCGCCGTCGAAATCGACGCCATGCTTGTAATATTCGGACGGCAGGAATTGCGTGAGCCCGGTGGCACCCGCCCAGGACGAGCGCATGTCCTTGCGCGTCACCACGCCTTCGCCGAGGATCTTCAGCGCGAGGATGAACTCGTTGCGATACTGATCCTTGCGCCGCCCGACATAGGCCTGCGTCCCCAGCACACGCACCAGATCATAGGGCAGCGTGTAGCGGCCGTAATCGGTCTCGCGGCCCCAGATCGCAAGCATCATTGTTGCCGGCACGCCGGAGCTCTTCTCGATCTCGGTCAGCGCCGTGCGATATTTCTGCAGCAGCCGCTGGCCCTCGCCGGCAAGCCGCGCGATCGATGCTTCCTTGACGTAATCGGCCGGCACCTGCACGAACTCGGCCTGCGACGGCGCACCGGTCGCCGGCCGCCCCGGCAGGATCAGGTCGGGCAGCTTGTAATCGGGATCGAGCCCGCGTGTCTGCTCGTCGAACGTTGCGCGCGAGACGCCGGCCTGTTGGGCTTCCGGCCACAGCGAGGCGATGAACTGTGTGAAGGCGGCGTCGGCAGCACGGACGGGCGACCAACCGCAGGCGATGACGATCACCGCAGCGATGAGCGCCCGCCGCATCATGCAGCCATCACCGCGTCAGCTTCTTGTACTTCACGCGGTGCGGGATGATGCTGTCCTGGCCGAGCCGGCGCATCTTGTCCTTCTCGTAATCCTGGAAATTGCCTTCGAACCATTCGACGTGGCTGTCGCCCTCGAAGGCCAGGATGTGCGTCGCGATACGGTCGAGGAACCAGCGATCGTGGCTGATGATGACGGCGCAACCGGCAAAGTCCTCCAGCGCCTCTTCGAGCGCGCGCAGCGTGTCGACATCGAGGTCGTTGGTCGGCTCGTCGAGCAGCAGGACGTTGGCGCCCGACTTCAGCATTTTTGCCAGATGCACGCGGTTGCGTTCACCGCCCGAGAGCGCGCCGACCTTCTTCTGCTGGTCGGCGCCCTTGAAGTTGAACGACGAGCAATAGCCGCGTGAATTGACTTCCTTCTTGCCGAGCAGGATCAATTCGTTGCCGCCGGAGATCTCCTCCCAAACGGTCTTCTTGCCGTCGAGCGCGTCGCGCGACTGGTCGACGTAACCGAGATGCACGGTCTCGCCGACCATGATCGTGCCTGAGTCCGGCTTCTCCTGACCGGTGATCATCCTGAACAACGTGGTCTTGCCGGCGCCGTTGGGACCGATCACGCCGACGATGCCGCCGGGCGGCAGCTTGAAGGTGAGGTTGTCGATAAGGAGACGATCGCCAAAGCCCTTGCTGAGCCCCTCGAAATCGACCACGTTGGCGCCGAGCCGCTCGGCCACCGGGATGATGATCTGCGCGGTCTGGGTCTGCTTCTCGCTCGCCTTCTTGAGCAGCTCCTCATAGCGCTGGTAGCGCGCTTTCGACTTGGCCTGGCGCGCCTTGGGCGAGGACGCCACCCATTCCTGCTCGCGCGCGAGCGTCTTCTGGTGCGCAGCGTCCTCGCGTCCCTCCTGCTCCAGACGCTTCTGCTTCTGCACCAGCCAGGACGAGTAATTGCCCTCGTAGGGAATGCCGCGGCCGCGATCGAGCTCGAGGATCCAGCCGGTGACGTTGTCGAGGAAGTAGCGGTCGTGGGTGACGATCAGGATCGCGCCGGGATAGTTGCGCAGGTGGCCTTCCAGCCAAGACACGGATTCTGCATCGAGATGGTTGGTCGGCTCGTCCAGCAGCAAGAGCTCGGGCTGATCGAGCAGCAGGCGGCACAGCGCGACGCGGCGGCGCTCACCGCCAGAGAGCTTGGTCACGTCGGCATCATCGGGCGGACAGCGCAGCGCATCCATGGCCTGGTCGACCTTGCTGTCGAGATCCCACAGGCCCTGGGCCTCGATCTCGTCCTGCAGCTTGGTCATCTCGTCGGCGGTCTCGTCCGAATAGTTGACCGCGAGCTCGTTGTAGCGGTCCAGGATCGCCTTCTGCTTGGCAACGCCCTGCATGACGTTCTCGCGCACGGTCAGCTTGGGATCGAGCTGCGGCTCCTGCTCGAGATAGCCGACGCGGGCGCCCTCGGCGACCCAGGCCTCGCCGGTATATTCCTTGTCGAGCCCGGCCATGATCTTGAGCAGCGTCGACTTACCCGAGCCGTTGACGCCGAGCACGCCGATCTTGGCATCCGGGTAGAAGCTCAGATGGATGTTATCGAGCACCTTCCGGGTCGGGTAGCTCTTGGTCAGGCCCTGCATGAAATAGATGAACTGGCGCGCCATCGGTCCCGTGAAACCTTCGATTTGAGGAAATTTGCTTGCCGCCGATGTAACGATACCGCCCTCAAAGGGCAACGTTTTCCGTCCGTTCACCACGGATGAATACGGGACGGACACCATCCGGACCCAGATTCGGACAATTGAAACCATTTTTTAATAAAGCAGGCCAAAGCTCGGTTTCGCGCGGAAACAGCGCCACCCGCTCAGAACGAACGGGGAGCACAGCGAGGCCGCATCATGGCTCTGATCGAGACCCATTCTCTTCCCGTTCCGGCAGGAGCCGGGCGCACTTTCGGGTTCGCCTCGGAGATCAAGGCCTTCTGGAAGCGCTTCTTCGCCACCGCCTTCAATCCTTACCGGCCCGAGCTGCACTACATGCGCGGCCCCGGCCCCGCCTGGCGCGCCAAGCACGGCATGGATGCGCCGTTCCGCTTGAAGCCCCGCGACGTCTGAGCGATCTCCTATCGGGCTTTTGAAGACGCAGGCTGCTTGCGCGATGGCGCGATTGCGCGCAACCATGGCCAGGTTCCGACGACGGCGCCCGCCCGGTGCCCTCACCTCTCGCCATGGATGAACGCTGATGAGCCGGCTGCGCTGCGCAATCCTCGACGACTATTTCAACCTCGCCCTCGACGTCGCCGACTGGCCGAAACTGTCGGACCGCGTCGACGTCACCGTGTTCAGCCATCCCTTCACCTCCGAGCAGGCCGCAGCCAGCGCGCTCACCGCCTTCGAGATCATCTGCGCGATGCGTGAGCGCACGGCGTTTCCCAAGAGCCTGCTCGATCGCCTGCCGAAGCTGAAGCTGCTGCTGACGTCGGGCATGCGCAACGCCGCCATCGACATCGAGGCCGCGAAAGCGCGCGGCATCGCCATCGCCGGCACGCAATATTCCCGCGATCCGACGGCGCCGCTCACGATGGGCCTGATCCTGGAATTGACCCGCGGCATCGGCCGCGAGAACGCACGGATGCATGCGGGCGAATCCTGGCAGACCTTTGCTGGCGTCGAGATCGACGGTCTGACGCTCGGCATCGTCGGGCTCGGCAAGCTCGGCAGCAAGATGGCGGGCATTGCGAAGGCGTTCGGCATGAACGTGATCGCCTGGAGCCCGAACCTGACGCCGGAGAAGTGCGCTTCTGTCGGCGTCGGCTACGCCAGCAAGGAGGAGCTGTTTGCCAAGGCCGACATCGTCACAATCCACGTGGTGCTGAGCGAGCGCTCGCGTGGCCTCGTCAGCCGCGCGGATCTTGCGCAGATGAAGCCGACGGCCTTCCTGGTCAACACCGCGCGCGGGCCGATCGTGGATGAGCAGGCGCTGCTGGAAGCTTTGCAGCAGCGCAAGATCGCAGGTGCAGGCCTAGACGTGTTCTCGGTCGAGCCGCTGCCGGTCGACCATCCCCTCCGCAAGCTCGACAATGTCGTGCTGACGCCGCATCTGGGCTACGCCACCACGGACGGTCTGCGCATCCATTACGGCCAGATGGTCGAGGCGATCGACGCCTTCACCAAAGGCGGTGAGCTGCCGCGCAGGCTGGCCTGAAACGACGAGGGCGTGCCGACGGCACGCCCTTCGCAATCTCGTTGATGTTGAGGCGCTCAGCGCACGGTGACCGGCGCGGGCAGCGGCGGCACGACAGTGGGCTGCGTCCCCGGGACCGGGCCCGCCTGGGCGGACATCGGAGCCGGCCCGGTAGCGCTCTGCGTCGGCGCCGCGGAAGCCGTCGCCGTTCCCGGCGGCGGACCACCCGGCATCACGACAACGCGGGTGCCAACCTTGACGCGATCGAACAGGTCGGAGACGTCCTCGTTCAGCATGCCGATGCAGCCCGACGAGACGAACTTGCCGATGGTCGAGGGCTGGTTGGTGCCGTGGATGCGGTAGACGGTCGAGCCGAGATACATCGCGCGGGCGCCGAGCGGATTGCCCGGGCCGCCGGCCATGAAGCGCGGCAGATAGGGCTGACGCTCGATCATCTCGGTCGGCGGATGCCAATCCGGCCACTCGGCCTTGCGGGTGATCTTCTGCACGCCGGTCCAGGTGAAACCGTCGCGTCCGACGCGGACGCCGTAGCGGATCGCGCGGCCGCCTCCGAGCACGTAATAGAGGTAGGTGTTGGGCGTATCGACCACGAGCGTGCCGGGCGGCTCCTTGGTCTGGAACGCGACCTCCTGGCGGCGCAGGTTCGGCGGCAGCTGCACCGGCGCAGCATCGGGCTGCTCCTCGGGCGGCAGCGCGGCCAGCGTCATCGGCCGGCCATCGGCGCCGACGGGCGGCTGTCCGGCCTGGACCGTCCCGGTCGCGGCGGGACCGCCCACAGCCTCGGGCGGACGCAGGCCATCATTGGCGGGCGGCTGCTGAGCCGGACGGTCGGCGTAGATCACCGCCGGCGGACCGGCGGGCCGGCCATAGCGGGGATCGTCGGGCGACATCACGGGGCCCTGCGGCGCTGCCGAATAGACCGGCGCGGCGCCAGCCGGGCGACCGTAACGCGGATCATCCGGCGACATCACCGGGCCCTGCGGCGGGGCGGCCGAATAGACCGGAGGCGCGCCCATCGGACGGCCGTAGCGCGGATCGTCGGCCGGACCGGGCGGCGGCAGCGAGGCACGCGGCATCGCGTCGTCGTCTTCGTCGAGCGCGTCGAAATTCGGCACTCGGTCACCGGGCCGATATTCGGTCGGTGCGCCATAGCTTGGGGCCTGCTGGACCGGATAGCTCTGAGCCTGAGCGAGCGAGGTTCCCGCCGCAGCGACTGTTGCGGCAGCGCATATCGTCAGAAAGTGTTTGATCATCATCGCTCTTGTATAGTCCCCAAGCCCGATCGGACCGTTAACGGCCAGATGACGGAAGATAGCGGCACATTCAAGACATATCAGGCTTATTTGGGCCGGACTTGCCGTTTTGTGATCCGCAAGACTACCGTTGCCCCGTTGCATCACGGGGCTGAAATCGTATCGCGCCATCAATTGCCGCGATGTTGGGCCGCGATTTTAACGGAACGATGCGGAAGCCTTGCGATATGGTCGAATCAGCCTGATTCGCCACCTTTTTGAGCTCCGGTCCCGCGTGGCGAACGCGGCAAGCAGTACCGTCACCGCGTTCAGATGGCTCTTGGGCCCCGGCCACTCCGCCGCCGGGGCGGAAATTCGCAACCGCTCGATGCTTCCCGGCTTTCGCTTCCTGTTTGCCGCGATCCTGCTGTCAACCTCCATCCTGGTGTTCGGCCTAGGGACCGCCGCGCTGCTGCGGGCGACCCACCAGCAATATGTCAGCAACCCCGGCTGGCGGAACGGCCCGCAGGAGCAGGTGTTTGCGCAAGCGCCCGAGCCGGCCCAGCCGGTGCTCGCGGTGCTGCGGGCCGAGCCGGAGCCGCCCGCCGAGACCACGCCATCGCTCCGCGACCAGGTGCCGACCATCGCTCTGCCCCTGAGCGAGCCCGAACAGGTTGCCGCACTGGCGACCGAGACCGACGGTCAGCCCGAGGCCGCCGCGCCCCCGGCGGAAGTGCCGGCCATCGAGCCAACCAAGCCCGAACCAACCGTGGCAGCCGCAGCACCGGCTTCCACCGATACGCTGACCGCCGCCGACACCACGGCCGCGATCCCCGAGGCCCAGCCTACCGCAACCGCCAGCGAGCCGGCGCCTGTTGACCCCACCGCCGCCCTCGCAGCCGCTGCGATCGATGTCGCCTCGGCAAGGCTCGCCGCGCTGAATGCTGCCACGGTCGCGAACGATGCGCCGGCGAAGGTCAAGGCCGAGAGCACCAAGTCGGACAGCAAGGCGACCAAGCGCAAGGCCAAGGCCAAGAAGCGCCAGCGCGTGGTGCGTCGTCCGCCGCCTCAGCAGCTGCAGCAGCAGCTCGATCCGTTCGGTCAGCAACAGCCGGCTTTCGCGACAACAACGACCGCACGCACGCGCTGACTCTCCACTCCGACAACCTCACGCCGGGCCGGTCGCGATGGCCGGGCCGCCGGCCTGGCCCCATTCCGACCACGAGCCGTCATAGAGCGCGGTGTCGGTGATGCCGAGGCGGTAGAGCGCGAGGGTCAGCACGCCGGCGGAGACGCCGGAGCCGCAGCTCGTCACGATCGGCGCATCCAGCTTGACGCCGGCATTCGTGAAGGCGGCGCGGAGCTCGTCGGGCGGCTTCATCTCGCCGGTCGCGGCATCGAACAGCAGATTGTAGGGCACGTTGCGGGCGCCGGGGATGTGGCCGGAGCGGATGCCCGGACGCGGCTCGGGCGCGCGGCCTTCGAACCGATCGGCAGCACGCGCGTCGATCACCTGCTCCTTGCGGCTTTCGAGGTTGGCGATCAGCTGCTGCATGCTGCGCACGCGGTTGGCATCATAGCTCGCCGTGAACGTCGCCGGCTTCGGCTTGACCTCGCCGCTCTCGGTCGCGCGCCCCTCAGTGCGCCATTTCTTCAAACCGCCATTGAGGATGCGCACGTTGCTGTGGCCGTAGGACAGGAACATCCACCAGGCACGAGGCGCCGCGACCCAGCCGCCGGCATCGTAGAGCACGACGGTGTCGCTATTTCCGATGCCGAGATTGCCGACGTCGCGGCCGAACTGCTCCGCGCTCGGAAACATGTGCGGCAGCGGGTTGGAATGATCCGACACCGCATCGACGTCGAAGAACATGGCGCCCGGCAGATGCGCGGCGAGGTAATCGTCCTTCGGCAGCGGCAGCACGCCCGGCAGCTTGAAGCTGGCGTCGAGGATCTTGACGTTGGCATCGCCGATGTGAGCGGCGAGCCATTCGGTGGAGACGAGGGGGTCGGTAGTCATGCGATATCTTTCTTGTCGTTCCGAAGTTGAAGCAGTGCGCATCAGACTCCGCTGTCATCGCCCGGCTTGACCGGGCGATCCAGTATTCCAGAGGCGGTCATGATTGAGCCGAGAGGCTGCGGCGTACTGGATTCCCCGCTTTCGCGGGGAATGACAGCGGAGATTGGCGCGACAGCGCAGCACTTCTCACCCCTTCTTCCTCGGCTCCCACTGCTCGGTCGGGCCACCGGCATCGCGCCAGGCGGCATAGCCGCCGGCGATGTGGGCGACCGGCTTGAGGCCCATGTCCTGCGCGGTCTTGGCCGCGAGCGCTGAGCGCAAGCCGCCGGCGCAGTGGAACACGAACTTCTTGTCCTCCTGGAAGATCGGCTTGGCGTAGGGGCTCTGCGGGTCGATCCAGAATTCGAGCATGCCGCGCGTGCAGGCGAAGGCGCCGGGGATGCGGCCGTCGCGCTCGATCTCGCGGGGATCGCGGATGTCGACGATGACGACGTCGCCGTTCTTGGAGATCTCGATCGCGTCCTTGGCGGTGAGCGTCTCGATCTCGGCATTGGCCTCGTCGATCAGCGCCTTGATGCCGCGGGTGATGGTCTGGGGCATATGGTTCTCCCTCTTGTCATTCCGGGGCGCGCATAGCGCGAACCCGGAATCCATTTCTCTACACCGCTGGGCCCGATGGGTTCCGGGCTCGATGCTTCGCATCGCCCCGGAATGACGGCGGGAGCTAGTGCGTCAATTCCTTCATCGCACTCTCCAGCCCCTCGATCGTGATCGGATACATCCGGTTGGCGAAGATGCGTTTGATGATGGTGGTGGATTCCGAATAGTCCCAGTGCTTCTGCTGCACCGGGTTCAGCCACACCGTGTGCGGATAGGTGCGGATGATGCGGTCGAGCCAGACGGAGCCCGGCTCCTCGTTGACGTGCTCGACCGAGCCGCCGGGCACCATGATCTCGTAAGGCGACATCGAGGCGTCGCCGACGAACACGACCTTGTAGTCGTGCGGGTATTTGTGCAGCACGTCCCAGGTCGGCGTACGGTCGGTGAAGCGACGCTTGTTCTGCTTCCACACGCCTTCATAGAGGCAATTGTGGAAGTAGAAATACTCCATGTGCTTGAACTCGCTCTTCGCCGCCGAAAACAGCTCCTCGACCTGCTCGATATGCGCGTCCATCGAGCCGCCGATGTCAAAGAACACCAAGAGCTTCACCGCATTGCGCCGCTCGGGGCGCATGTGCACGTCGAGATAGCCGTGATTGGCGGTCTCGCGGATGGTGGTGTCGAGATCGAGCTCGTCCGGCGCGCCGGTGCGCGCGAACTTGCGCAGGCGCCGCAGCGCCACCTTGATGTTGCGGATGCCGAGCTCGACATTGCCGTCCAAATCCTTGAACTCGCGCCTGTCCCACACCTTCACGGCGCGGTTGTTGCGGTTCTTCTCCTGGCCGATACGCACGCCTTCAGGGTTATAGCCGTGCGCGCCGAACGGCGAGGTGCCGGCGGTGCCGATCCATTTCGAGCCGCCCTGATGGCGCCCCTTCTGCTCCTCGAGGCGCTTCTTCAAGGTCTCCATGAGCTTGTCCCAGCCCATGGCCTCGATCTGCTTCTTCTCTTCCTCCGTGAGGTATTTCTCGGCGAGCTTCTTCAGCCACTCCTCGGGGATCTCCGCCTTGTCCATGGCGTCGAGCAGGCTTTCCAGCCCCTTGAACACCGTGCCGAAGACGCGGTCGAACTTGTCGAGGTTGCGCTCGTCCTTCACCAGCGAGGCACGCGACAGATAGTAGAAATTCTCGACCGTGTAGTCCGCGAGGTCGGCGTCGAGCGCCTCCATCAGCGTGAGGTATTCGCGCAGCGTCACGGGGACCTGCGCATCGCGCAGAGAGGTGAAGAATTGCAGGAACATGGGTGACAGATTGCCCGTCAGCTGGCTGACGTCAAGGGGTGGAGGCCGCTGCGGGATGCTGGACCGGCAGGCTTTTTGCTCTAGAATTGTCGGCCTCAAGGGGTTGTTGGGGGACGTTTGCAATGGGAATTGTCGCAGCGCTCATCATCGGCGCGATCGCCGGCTGGCTGGCCGGCAAGATTGTCCACGGGGCGGGATTTGGGCTGGTCGGCAACATCGTCGTCGGCATCATCGGTGCGCTGGTCGCGGGCTGGGTGCTGCCGCAGCTGCACATCCAGCTGGCAACGGGCACGGTCGGCGCCATCGTGGACGCCACCATCGGCGCGGTGATTGTGCTCGTCATCCTTTCGCTGATAAAACGGGTCTGAAAGCCTGACCGAACCAGGAACGGCCGCGATGCGCGGCCGTTCGCTTGTCGTGACCGAGGCCATTGATACTGGCAATGCCTTGCGACGACGACCAACAAGGACGCGCGATGAAATTTACCGGCACCAAGGACTATGTTGCGACCGATGACCTCAAGGTCGCCGTCAACGCTTCGATCGTGCTCGAGCGCCCGCTCCTGGTGAAGGGCGAGCCGGGCACCGGCAAGACGGTGCTGGCGGAGGAAGTGGCGAAGGCGCTGAACGCCCCGCTTCTGACCTGGCACATCAAGTCCACCACCAAGGCGCAGCAAGGCCTCTACGAATACGACGCGGTGTCGCGCCTGCGCGACAGCCAACTCGGCGATGAGCGCGTGTCCGACATCCGGAACTACATCAAGCGCGGCAAGCTGTGGGACGCCTTCACGGCCGAGCAGCGCCCGGTGCTCCTGATCGACGAGATCGACAAGGCCGACATCGAATTCCCCAACGATTTGCTGCTCGAGCTCGACCGCATGGAATTCCACGTCTACGAGACCGGCGAGACGATCAAGGCCAAGCAGCGCCCGATCATGATGATCACCTCCAACAACGAGAAGGAGCTGCCGGACGCGTTCCTGCGCCGTTGCTTCTTCCACTACATCAAGTTCCCCGACGCCGACACGATGGGCCGCATCGTCGACGTCCACTTCCCCGGCATCAAGAAGCGCCTGGTCGAGGAAGCCCTGCGCATCTTCTTCGAGGTGCGCGAGGTGCCGGGCCTGAAGAAGAAGCCGTCGACCTCGGAGCTGCTCGATTGGCTCAAGCTGCTGCTCAACGAAGACATGAGCGTCGAGCAATTGCGGGAAAGGGATCCGCGCAAACTGATCCCGCCGCTGCACGGCGCGCTGCTGAAGAACGAGCAGGACGTGCACCTGTTCGAGCGGCTGGCGTTCTTGAGCCGACGGGAAGTGTGAGGCTGCACGTTCTCTTGCGATAGCGCCACGCCCTCGCCTCACTATCGGTGTCATGCCCCGGCTTGACCGGGGCATCCAGTACGACGCGGCTTCTCGACTCAACCAAATACGCCTCTGGAATACTGGATCGCCCGCCTTCGCGGGCGATGACGGTGAGTGTGGAGTTGCAGTCACACCTTCGCGGCCTCGCGGCTCATCTCGCCCGAGCTTTGCTTCATTCCATCGCCCCAAAAGAAAGAGCAACTGGGGTCGGAGTAGACCGGCGATCAGACGGGCTCAAGGCTGGTGCTGGCGCACCCCCGCCTTCGGCGGCTGACGGCCTTGACCCCGTCTGCACGCCGGTCTTTGGGCTGGGCATGCGCTCGGCCGAAGTCCGAGCGCGAGATAGACGCGCTCGTCAAGCCACCCTGTATCTTTTCGGATCCCACGTCTCGCCGCGAGCGATCATGGTGTTGAGGATGATGATCAGCTTGCGTATGCAGGCGACGATCGCGATCTTTGGCGGCTTGCCCTTGGCAATCAGGCGTTCATAGAAGGCCTTGAACACCGGATTGTTCAGCGTCGCGGCGCCGACGCAGGGCATGTAAAGGGCATTTCGCACCCAGCGGCGGCCACCCTTGATGCAGCGTTCACCTCGACGTTTGCCGCTATCGTCGTCATAAGGAGCAACGCCCACCAACGCGGCGGCAACTTCATCGCTCACCTGCCCCAGCTCCGGTAGTCCTCCAAGCAGCGCCATTGCGGTCCCCTCAGCAAAGCCTGGTACGCTCTGGATGATCTCGGCGCGTTTGGCAAAGTCCGGCGTTGTCTTGATCGTCGCCGCGATCGCGGTATCGAGCGCGGCGATTTCGTCAGCTAGCTTCTTAAGAAGACGCGCGCGAGCCTTCCGAACAAGGGCCGGCGCTTCATGCTCCTTCTGCATTTCCAGGCGAGCCCTGACGTCAATCAGGCCTTGGCGTCCCCTCACCAGTGCCTTCATCTCCTCGTGAGCGGGATTGTCGACTTGGCTGGGAGCCTCGCTGAATGTCTCGGCGAACCAGGAGATCATCTCCGCGTCGATCTTGTCGTTTTTCGCAAGGCGTCCCGCCGATTCCGCAAAATGGCGAAACCCGTTTGGGATCGACGATCCGTACTTCCAGCCCTGCTTGGCGCAACGCCTTGGCCCATACCCGCTCGTAGCCGCCGCTTGCCTCCATCACTGCCTTGCCGACCCGATGCTTGCGAAGCCATGCAATCAAGCTCCGTCGCCCCGCCGCGGTTGTTGGGCAAGTCTTCCGCTCCGTTACGGCCCGAATGCACGCATCAATCTTGTCTTTGGCGACATCGATGCCGACGACAACCAGATCGTCTTGTGTCATCATCCACTCCCTTCCTTGCCTGGTACGGGCTCGCAGCCCTTGCAACTGTTCGGGTTGAGGAAGACACCGGAGCTGTCCCTTGCTCTTTAGCAGGCTCTGTCGCCTTTGGGCGCAACGGGCTCAGTTCCGGCAACGGGCGGTTCTGATCCAACCGCCCGTTGCCACATCCTGCCAGATTTCGGGGGCACAAGGGCGCAGGGAAGACCGGGTGCCGACGGGCACCCGCGGTCCGCTGCGCGAAAAGCACACGCAGAGAAACCGCACAGCAGCATACAGGTGTCGCCGATCACTCGGCCTTCCCTGCGCGATGGTCGGACGGCTTATGCCGCGCTCTCCCGGGAGCCGAATTCCCTCTGGCCTCCCTCGCCCCGCGAATTGACGATGCCGTCTGCCCGGTTGGGCTCGCGCGCATCTCCGCAAAGGGCTTGACCGTAGCAACGACGGCCAGGACCACACGGTTTTGCCGTACGCGCTCAGCGCCGTCCGTCTGCACGCAGGTCCACGGACTCACAGGGACTACCCGCCCTGCCCGCACCTTTCGTGCCGACGCTGCCGCGTCCACCGCAACCCGGCCCGCGTTTCGAACGACTCGCGAACCGCCCCTCTTTCGTGAGCCGGGCTGTTTGGGGTTATGCCGCAATTCCGAATTTCGGTAAAGTGGAATATTTTCGCGGCAAGGGGTTGACTGGGTGGCGGGGTGTTTTGCCCGACGAGGCTGGGCAAGAACGTCGTTTTTTGAGAGTTGATGTAGGATTCGTCTTATGGCGAATCGCACATTCAAGACCGGCGAGAGCCGGGAGCAACCCAGTCTTCTGCCTGCGCGGATTGAGGACTATGTCGGGCCGGACAATCCGGTGCGGGCGATCGAGAGCTTCGTTTGCGCGCTCGACCTTGCAAAGCTTGGTTTCGGCCACGCGGATCGTGGCGCGGAAGAAGTCGGGCAGCCGCCGTATGATCCTGCCGATCTGCTGAAGCTCTATCTTTACGGCTACATCAACCAGGTCAGGTCGTCGCGACGGCTAGATGTGGTCTTTCAGGAGGTTGTCCATTCGGCCCTGACCGGGAACTCTGAAGTCGCCAAACCACAGCGATTCGCGGAGAACCGAATGGACACCCACAAGAATGCTCCCCTGACACCGAAAGGTCGAGAGGCGATGGTTCGTGCCGTCGTGGATTTCGGCCTGTCCAAAGCAGCCGCGGCGCGCCAGTTCAATACGACGCCGAAAACGGTTGCCAAATGGGTCGGCCGTTTCCGCATGGAAGGCGTTGATGGCTTGCGCGACCGCTCGTCACGACCTCATTCACTGCCGAGCCAAACAGAGCCTGCCACATGCACCGCTGTTGAGGTCTTGCGGCGCCAGCGCCACACCGGCAAGCAGATCGCGGTCGAACTCAAGATATCGACGGCCACTGTGAGCCGCATTCTGCGTCGTTTGGGACTGAACCGGATACGCGACCTGGAGCCGGCCGAGCCGGTGCGCCGCTATGAGCGCGAAACGCCGGGCGAGATGATCCACATCGACATCAAAAAGCTCGGCCGCTTCGACAAGATCGGCCACCGCATCACCGGCGATCGCACCGGTCAGAGCAACAACCGAGGGTCGGCTGGGAATTCGTCCACGTCTGCATTGACGATCACTCCCGCGTCGCCTTCTCCCAGATCTTGCCCGATGAAAAAGCCGAGAGCGCCGTAGCCTTCCTCAAAGCGGCCATTGATTATTACAAAGGCCTCGGCGTCACCGTCACCCGGGTCATGACCGATAACGGCAGTTGTTACAAAGCCTTCGACTTCCGCGACGCCTGCCAGGAGCTCGGCCTCAAGCACAAGCGAACCAGGCCTTATACGCCCAAAACCAATGGCAAGGCCGAACGCTTCATCCAGACCGCGCTCAGGGAGTGGGCCTATGCGCAAGCCTATCCCACCTCCGACCGCCGCGCCGAGGAGTTGCCCCGTTGGCTCCATCGATACAACTGGCATCGCCCCCACGGCGGGATAAGATCTCAAACGCCGATCAGCAGGCTCGGTCTAACCGAGGACAACCTCTTGAGGCTCCACAGCTAGAGCGGGAATCTGGCCGCAATCTGGAGCTGATCTGGCTGCTGAAGGGACTGAAGCCGGGTTATCGGACGATTGCCAACTTCCGCAAGGAGAACTGGAAGGCGCTGAAGGCCGCGAACCGCAGCTTCGTGCTGCTGGCTCGGGAGCTTGGGCTTGTGGGCGGCACGATCGTAGCGATTGATGGTTCCCTGTTCCACGGCGACGCCAGCAAGGCTTCCATCTTTACGCGCAAGCGGCTTGGCGAGCAGATCGCGAGGCTGGACCAGGAGATCGAGGCTTACCGCAAGTCTGTTGAAGACAATGATGCGGCAGAGGCCAAGAAGCCGGGGAAGGATCGCGCGGACGGTGATGGTCGAGGAGATGGCGGTGATATCGCTGCGAAGGTCGCGGCGCTGATGGCGAAGCGTTCACGTGCCGAGGCCGATCTGGCTCGGCTGGAAGAGAGTGGCGAGACGCAAATGTCGCTGACGGATCCGGACGCCCGGCTTCTGGTCAAGAATGGTCAGGGCATTGCAGGCTACAATGTGCAGACCGCGGTTGATGACAAGCACAAGCTCATTGTCGCGAGTGAGGTAGTCAACGACAGCAGTGATGTTCGACAGCTCTCTGCGATGGCCAAGGCGGCCAAAAAGGCTCTTGGAGCCGAGACACTGCAGGCGCTGGCCGATGAGGGCTATTACAGCAGTGTCGAACTGAAGGCCTGCGAGGACGAGGGTATCATTGCCTATGTACCGCTGCCCGAAGGTAGCGCGCGGCTCGAGAAGCAAGGCCGCTTTGCGCTCAAGGACTTCAACTATGATGGTGCAACCGACACCTACCGTTGTCCTGCGGGCCAGCCGCTGCATCCGTTCAAGAGCAGGCAAAAGAACACCAGCGGCCGCATTGAGATCCGTTACGCGGCCCGTGTAGCAATCTGCAGGAGCTGCCCGCTCAAGGTCCGCTGTCTCTCACCGACCACCACCTACCGGACCATTGGTCGCTGGGAGCATGAAGATGTTCTCGAACGCCACCGCGCACGGATGCAGGGTGCGGGCGAGCTGATGCGTCGTCGTTCGGGGATTGTCGAGCATCCGTTTGGCACGCTCAAATGCCGTGCCGGCTATCGTCATTTCCTGGTCCGCGGCTTCGACAAGGTCCGCGGCGAATGGAGCCTGATGGCGCTCTGCTACAATTTCACCCGTGCGCTCAACATCCTTGGATTTGACGGGTTTCTGGCTGCCCTCGCAAAGAGGCTTGCTGTTTGCCAATGTATCTTCGCAGCCCTCCTCCAGCACATCCTGGTTGCTCCAGAGCCTCTCTGGACCAATATCCGACCGCCGCTCCAAATCGGCCGCTTCGTTCCGGCATGAGCCCGCCAACGACCAATTCTTGCCCAGCCTCGACGGGCAATTCGTAGGATGGATAGAGCGCAGCGAAACCCATCAAGCCGGCTTCCGCGCACACCGAAAGATGATGGGTTTCGCTGCGCTCTATCCATCCTACGAAGATTCACGCCACCGCCGTATCCGGAATCCTTGCGGCTTCCATCGGCTGCTTGCCGCGGATGAGGTCGGAGGCGCGGTCGGCGATCATCATGGTAGAGGCGTTGAGGTTTGCCGAGATCATGCGCGGCATGACCGACGCGTCGATCACGCGGAGGCCCTCCAGGCCGTGGACGCGGAGCTGGTCGTCGACCACGGCCCAGGTGGAATCCGCGGGTCCCATGCGGCAGGTGCAGCCGGGGTGGAAGGTGGTGGTGCCGCGCTCGGTGGCGGCGTGCAAGAATTCGTCGTCGGTGTTGACGTTGGGGCCGGGGAAATCCTCGTAGGCGTAATAGGGCGAGAGCGGCGCACTCTTCAAGAGGCGCCGCGCGAGCTTCATGCCGCCGACGATGACGCGGCGGTCGAGCTCGGCGTCGAGATAATTGGTCTGGATGATCGGCGGCGCGAACGGATCAGACGAGCGGATGCGGACATAGCCGCGGCTCTCGGGGCGCTGCTGCCAGGACGCTACCGTCATGCCGGGCTCGTCCTCGAGCTGACCCTGCACGCCCTCCTTGTAGCTTGCCGGCGTGAAGGTGAGCTGCAGATCGGAGCTCTCGGCACTCTCGCCGGAATGCCAGAAGCAATAGACCATGGTCGGCGACAGTGACAGCAGGCCGCGGCGTGCGGTCGCCCATTTCATCGCCTCGACCCAGAGACGCCAGCCGCGACGGAGCTCGTTGATGGTCTTGATGTCCTTGACGCGCGCCACCGTGCGCGGGGCGTAGTGGTCCTGCAGGCCCTCGCCGACCGGCAGCGCGTGACGCACGGCAATGCCGTGCTGCTGCAATAGGTCCGGCGAGCCGATGCCGGAGAGCTGCAGCAGCTGCGGCGAATTGTAGCTGCCGCCGGACAGGATCACCTCCTTGTTGGCGCGCACTTCGACCGGCTGGCCGCCGCGGCCGCCCTTGGTGTAGCGCACGCCGACGGCGCGCTTGCCCTCGAAGATGATCTCGGTCGCGTGCGCATGGATGCGCACATGCACGTTGGGCCGCTTCATCGCCGGCTTGAGGAACGCGGTCGCGCCGGAGACGCGCAGGCCGTTGTTGATGGTGCGCTGGCAGTAGGAGACGCCTTCCTGGGTCTTGCCGTTGTAATCGGGGTTGCGGGGAATGCCGAGCGAGACCGCGCCTTCCATGAAGGCCTCGCAGAGCGGATCGCGCCAGTTCATGGTGGTGACGATGAGGTTGCCGTCGCGGCCGCGATAGATGTCCTCGCCCTCGCCGACCCGCTTCTCCAGCCGGCGGAAATAGGGCAGCACGTCGGCATAGCCCCAGCCGCGATTGCCCATCTGGGCCCAGGTGTCGAAATCCATGCGCTGGCCGCGATTGTAGATGTGGCCGTTGATCGAGGACGAGCCGCCGAGCGTCTTGCCACGCGGCGCGTAGATGCTGCGCCCGCCGGTCCACGGACCGGGCTCCTGCTGATAGGCCCAGTTGATGCTCTTCATGTGGAAGGTCTTGATGAAGCCCGCCGGCAGATGGATGTAGGGATGCCAGTCGGAAGGGCCCGCCTCGAGCACGCAGACGCTGACCTTCGGATCTTCGCTGAGCCGGCTGGTGAGCACGCAACCGGCGGAGCCCGCGCCGACGATCACATAATCAAATCTATCCATGGTCCCTCGGCCGCCCCTAGCGCGGCTTGTCGTTGAGTTGGAATTCGAGATGCGCCTGCACCGTCGGCCATTCGGCGGCGGTGATGCTGTAGACGACAGTGTCGCGCAACGTGCCGTTCGGCGCGATCTGATGACTGCGCAGGATACCGTCCTGCTTGGCGCCCAGGCGCTCGATGGCGCGGCGGCTCTGGTGGTTGAAGAAGTGCGTGCGGAACTCGACCGCGATGCAGTTCAGCGTCTCGAAGGCGTGGCGCAGCAGCAGCAGCTTGCACTGGGTGTTGAGCGGCCCGCGCTGCGCGCTCTTGCCATACCAGGTCGAGCCGATCTCGACGCGGCGGTTCGCGGCATCGATGTTCATGTAGGTGGTCATGCCGACGATCCTGCCGCCGGAATCGAACACGGTGAAGGGCAGCATCGAGCCCGCGGCCTGCAGGCCGAGGCGGCGGTCGATCTCCTTGCCCATGTTCTCCGGCAGCGGGATCGCGGTGTACCACAGCTTCGACAGCTCGCCGTCCTTGACGGCCTCGACCAGCCCCTCGCGATGATCATGCGACAGCGGCTCGAGACGGGCGTGCTGTCCGCGCAGGGTGATGGGATCGGGCCAGGGCATTGAAATCTCTCCTTACGTCATTGTGCGGCAAGGCAGCCGGACTGCCAGATCCTCATCCTGAGGAGCGCGGAACGCGCGTCTCGAAGGATGAAGGCCCGCCGGTGGCCTCGCCCTTCGAGACGCGCGCGAAGGGCGCGCTCCTCAGGGTGAGGGTCTGGTAGTTGCTTCGCTCGCAATGACGGTCACTAGCACCGTTTACTTGTTCAGAAAATTGAGCGGCAAACCGCCGCGCGGCCAGTCCATGGCGATCAGCTCGCCCTTGCCCGAGAGCGTGATGTAGGCGGTCTTCAGCTCGGGGCCGCCGAAGGCGATGTTGGTGGTGACGCGGTCGCCGGTCGGGACCTGTTCCACCAGGGCGCCGTCGGGCGCGATCACCGAGATGCAGCCGGAGACCAGGGTGGCAACGCAGACATTGCCGTTCGCTTCCACCGCGAGCGAGTCGAACATCTGGTAGCCGCCGAGGCCGCAGATCGGCTGGCCGCGCTCGCCGCGATAGATCGGATCGCGCGGCTTGAGCGTGCCCGGCGCCGAGAGCTCATAGGCCCAGAGCCGCCCGGTCGGCGTTTCCGCGATGTAGACCGTATTCTCGTCCGGCGACAGGCCGATACCGTTGGCCGGCAATACGCCGTGCACGATTTCGACGATCTCGCTCATGCCGGGCTTGAGGTAATACATGCCGCCGACGTCCATTTCGCGCGCGCGGCGCTTGCCGAGATCGGAGAACCAGAGGCCGCCCTGCTTGTCGAACACGAGGTCGTTCGGCCCGCGCAGATCGTGCGCGCCGCATTTGGTCACGACAGTCTCGACCTTGCCGGATTGCAGGTCGACGCGCTGGATCGCGCCGCCGAGATAATCGTCCGGCTGCGGGCCCGGCATGATCATCTTGCCGGCCGGAATCCAGGAGAAGCCGCCATTGTTGCAGATGTAGATCTTGCCGTCGGGCCCGAGCGCGGCGCCATTCGGGCCGCCGGGAATCTTGGCCACGATTTCCTTGCGACCGTCGGGATAGACACGTGTCAGCCGCTGGCCGCGAATCTCCACCAGCACCACCGAACCGTCCGGCATCACGACCGGCCCTTCGGGAAATTCGAGGTCGGTGGCGAGAACGCGGACGTTGGACATTGGAGACCCTCCCGGCTGCTTGTTATGGCTTGCACGGGATGTCCGGCACGGGCCCCCGCAGGCAAGATTTGCCTGCGGTTATGGCAAAGTCGCCGAGGCTTGCCAAGCAAGCGGGACGGTATGCCAGCGTTGCGTTGCAAAGCGCGATGAAGATCATCGCGCCTTGCGTTATTGTTTGAGCATGATCTTTTCGGAAAACCGCTTCGCACTTTTCCGGATCATGCTATTCCCTGACCGGTATCCAGATTTCGAAGCCGCCATGGCCGGTCGCGGGATCGAATTTTTCGTCATAGCGCTCGAAGTTCGGCGCATCCGCGGCTTTCAGGCCGGACGCCGGCAGCCACTGATTCCAGATCGTGTTGACGGTGCGGCGGATCGAGGCGACGTGGTCCTTGTGCGTGAACACCGCATAACGCTGCTCGGGAATGCGGATGCGACCGAAGCGGCGCGGCAGGTCGGAGAAGTCGGCGACCTCGACGCCGGCGATGTAGTCGAAATTGCCGGCATCATCGCCATTGCAGCAGACGCCGTAGGCGACTTGATTATTTCCTTGGCCGACGCGCGCGGGAATATCGGCGACCTCCCGATTGAAGCGCTGCCATAGACCGGGGATCATGGCGCCGTTGTCGCAGGCGATGCGCTCGGCGGGACCGGCGACGAGGAAGGCCTTTGCGGTCTCGAAGCGCGGTGGGGCAAGATGGTCGAGCATGGTCGAGTCCATGAGGATCGGCTCCTGTAGCCTGAGCTGGTTGACGCACGCTGCCGCCCTCACCGCTTCGGGCGTGGTGCCGAATTGGTCGCGGAACGCGCGGGTGAAGGCTTCGTGCGAGCCGTAATCCGCCTCCAGCGCCAGTGACAGGATGTCGGGTGCGCCCTTTGCCAGACTGCGCGCCGCCTCCGTCAGCCGCCGCGCGCGCACGTAGCGCATCACCGGCAGACCGACCGCTGCGGCAAACGCACGCACCATGTGGAACCGCGACACGCCCGAGATCGCAGCGATCTCGTCGAGCGTCATCGGCTCGGCCAGATGGCTCTCGATATACCAGAGCGCGCGCTGGGCTGGATTCATGTGGTTCAGGCCTCGTTCGAAGCGCGGCGATGATGCGCCTGTTACCATCGCCCTGCTTGATCGGCATTGCTGTCCTTCGCGCCAGGATAGCCGGCCAATGGAAGCTGGCAACGCCCCGGCGTTCGTGGCTACATTCGTCGAAACCGCTCACGAGAAAGAGGAACCGGGTCATGGAAATCACCGATGTGCGGGCGCACCAGATCCGCATCCCCTATGATTCCGGTGTCGCGAGCTTCCGCCAGGGCGCTTCCGCCATCACGGCCCTCGATATGGTTCTCGTCGAGGTCACGACCGATGCCGGGCTGACCGGCTGGGGCGATGCCTTCGCCTATGTCTGTCCGCGCACCACGCGCAGCGCGGTCGAGGAGATGATCGCGCCGCAGGCCCGCGGGCTGAAGGTGCCCGATGCGGCCGGCATTCCCGCATTCATGGAGCAGATCCAGCGCAACCTGCATCTGTTCGGCCGCTACGGCATCACCATGTTCGCAATCTCCGGGCTCGATATCGCATTGTGGGACCTGGCCGCGAAGGTTAAGGACGTGCCGCTGCATCGCCTGCTGGGCGAGATCAGGCGCACGGCTATTCCGGCTTACGCGAGCCTGCTCCGGATCGGCTCGCCCGACAACATCGCCGCCGAATGCAGGAAGGCGCTCGCGCTCGGCTATGGCGCGATCAAGCTGCACGAAACCACGACGTTTGCGGTGCTCGCCGCACGCGAGGCGATCGGCCCCAACATTCCGCTGATGGTCGACATGAACTGCCCGCTGACCGGCGAGCAGGCGATCGCCTTCGCGACGACATGCCGCGACGCGCAGCCGCTGTTTCTGGAGGAGCCGGTCTGGCCGCCGGAAGACTTCACCACGCTTGCCGAGGTGCGCAGCAAGAGCGGGCTCGGTATTGCCGCCGGCGAGAATGCCTGCACGGCATATCAATTCCGCCAGATGATGGAGGCGGGCGCGGTCAGCCACGCCCAGCCCTCGGTGATCAAGGTCGGCGGCATCACGGAATTCACGAAGGTCGCGGCGCTGGCCGATCGGTCCGGCGTCAAGATCGTGCCGCACTCTCCTTACTTCGGCCCTGGCCTGCTGGCGACGCTGCATCTGCTCGCGACGCGCGACGACGGGCTGGTCGAGATGTTCTATTTAAAGCGCAAGGCCTGCCTCTGGGGCGGCCGCGCCGATGTCGATGCCTCCGGCCATGTCGCGGTGCCGGCGGGACCCGGGCTCGGCTATGAGCCCGATCGCGGCGTGATGAAGCGTTATCGCGTGGCGTGACCGGCGCGCCTATTTCGCGGCGTCCTTCGCCGGCGGCGCGTCCTGCTTCTTCTTCAGATCCTCGGCGGTCTTCGCCTGCGCGGCCTGAAGATCGGCGAGCGTCTTCTGCAGGCCGGCGACGGCTGTCTTCAACGCATCGATCTGACGACCCGCCGCGTCCAGCTTCTGCTGGTGATCGAGGCCGAGCTTGGTGATCGTCTTCTGCAGGAAGTCGACATTGCTCTGCAGACAGCTGGTGCGGCGCTCCATGGTCTTCTCGACCGTGCAGATCTCGATGCCGGGCACGTCCTGCGCGAGCACCGGCAGAGGCGCCAGCGCTGCGAGCAGCAATATCGCGAAACAAATGCCGGCGTTTCGAAGCAGCATGAAAGTTCCTCGGCCAGTCGATCACATCAATGTGCGCTGTTTGTGCGCAGCCGCGTGAGGCTACCACACTCGTACCGCATTCTCGCGTTGAGCTTGCGTCCGTTCCCTCGGACGGGGAACGATGATCCGCGCGCGGAAGAAGTGGGCGCTCTGTCCGCGGCTTTGTTTAGGGGAGAATATTAGAATGGCAACGCGCGATAGACGTTTGGCGGAATTCGACGGCGCCGGAGAACCACCGCCGGGCCTGCCACTCGAAGTGCTGTGCGAGGATCACAGCGGGACATATCAACTGCCGTTCGCCTGCCGCTATGTCGAGGGACGCTGGCAAAACCACGAGGCCGGCATTGCGGTGGAGGCAACCGTGATCGGCTGGCGCCTGCCGCGCGTGAAGCAGCGCGGGGCCGCCTGAAGGCGTTCTCTGTTTCAAAATGCGACGGGGCCCGCGCTCCGCTTTAACCTTCGGAACGCGGCCCGAACGAATCACGTCCGAATCAGCCGAAGCGCCCTGTACGCTTCTGTTCACGACTAGATCTCGCGGCGCCCCGGCAGGCACGCACAATATCTGCGCAGCCGGCGGGATCGCAGGCGCCTGTCGCCGGCGCCAAAGGTTAATTGTTGCAAAGGCATAGCGCTGCAGCCGCAGCGGAGGGACCTGCGCCGCCGAAACAGGCAGGGCCGTGCGACACCTGCCTAATATTCGACCTCGAGCTCCTCGATCTCGGCCGGCTCCTCCCTCGCCGCCGCGATCCATTCCTGCATCTCGGGCATCGCCATAATGGTGTCGGCATAGGCCTTCAGCGGCGGTGCGAGCTTGACGTCGTAGGTCACGAAGCGCGTCACCACCGGGGCGTACATCGCATCCGCCATGGTGCGCTTCTCGCCGAACAGGAAGGGGCCGCCCGATTTCTCCAGGCAGTCGCGCCAGATGAAGCAGACCCGGTCGATGTCGGCCTGCGCCCGCGACCAGATCTTGAAGCCGGGAAAGTGTCCCTTCAGGTTGACCGGGAGCGAGGCGCGCAGCGTGGTGAAGCCGGAATGGATTTCGCCTGAGATCGAGCGGCAATGGGCGCGCTGGACGCGGTCGGCCGGCAGCAGGCCGGCGTCCGGCATCGCCTCGTTGAGATATTCGGCAATGGCCAGCGTGTCCCAGACCACGGCGCCCTCGTGCCGCAGGCACGGCACCAGGATCGAGGACGACAGCAGCAGGATCTCGGCACGCGCCGACGGATCGTCCGGCGCGGTGACGATCTCCTCGAAGTCGAGCCCGGAGAATTTCGTCAGCAGCCAGCCACGCAGCGACCAGGACGAGTAGTTCTTGCTGCTGATGGTCAGTGTCGCCTTCGCCATATGACCCTTTCCCTGGTCCCGACATCGGCCCGGCCTGCCCGTGGCCTCGTGCTTCCACGGCATGAACAGCAAGCGACGTGCCAGTTTTGCGCGGGGCCCGATTGCCGTCTGGCGTCCTTATTGCATAGCAGCACGGGACGGGGTGGGCGGTTCAGTATGATGTCGATGTATTATCAGGCTTTTCAGAACCACATGGACCTGACGGCGCCATGGCGCGCGGGGGCTTCGTCCGCGCTCAAATTCCTCCACCTGGTGCCTCAGGGCCTATCGGACCAGGTGGTCGGCCGGCTGTCGGCCGCGCTGGAGCTGATCTCGCGCTCCACCCTCACCTACGACCGTCCCGCCTACGGCATCGACAGCGTCATGGTGGGCAACCGCGAGGTCGCCGTCAGCGAGGAGATCGCCTACGCGACGCCGTTCGGCTCGCTGCTGCACTTCAAGAAAGAGGGCGTCGGCGAGCAGCCGCGCATGCTGCTGGTGGCGCCGATGTCCGGCCACTTCGCGACGCTCCTGCGCGGCACCGTGAAGACGCTGCTGCAGGACCACGACGTCTACATCACCGACTGGCACAATCCGCGCGACATCCCGCGCAGCGAGGGCCGCTTCGGGCTCGACGATTACACCGAGCACCTGATCGATTTCCTCGGACAGCTCGGGCCGCGCCCGCACATGGTGGCGATCTGCCAGCCGTCCGTCTCCGCACTCGCGGCCGCCGCGATCATGTGCGAGGACAACCATCCCTCGCGCCCGGCGACGCTGACGCTGATGGCCGGCCCGATCGACACGCGGATCCAGCCGACCAGGGTCAACGAGTTCGCCAAGAGCAAGCCGATCGAATGGTTCGAGCGCAATTTGATCAATTACGTGCCGATGCAGTGCCGCGGCGCCTTGCGCAAGGTCTATCCCGGCTTCGTGCAGCTCACCGCCTTCGTCTCGATGAATCTCGAGCGCCACATCAAGCAGCATCTCGACCTCGCCAACCACATCGCCAAGGGCGAGAAGGAGAAAGCCGCGACCATCAAGACGTTCTACGACGAATATTTCGCCGTGATGGATCTGCCGGCCGAGTTCTACATCGAGACCGTGCGCGACGTGTTCCAGGAGCACCTCCTGCCGCAAGGCAAGCTGATGCATCGCGGCCGTCCCGTGAACACCAGGGCGGTCAGCCGCATGGGCCTGATGACGGTCGAAGGCGAGAAGGACGACATCTGCTCGATCGGCCAGACGCTGGCCGCGCAGGACCTCTGCACCGGCGTGCGCGCCTATCGCCGCGTCCACCACATGCAGGCCGGCGTCGGCCATTACGGCGTGTTCTCCGGCAAGCGCTGGAACAACGAGATCTATCCGCTGCTGCGCGATTTCGTGCACGTGAATTCGTGAGACGGGCAAGTGGGGCTCAGGCGATTCCGGCGGAGGCGTTTCATCGACGGGTGATTGCATCCGGCAGCCGCGCATACAGGTAGGTGGTTTCGGCCCTGTCTTCGAATATCAGCTCGGCCTGAATCTGCATGGGTCCCCAATAGTGGAAGGAGACGCAGAAGTTAGACGATGCGTCCGCGCTCGATATCTGTCGTTTGAATTTCGGGCCCGCCGACCACAATACTTCCTTTGGAAAAGTGTTATGACCCGGATGCGGCACGATCCAAGCACGGGCTTCGTATCCTTGTCCGGGCATCAGGGACGGCAGTACTTCTACAACAGGCATGTTGCATCTGAGCCGTTCGTATTCTTTCTTTCGCCTCGCTTCGAGCTCGTCGGGTGGCACGGGAAAATCGACACGGCGAGATTGGGTAGGGAGCGGCAAACTGTCGTAGGGGGACATGACCTTGTCGTAGACGCGAAGGGTACGCCAATTCCATTGATCCGGATCCAGCTCTCCCGCCGGACCCCATCTATTCAAACCGCGCGTGACAATTTGCACCCTGGATTGCAGCGCCCCGGGATTCCACTTTATTGTGATCAGATTGTAGGTGTTGGACCTCAACCCCGCCTGAGGCAGCGTCTTGCTACCAGCGGCACCGCCTGCGACGATTAACTGCGGTCTGGGGGTTGGTGTGTCAGGCGCCGTCCATGCCGGATCGGGATCGTACGAAAACACCTGCGGGAAATGCTTGTGACCGTGAAGAACGAGTTGGAAGCCATGCTCACGAAGGAGTGTCAAGAGCGATCCCGCGTTGAGGATCGCGTCAATATCTCTGCCTGCCTCAATGAAAGACGGCAAGAGAACAGGATGATGGTGAACAACCCCAACCTTCAGCCACTCCTTGGAATCTGGAGTCTCTGAAGCCACTCGCTCTAAGCCGCGTCTCAACGAAGCGATGGCCTTGTAGTCGACCTGCCCCCTGCTCTCGTCAAAGGTATCCTTCTCTACATAGTAGCTCGAGTTTATCTCGGCCACGAGCAGGCGGTCGTTTGGAAACGCGCGAACCTGCGTGAGCTTGTCGGCCTGATCGGCGTGAACAACTGGCCGAGCCTCGGAAATCCCTCGGAAAAGCTTGTTGTAAAAATTGCAATAGGGGAGAAAGCGATGTTCAGGATCGCTTTGATTGAATACGACATCGTGGTTTCCGGGCACGACGAAAACGTCTTGAAGCGCAACCTTCGTACCCAGTATGGGGTTTCTGATCAGATTTTCGATAAACTCGTACGCACTCTGGAATTCTCTTGGATCGGCGGTGTGAGCCAAGTCCCCCGAAACGACGAGGATCAAACGAGTAGGTTCATCGTAATCGGCTTGATTGGCCCATATGAACTCCTTCCACTCGATGCCGCCGAGATCGCTTGCTATCAGCTCCCAAAGCTTGGGAATTCCAGCGCTTGCCCCTGACCCGGGATGTCGACAGAAATGGTCGCCCCCGAAATGGATGTCTGAGATATGCAGTATGCGGATTTGAGGAAACTTGCTCATAAGTCCTCCTATTGAAGAACCCTCCATGCAACGGCAGCGAGATCGCCTGGCGGTTTATGCTTGGCACGAATGAGACAGCCAGACAGGACCCGTTGATCTCCTGGCCGAAGCTCGATTTGACTGCTGGGCATTCCTTCACCTTGGGGAGTTGACCAGGCTCTGGCCAAGATCGTGCCCGGCCCCGCGTTTGCCACGAGCACATCCTTACGCTCAGGGCTTTCGTACAGGATTGGATCATGCATCGATGAAACCGGAGTCACGCCGTGCCACATCTCACCCACCGTTGAAATTCTGTCACGAGTATTGAATTGACGCCGTCAGCAATCTTCTGCACTACTTATAGTACAATCCGATCTTGTACGCTACCCGAAGGGAACGGCAACCAGACCCAGCCCGGTCATCAGCCCGCGGACCGCAGCGCCGGCGTGTTCTCCGGCAAGCGCTGGAACAACGAGATCTATCCGCTGCTGCGCGATTTCGTGCACGTGAATTCGAGAGGGTCACGCCGCGGCGCACTAGAGCATGATCCGGAAAAGTGTGTAGCGGTTTTCCGAAAAGATCATGCTCAAACAACAACCTAAAGCGCGATGACGATTCATCCTAATCGCATCGCGCTTTAGAGCTGCTCTTCAAGCTCGTATCGCGCTGGGCCACGCGATGACTTGCCCTGACATCACAAGGCGGTTGCGCCCGCTCTCCTTGGCGGCGTAGAGCGCCTTGTCCGCAGCCGCTATCAACGACGTGCAATCAGCCTTATCGCCGAACGACATATGTGTGGCGCCACCAATACTGAGGGTGACCTGCTTGGATGGCGGATTGAGCGCGTGCAGGATGCCGAGGTCTTGAATCGCTTGCCGGATTCGCTCGCCGACCTGCTCGCACCCTCCCGTGTCGGTATTTGGCAGCAGCAAGGCGAATTCCTCACCACCATACCGAGCGGCCAAGTCTGCCGGCCGCCTGGCCTGCTCCGCCAGGACCCCGGCGACCGAGCGGAGACATGCATCGCCCGCCTGATGCCCGTACTGATCATTGAAACTCTTGAAATGATCGACATCCATCAGCAAAAGTGACAGAGGCGTTCCTTCGCGCCTGGCCCGGTCCCATTCCGCTTCTAGCCGCTCGTCGAAGTGTCTGCGGTTTGCCAAGGCCGTCAGGCCATCCGAACTGGCGAGAGCCGCCAGCTTATGTTCCAGGTCCTTACGTTCGGTCATGTCGCGCGAGATCGCCACCACGCCGTCGATGTCTCCACTCTGCGCACTCCTGGCGACGCGCAGCGCGGTTTCGATCCAGACCTCGCCTTTCTCGCGATGCCGAGTGCGATAAGTGATTCTTGCCTCCTCGGCTTCGCCGTTCATCAACGCGGAGATCGTCTCCTCAACCCGCGCCAGATCCGCCGGATTTATGCCGGCGAGGGCCGACGTATCCACCAATTCGTTCGGAGCCCAGCCGAGGACTCGCGCGCTGGACGGCGACGTATAGAGAATCCGTCCATCGACCGCTATGCGCATGACCATGTCTCCCGACTGCTCCGCGAGGAGACGAAAATCCGCCTCCTTGGCGATCAGAGCAGCCGCCATCTTCTGCCGCATGTGCAACTGGCGCACCAGCAAAACCCCCGCAATAGCGAGCCCTCCTATCAGTCCCAGCACCGCAGCTACGCGCGTCAGCGCCGCTCTGCGCCAGGGGGCCAAGACGTCGTCTTCCGATTCCGTCGCAACCACGACAACAGGGTAGCGACTGCTGAGTTGATAAAAACTCAGACGCCGAACGCCGTCGAGAGGCGACGTGAAGTAGTAAACGTCCGCAGCTGGCCGCTCGCGGAAATTCCTAAAAAGCGGTGCATTCGACAGATCGCGGCCCGTATATCCGTTGTCCGGGCTACGCGCGAGGACAACGCCTTTCGCGGTCGCCAGTGCAATTGAGCCATTCTGGCCAACGTCGAATCCGCGATAGAATTGTAAAAAATAGTCGACATCGATCGTGGTAAGAGCCACTCCGGCAAAACTGCCGTCAGGATGATCGAAGCGCCTTGACGCTGTGATGATCCATTGGCCCCCCGACCTGCTCCTCACTGGACCCCCAATGAAGGTTCCTCGCTCAGCCACGGCGCGATGATGCTGGAAATACTCGCGGTCGCTGTTGTTGAGGCCGGCGAAATCCACGGGCTCGCTGGTCGCGAGCCAGCGGCCGGTCTCGTCATAGACGAACACAGCGCGAATCCGGTTCGCGGCTTTGCGCCGGGAAAGAAAGGTCTGAATCTTGGCGATCGCGGCCGGGCTGCTTCCCTCGAGTTCGAGTTGGCCGACCAACACATTGAGAACGGTGTCCGCGAGTTCGAACGTATCGTCCGCGTGTTGCGTCACCGACCGGGCCAGATTGGCCATGTCTGTTTCGGAGCCCTTCAGCAGCGTCTGTCGCGAGGACCACTCCCGCCAGCCGCTGAGCGCGACAATCGCCAAGCAAGCGACCGCCACGAATGCGGAGGCCCAGAGCGTCAGACGCCCTTTCCGAAGATCGCTGCGGTGATCGATCAAGAGATGCTCCCTGCACCCTCAACGCCGGTAAACGCCCTGGGCTAAAGGGTGGTTGCGCGTTCCGGCTGTGATTTTTTGGCAGAACGCCGGAAGGAGACTGACGGCATCGATGAGCGGCTTGACCGTCGATCGACAGCCCATGGACTGGTCCGACGAGAAGGACAACACAGCAATCAACTCGGCGCGACGGCCTCGAGCACTGTGCCGGCCACTCGGCCAAAGCCAGGTTCAGTGAAACTCGTCGGATGCAGGCTTCGAGCCCCGGCAAGATGTGCAAAATCGTCTGTCCGCGGTTGAGGCCGAATGACCATGCTCTCTGCCGGCAGACGCTCGGTCGGCGAGACCGACGCGGGCTTCGCGCCGCCTGCAACAATGTGGGGCAACGGCGCGGCCATCGACCAGATGTTCTTGAGCATCGCCCTATTCACCGAGCACGCGATGGCACCGTTCCGCTTCAGACGGGCGACGGTAAAGAGCTTTCGGATCAGCAGGTCTCGTTCAAGCGACTGCGGCAATTTGAACTGCACCCCGATGAGCCGGCCCCTTTGTTGCGCAATCACCGCATCTACCCATCCCACCTGCATGATGTGCACGCGCAGCGGCTCTCCGGCGCGAGGACAGTCAATGCCGGAGCCAAGCAGAACGCCGGCGCCAGAGAGGGAGATGTTGCTTACGCGTCCAGAAAGCTGCTCGCCGGTCCCGGTCTGGATCAAGATAGTTTCGTCGATGTCGAAACGCTCCTCGGTACGTCCCATCCGCGCCTGCAGCGAGGTCATGCAGACGAAGAAAAGCACGACGATGTTCACGACCGACCAGAAGGCGACCATCGGTAGAGCCGCCGGATGATCGATGATGCGCCATTCCGGGATCGTGTTCAGAACCACACCGACAACCGTCAACGCCATCAGGACCGCCGACGGCCAGAATATCTCCGCAGCGTAACTTGCGCGCCGCGCGGCAGCGCCCTTCGGCGTCACCCTGAACGCATGTCCCGCCGGCTTGACGAGAGTCCCCAGCACCGTCGGCAATATCTTGAAGCTCTGGATCGTCGCCGACACCTGAGCGGCGAGCGGAAAATGCACGTGCGGCGCGAACCAGGAGATGCCGCCGTTGAGCGCCAGGATCGCGGGGAACAAGTAGTAGAACACCGATTCGGGGGTGACATCGACGACAGGCGCCAAGCCGGTCCACATGAACACGATCGGAACCACCACGACCATGAGCGCCCGCAAGCCCAATGAGAGCCAATGCGTCGGAAAGAAGAGGAGCCGATGCATCAAGCCCAGTCCGGGGCCGAGCGGGCCGGCGGCGAGGTACAGCGTCTGGATCGCGCCACGCGCCCAGCGTTGCCGCTGCACGAAAAAGGCATCAAGGCTTTCCGGCGCCAGTCCAATCGCCAGCGGTTCGCAGAGATAGCGGGTGACGTATCCCTTGCGCAGCAGGACGAGCGTCAGCAGGATGTCTTCCGTAATGGACTGGGTCGGCAAGGCATCGCCTACCGCGCGGAGTGCTGCGCGACGCGTGACGGAGTTGGAACCACAACAAAAAGCACCATCCCAGCCGTCGCGCGCGGGCATGATGGAATCGAAGAAGAACCGTTGTTCGTCCGGCAGTCCCCTGTGCAGGCCGAGATTCGCCTGCATCGGGTCCTCATTGTAGAAGACGTGCGGGATCTGAACGATTCCGACCTTTGGATCAGCGAAGAAGCCCATCGTGCGCATCAGGAAATTGCGCTGCGGCACGAAATCCGCATCAAAGATCGCGAAGAACTCGCCACTCGTCTTGGTCAGGGCATGATTGATATTGCCGGCCTTGGCATTCAAATTGTCGGCGCGCGTGAGATAGCCGGCGCCCTTTTGCGTGCAGAGTGCCCTGAGCCAAGGCCTGCGACCATCATCCAAGACCCAGACCTGAAGGTTCGGATAGTCCAGGCACAGCGCACCGGTGATCGTCTTTTCCAGCACCTCGAATGGCTCGTCATAGGTCGGAATAAAGACGTCGACCGAGGGCAGCTCATCATCCGGCAGGCTGCGAAGCCGATGCTCGTGCTGATCTGCTTCGCTTCGGCGATCGGTCCTGCGAAGGAACGTCAGATAGAGAATGAACTGATCTGTGAAAGTCAGAAGCTCGACGAACAGACAGAACCAGATCCAGCCGACCTGATACCAGGTCCCGCTTGCCGGCAGCACGGTGGTGAAAATACGCCATTCGAGATAGCGGGCCACCACAAGCCAAACCACGGCAAAGACCGCAAGACGCGCCCAAGGGCGCGCGACTGGGAAGGTCGGCGCCAACAGATACATCGCAGCAAAGATGCCCAGCATCGGCGCGAACAGCTGAGAGAGAGAGGCAGAGTCATGGCTTGCATGGAACATCTCGCTCACAGGGGCGATTGGTCGAGTTCCAGGCGAGCGGTCAGCCATTTCAACTTCGAGCTGACCAATCGTAGCAGGCCGTCGGCTCTGCGCTCGAAGCGCACCTCGGCCAACCGTCCGATATCGCAGGAGCCATTGCGGTCGGCCGACGTCTCATTGGGCGGAAGCGATATCTCAATGGTAATGTTGCCCGGATCAGGCCGCGGCACCCTAGCCGCAAGCAGCCGATCATCGCCGTACGCGGCCGATCCGCGGACCTGCCGGATCTGGCCGCTCTTCCATTCGCGACTCCCAATCAGGCGGACGGTTGCCGCATCTCCGGCCTTGATCTTCTCGAAATCGCGCTCGGGTAGTTCAACGACGATAAACCGGCGTTTGCAATCTGCGAAATCGAACACCGACTGCCCTTCCGTGACCATCGAGCCCGGGCTGGCCGCGACCGACCAGACCACATGGGCTGCGGGCAAGGACAGATCGTAGTGATCGAGACGATCAAGTCGAGTGCGTTCCTCTGCAATTTCCGCGGCCAACTGCGCGGCACGTGAGCTGTTCTGCAACAGGTCTGTCTCGAGCTCCTGGCGGCGGAGGACAAGCCGCTCGCGCTGCTGCTGAGAATAGGGCACGTCGTTGGCATCGCCACGAAGATAAATGCCCTTGCCGGCCGCCCCCAATTCCGTCTTGAGGCGCCGCAGGCGTTCCTCGGCCATCTGACACCGCGTTGCGGTTGCCTCCTGCGAGGCCTGGGCCTCACCGGAGCGGATCTGCGAACTAATGCCGAGCTTCACGAGCCTCTCCATGCGGCCCGCGACATCGTTGCGCTGCCGCGCCTCAGCGAGACAGCCGCCTCTTTCAACTTCCGTTTCACCTATCTCGTGGCTCAGGCGCGCTACCATCCCCGAACGATAGTCCTCGCTTCGCTCACGGAGCTTGCGATCGAGCTCGGCGATTTCCTCGAGTTGCCGGCGTGCAAGCTCGGCGCGTTTGGTGGACATGGCCAGCTGCTGATCAAGGTCCATGAGGTGCCGGCGATCCGGCGAACGCGCCTCGACCAGCGGCACCATCCGGGTGTGCTCGAAATATTCACCCTTGCGTGGAAGATCTGACGAGAGCTGACCCGCCATCGGCGCAGTCACCCGCATGAGCTCGGCATTGACATAGGCGGAGGGGGCGATTCGGTAGGTCACATACGGCAACAAGGCCCATCCGCTGAGAGCGATGATCCCGAGTGCCAGGGACCGCCGAGCGATCCGGCTGCGAATGAAACGTTCGACATGCAAGCGAACCACGACTGGATCTCCAAATGGGCTTTGGTCGCTCCGCCTGCCCCTGCGAAGGCAAGCCAATCGCCGCACAGCCCAGGCGTTGGCATGAAGCCTGCGCCTTGAGGCAATGAGCAATCCGACAACATTGCTGCTGGCCGAAAATCGCGATTCGCCGCCGCAGCAGACTCCCCCTCGCAACCACGAGAAGCATATCTAGCTTTCACCACAGCAGGTTAAGACGTGTCAAAACCGGAGAACTACTGCTCCGGAATCGAGAACAAGATGCCGACCTATTCTGGCTTGAAGTCGGCGCGGCGCTTGTACCGATCGAATGGCGGCGCGGCTAACGCCCATTCCTAAGCAGCTCTTTCGCTTGCGCGAATTCGGGAAGACCATGCTCCGCCTCGAATTCAGCGAGCACGGGCGCGAGCACTTCGGATGCCGCACCCGCCCGGCCATTTGTCTTGTACAGGCGTGCAAGTTCAAGGGCGCTGCGCAGCTCGAAGGTCTTGGTCTGCTGATGTTGTGCGATGTCCAGCGCTCGCTTGAGGGCGTCTTCGGCCCTGGATTCGTCCGAGGGGTCATGGCGCGATAAGAGCTTACCGCGGACACGGTGCAGCTCGGCGTCAAGCCAATGCTGGCCGGATTGTCCCGTCCCGACGATCAATTCGTCCAGGATTTCCAGCCCGGTCTCGACTTCGCCTGCATCTGCCATCGCCAGGGCGACATGCATCCCCCAGAACGGTTCGCAGAGGTAGCAATCGTTCTCGTGCAGGAAGGTCCAGCCGTGACGCATGTCCGCCAGTCCGGCCATTCGGTCGCCGGCACGCCACTTGGCGAGGCCGTTCAGGTAGGTGCCGGCGGCCACGTACAGCGGCATCGTATGGTCGCGTGCGAGACCGAGCGCCAGGATCGTCTCTGTCTGCTGCAACATGCCCCCGCACACTCCGTCGAACACAGCGCGATGAACCAGCGCATTGGCCTGGGACAGCGCCCGTTTTTCTCCCGGAGTACCCACCGCTTCCGCGGCGAGCTTGCGCGCACGAGCGATGCCGCCGAGCGGCCAGAGCACCAGGGCGAGAAATCGCATGATCACGAACGGGAGATCCAGCGCCGAAGGCCTGAAGGTCGCGGGATCCGGTTCGGCCCGATAGATTGCCAGCGCCCGCTCAAGATGCGTACGCGCGTTCAAATACTCGCCGGCGAACCAGCAGGTCACGCCGCCAGTCCAATGGGCCACGACGGCGGCCACCGGCGAGTCTGGCCGTCGCTCAGCGGCGCTCCTGATGGCATCCGCCAGCTCCCGCATCGGAGCAAGTTCGCCGTGCGTCAGGCAGGCATTGAAGAGGCCGGAATGGACCGGCGCAAGTTCAACGGGATCATCGATACCGGCCGCGAATTGGCGCGCGCGCGTCCATGCGGCGACCGTTTCCGGAGCGCTGTGGCCGAGGCTGCCCCGCAAGGCACGGCCATATGCGATTTGAAGATGCAGCCTGCTCATCATCCGGCGGGGCTCGTCAGGCAATTGATCGGCGATCGCAATGGCCTTGCCGAGATGCGCGATCGCCTCGGAATAGGCCGAGCGTTTCAACGCCTGCTGGCCCGCCTTGCGCCACCACTCGAGCGCGATCTCGTTCAGCCCCGCCTCGGTGAAGTGGTGCGCGAGAACTTCCGGCTCGGTCTCGGCGACGACTGGAAACTTCTCGCGCAGGACATCGCCAATTCGTGTGTGAAGCACCTGCCGTTTGCTCTTGAGCAGACTCTCGTAGGCCGCTTCCTGAACAAGGGCGTGCTTGAAACTGTAATTTGCTTCGGGCGGCGTCCCACGACGCAGCAGCAGTTCGGCCTCTTCGAGTTGTGCCAGCGCCGCGCCCAGCGTCAGATCGTCGCGTCCCCCCACGGTTTTCAGCAGCGCGTACGAGAAGTCGCGGCCAATGGCGGCGCCTATCTGCGCCACCTCCTTGACCGGAGCGAGCCGATCGAGCCGCGCCATCAGCGAATCCTGCAGCGTCGCAGGGATGGCAAGCGGCGGCAGCGGACTATTCAGGCGGTAGCGCCCGGCATCCTCGACGAGCAGCCCGGATTCCAGCACCATCTTGGTCAATTCCTCGACGAATAACGGAATGCCATCGGTCTTGTCGATGATCTGCTCCATCATCTCGCGTGGCAGCTGGCGACCGACGACGATCTGCTCGACGAGCGCGCGCGTGTCCTGCCGATCGAGCCGGTCGAGCCGCAACAGACTGACGTTGGCAAGGCCCGACCAGGAGGGCTCGAACTCCGGCCGGGACGTCAGGAGCACGAGTATCGGCAGTCCTCTGATCCGATCGACCGCGAGATCGAACAGTTCAAGTGTCGTGGCATCGGCCCAATGCATATCCTCGCAGATGATCAGCAGCGGCTGGTCTCGCGCCAGTCCCTCAAGCTGATCGAGAAGGACGGCAAATGTCTGCCGCCGCTGCTGCGCCGGGCTCAAGCCGAGGGGCGGGCAATGGTCGCCGGTGGGAATCGAAAGCAGAGCCGCAATGAGCGGTGTTGCCCGGGCGACCTGCTGGGTTCCTATTGCCAGCATTGCCTCGAGCTTGTCGAGCTTTTGATCCGGCGTGTCGTGCGAGCGAATTCCGGCGGCGCGCTCGAGCTGCGCGACAAAGGGATGAAGCGCGCTGTTGGTGTGGTAAGGCGAACACTGATATCGCACGCGGCGGTGCGTCCCCAACGAGGGGCTTTCGGACAGCGTTGCCACAATACGCGACTTGCCAATGCCCGCCTCGCCGGAAATCAACACGATCTGGCCCCGGCCCTGCCATGCCTCCCGCTGGCGCGAGAGGATGAACTCGATCTCGTTCTTGCGTCCGACAAAGCCGATCGAGCGCGCGGCACGGACTGCCTCGAAGCGACTCTCGGATGCGGTCGCTCCTTCCACCGCCCAGACTGCGATGGGGTCTGCCATTCCCTTGACCTCACGGCGACCGAGATTGCGCAGGGAGAAGAGATCGCCAAGCAACCGGCGCGTCGATGAAGCAACGACGACGACCCCCGGCTCCGCCAGGCTCTGGAGCCGGGCCGCGAGGTTTGGTGTGTCGCCGATGGTTGCGTGCTCCTCCGACGCATCTCCGCTGATGAGGTCGCCGACCACCACAAGTCCGGTCGCAATTGCGATCCGCAGTTCAGCTCGTTCGTCGGTCCCTGTCTTGAGCTGGCGTATCGCGGAGATCATGTCGAGGCCGGCGCGGACCGCGCGCTCGGCATCATCTTCGTGGGCGCGCGGATAGCCGAAATAGACGAGTATTCCGTCACCGACGAATCTGGCTATCCTGCCATCATAAGCAGCAACCACGCTCGCGCAGGCAGCGCGATAGGCCCGGATCACCTCCCACATATCCTCGGGATCGAGACGCGCCGAGAGCGCAGTCGAGCCGACCAGATCGCAAAACATGACGGTGAGGTGACGCCGCTCGGCGTCCTGAGGAGGAACGGGCGATGCGATCAACGCGGCCGGATCGAGGTCAGCGATAGCACGCAGCATTTTGCGGCGATGGCCGAGCAGGACTCCGAGCTTCTCGAAGTCCTCGTCCATCAGTTCGGGAAGGACGCCTATGTCGATCCCATTTTGGGCAAAGCGCTCGGCGTATTGCGCAAGCCCCAGCTTATCGAGCCACTCCGCAATCTGCATTGGCTCCACCGATCATGTGGTCGGCATTTAGCAGAATCTGGACCACGGCGCGCGGCGACAATATACCAACAACATAATGATGGCACGTCTTGTTTGTTGCGCGATAACTTAGGTTTCTCAATACCGATATCGCTTTTCAAGCAGTGACGCTGCTCGATGCGAACGGCTTTGCTACCAAACATCGTTGGCACGCAGCATTGGACGGCAGAGGTTGCGATGAGTCGTGGCGGTCGTTTCGAACCAGAACCGAAACCAACAACACGGCTTGTGCCGAGCGGATGTTTTCCACGACCGCAGCTTCCTTCACTGCTCGCCGATAGGCGCTTCATAACTGCGAGCCATCGTGCCCGCCGCAACCTGGAGCGAAGAACCAACCACCCAGCAGCCGGCAACAAAGCCGATCAGGCCGTTGGGCAGATTTTGATCAAGGACAAGGATGCTGACGGACAGAGTTGCAGCGATTGCCGCGCCGAACGTTCCGGCCGCACTCATGATCTCCACCGGCTCGGAACCGTTCCATTCTTCCGAGATGCTCGATGTCGACCTCCGTGCGACATTGCCGGACAAATCAATCCCCACGTAATAGCCAAGAGCTCCGTAGAGCATCGTTATCAGGACGACCCAGCCGCTTTCAAACAGTCCGGCCTTCTGACGTAACAGGGTCGCACCAACATAGAGGCCGCCAGAGGCTCCAACCGCGGCCAGCCCGATTCTTTCAAGAAGATGGGCCGATTTGATCAGACTGGAACGGGCGATCCGGAGATTGCCGACGCGCCTTGTTGCAGAGAAGGCGCTGGAAATTGCGCTGCTTATCTTCATAGGAGCTCCTTCTGAGTAAGTAGCAGCCTACCGGCCGACCCCGAACAGAAGCTGCGTGAGTTGCGCGATGCCCTTTCATTCCAATTTCTGAAGAATCTTTGCTGAGTGATGGGACTGGCTTTGCTCGTGAGCGAGACGGAACCAATCCAAAGCTGCGAGCATGCGGCTGCGCAGGCATTGCCTCTCACCCGCGTTTGAAACGAGCCGGGTGCGGCAATTTTCGTTGCGAGAGTGGTAATTCAGGAAGAGAGCGATCGCGTATGAAGCGGTTCACACATTGCTCCTCCCTGTCGCTCTATTCAGTCACAATTTCCGGAGGACGCGTCTGCATTGTCGCGATAACCGGACGGCGAACACGCTGGATCTGCAACGCGCGGTTGGTCAGCAAAGCTGATCACGTCTGGCCGAAATCAAAGATCCACGCCTGGTTTCGTGAAGCTCGCAGTGTCATGCCGACCATTCCTCGCCCCATGCCTGCACCACATGGCCGGGCGACACTTCGCGATATTGCCGCACCGGCGGCTGATATTCCGGCACGCGGACCGGGCTTCTGATCTCGTCATTGGAGGCCTGGCGCCGCGTGCCGCGGCGCGACGGGTCGGGCACCGGCACGGCAGCCATCAGCTTCTTGGTGTAGGGATGCCGGGGGTTGCCGAACACCGACGCACGCGGGCCGATCTCGACGATCTCGCCGAGATACATCACGGCGACGCGGTGGCTGATGCGCTCGACCACGGCGATGTCGTGGGAAATGAAGAGATAGGCGAGGCCCATGCTGGCCTGCAGGTCGAGCATCAGGTTGACGACCTGCGCCTTCACCGAAACATCGAGCGCGGAGACCGCTTCGTCGGCGACGATCAGCTTCGGCCCGAGCGCGAGCGCGCGCGCGATGCAGATGCGCTGGCGTTGACCGCCGGAGAATTCATGCGGGAAGCGCGCGGCCATGTCGGCGGAGAGGCCGACGCGGACGAGCAGGTCGGCAACCTTGTCGCGCGCCTGCGACGCCGTCGCGAGTCCGTTGGCAAGCAAGGGCGCAGCGATCGCCGTTCCCACCGACATGCGCGGATTGAGGCTCGCGAACGGATCCTGAAACACGATCTGCATGTGCTTGCGCACATCGCGCAAAGCCCGGCCGTTCATGGCCAGCACATCCTGGCCGTCGATCAGGACCGTACCGCCGTCCGGCTCCGTCAGCTTCAGGATGGAGCGGCCGGTGGTCGACTTGCCGCAGCCGGATTCGCCGACCAGGGCCAGTGTCTCGCCGGCGCGCAAGGTGAAGGAGACGTTCTCGACCGCATGGACGCGGCCGGAGACCTTGCCGAACAGGCCCGAGCGGATCGGAAAGCGCGTGGTGAGGTTCGAGACTTCGAGCAAAGGCCGCTCGGCGGGTGAGACCGTATCGGGCGTCTCGGATGGCTCGTCCGAAGTCCCGGTCACCTTGTCGACGATCGGAAAACGCATCGGCCGCGTCCGCCCGTCCATCGAGCCGAGGCGCGGCACGGCCGAGAGCAGCGCGCGCGTATAGGGATGTGCGGGCGCGGCGAAAATGCGCGCGGTGGCATCGGTCTCCACCGCCTGCCCGCCATACATCACCACGGTGCGGTCCGCGATCTCGGCGACCACACCCATATCGTGGGTGATGAAGAGGATCGACATCCCCTCTTCCTGTTGAAGCTCTTTGAGCAGCTCCAGGATCTGCGCCTGGATGGTGACGTCGAGCGCGGTGGTCGGCTCGTCCGCGATCAGGAGCTTCGGCTTGCAAGCCAGCGCCATCGCGATCATCACGCGCTGGCGCATGCCGCCGGAGAAGCGATGCGGATGCTCGTGGAAACGCGATGCCGCCGCAGGGATGCGGACGCGATCGAGCAGGCGGATGGTCTCCGCCTCCGCCTCCGCGCGCGACAGGCCGCGATGCTGGATCAGCGCTTCCGCGATCTGGAAGCCGATGGTGAGCACCGGATTGAGGCTCGTCATCGGCTCCTGGAAGATCATGGCGACGTCATTGCCGCGGATATCCTTCATATCAGCCTCGGGCAGCGCGAGCAGATCGCGCCCCGCCAGCATGACCCGGCCCTCGACGCGACCGATCTCGTTCGGAACGAGCCGCATGATCGACAGCGCGGTCACGCTCTTGCCCGAACCGGACTCGCCGACGATCGCGACGGTCTCGCGGGCCGCGATGTCGAACGAGACGTTGCGAACGACGGGAATCCATTGCCGCTCGAGCATGAAGGAGGTGGTGAGGCCGGCGACGGAGAGTACGGGAGCCTGTGCGTTGGCAACGGCCTGATCAGATCTTTTTGTACCGATGCTCATGCGATCGCTCTAATAGCCCCGTCTACGATCGACCAGTCCCGGCAGCTCCTCGCCGCGGCGATGCCGCGCGATGACGTCGAGCACGAAATCGACCGCCGTATCGGGCGTTGTCATGCTGGCATTGTGCGGCGTCAGCAGGATGCGCGGATGGCTCCAGAACGGGTGGCCTGCAGGCAGCGGCTCGGGATCGGTGACGTCGAGCACCGCACCGGACAGCGCGCCGTTGTCGAGGGCCGCGAGGAAGTCGGCCTCGACGAGATGCGGGCCGCGCCCGACATTGACGAGCCCTGCCCCGCGCGGCAGGCGCGCGAACAGCTCGGCATTGAGAATGCCACGCGTCTGATCCGTCAGCGGCAGCAGGCAGACGAGAATGTCGGCCTGCGCCAGAAATTTCGGCAAGGCGTCGGCGCCCGCGTAACAGGCGACGCCTTCGATCTTGCGCGGCGACCGATTCCACCCCGAGAGCGGGAAGCCGAACGTCTTGAGCCGTTCCAGCACCGCCTGGCCGAGCTGGCCGAGCCCCATCACGCCGACGCGCCGGCGCCTGGCCGGCGTGATCCGGATCTCGCGCCAGACCTGCTGCTTCTGCTGGCTGATGAAATCGAGGAGATCGCGATGCAGGGCGAGCACGGCCATGGTGACGTATTCGACCATGGTCTCGGCGATGCCGGGCTCCAGCATGCGGACCAGCGGGATGTGCTCGGGAACCTTCGTGGTGTCGAACTGATCGACACCCGCGCCCACCGAGAAGACCAGCTCGAGATTGGGAAAGGTCGTCGCGATGTCATCCGGCGGCACCCAGGTCACGAGATAACGCACCGCGGCGGGGTCGCCGATGTCGGGCCAGAGTCGGAACGGCACGTCGGGCGCACGCTCCGCGAAGAAGCGCGCCCACTCGGCGCCGCGACCCATGTTGGCCTTGTAGAGAACCGTCATGCCCGCCTCAGAACGGGCTGACCGGCGCGAGCCGACGGCCGTCGATCATGCGCTTATGGCTGTAGGCGGCGGGATCGACCAGCGGCGTCGCGCCCGTCACGAGGTCGGCGGCGAGCTTGCCGGCGGCGGGACCGATGCCGAAGCCGTGGCCGGAGAAGCCGGTCGCGAGGTAGAATCCCGGCAGCGCATCGACCGGCGAGATCACCGGAATGGTATCGGGCGTGCAGTCGATGGTGCCGCCCCAGGCTTCTGCGATCTCGATGTCCTTCAATTCCGGATTCGACTTGATCAGCGCCGCCAGCGCCGAGTTGACCAGCGACATGTCCGGCGCGGGATCGCGCACGCGCTCGGCCTCGAACGGCGACGGCTTGTCGAAACTCCAGCTGGTGCCGCGCATGAGCTGGTCGAAGAACGTCTTGCCGAACGACATCTTCAATCCGTTGCGGCGATGCAGATAGGTCGGCCAGAACGTCCAGGCGTAGCGCAGCAGATCGGGCGACAGCTCGACCGTGCCGCGGTTGCGCAGCGCCAGCGTGAAGCCGCCGTCGAGGCGGCGGCGGATGCAGTAGAAATCGGTGCCGAGCGCGCCGGAGGTGATCTCCGGTCCCGGCGTGGTCCGGCACGCGGTGGCGTTGACGAGGCCGATCGGCAGCTCGATGCCGTGGCGGCGGCAGAACAGCGACGACCACGCGCCGCCCGCCAGCAGCACCGATTGCGCGCGGATGGTGCCCTTCTCGGTGACGACCGCGCTGACGCGCCCGCCTATCGTCTCCAGCCCACGTGCGGCGCAGCCCTGGTGGATGGTGACGCCGTGCTTGCGTGCGGCGGTGGCGAGCGCAGGGACGGCCATCGACGGCTCGGCACGGCCATCGCTCGGCGTGTGCAGGCCGCCGACCCATGTGTCGGCATTGCCGGGCATGCGCTCGGCGACCTCGGCCGGCGTCAAGACGGTGGAGTGGACCTGCTGCTCGCGCGCGACCGCGGCCCAGCGCTCCCAGCTTGCGAGCTCATCCTTGCTCTTGGTCAAGAACAACACGCCGGTGCGGCGAAAGCCGGCATCGACGCCGGCGTCGTTCTGCATGTCCTCCCACAACCGCAGCGCCTCGCGCGCGAGCGGGATCTCCTCGCGGGCGCGGCCCTGCTGGCGGCACCAGCCCCAATTGCGGCTCGACTGCTCGCCGCCGACATGGCCCTTTTCGACGAGGGCCACGGAGTGGCCCTTTTTCGCCAGATGATAGGCCGCCGAGACGCCGATGACGCCGCCGCCGATGACGACGACGTCCACCTGCTGCGGCAGGCGTTCATCGCTGTTGATACGGTTGAGCGGCGGGGACATGGGCACTCCTGGAGTTCAGTTCGAGGTCTTGCGCGTCAGGGGATGTTCATGCGCGGATCGAGCGCGTCGCGCAGGCCGTCACCGAGAAAGTTGAAGCTGGTCACCGCCAGCGTGATGGCGACGCCCGGCGCGATCGCGAGCCAGGGCGCGCTGGTCAGATAGATCTGCGCATTGTTGAGCATGTTGCCCCAGCTCGCCGCCGGCGGCTGGATGCCGTAGCCGAGATAGCTGACATAGGATTCGAGCAGGATCGCCTTGGCGACGTTGAGCGTCGCGGCAACGACGATCGGCGCGATCGCGTTGGGCACGAGCTCGCGGAACATGATGCGCAGGTTCGAGGAGCCGAAGGCGAGCGCGGCGACCGCGAATTCCCGCTCACGCAACGAGCGCACCTGGGCCTCGACGACGCGCGCGACCGCCATCCAGGCGGTGGCGGCGATCAGCACGGTGGTCGTGACGAGGCCGGGCTCGGTGAGCGCTGCGAGCGCCAGCAGCAGGAAGATGGTCGGAAAGCACAAGACGGCATCGACAAGCCGCATGAGGACTGCACCGACCGCGCCGCCATAAAAGCCGGCGAAAGCGCCGACGACGATGCCGACCGCCATCGCGATCACCATCGCGACGATGCCGATCGAGAGCGAGACCCGGCCGCCCATCAACAGCCGCGCCAGCACGTCGCGGCCGAGCTCGTCGGTGCCGAGGATGTGCGCTCCGGAGAGCGGCGGCGCGAACCGCTTCATGATGTCGATATAGGTGTCGTCGAACGGGAGCAGGTAGGGACCGAAGGCCGAGCCGAGCACGAGCACCAGGATGATCAACGCGCCCGCGAGCGCCAGCCGATGCCGGCGGAAGCGCCGCCACGCGGCCTCGCCGGGCGCGAGCTGAACGTTGGAGAGAGCTGCGGTCGCCATCGCTTCAGCCCACCCGGATGCGCGGATCGACGACCGCATAGAGGATGTCGGCGAGCAGCGAGCCGATCAGCACCATCGTCGTCGAGAACATCAGGATGCCCATCACCACGGGATAATCGCGATAGCCGATGGAATCGAGGAACAGGCGGCCCATGCCCGGCCAGGTGAACACGGTTTCCGCCACCAGCGCACCGCCGAGCAGCGTCGGAAACTGCAGGCCCGCGACCGTGATCATCGGCAGCAACGCATTGCGCAGTGCGTGCACCGTGAGGATGCGCCATTCCGGCATACCCTTGGCGCGCGCGGTGCGGATGTAGTCCTGGTTGATCACCTCGAGCATCGAGGAGCGCATGAAGCGGCCCCACATCGCGGTCTCGACCAGCGCCAGCACCACGGCCGGCGCGATCAGATGATGCAGCAGGTCGAGGAAAGAGCCGTCGCCAATGGTGTGCCGGTTGCCCGCCGGCAGCCAGCCGAGCTTGACCGAGAACACGTAGATGGTGACGAGACCGAACCAGAAGGTCGGGATCGACAGCGCGATCATGGCGCCGACGGTGGCAAGCGTATCGAACAACGAATAGCGGCGCAGTGCGCCAAGGATGCCGATCCAGCAGCCGAGCAGCACCGCGATGATGGTCGCCGTCGCCATCAGCTCCAGTGTGGCGCCGAGATGCGAGGAGATCACCGACAGCACCGCCTCGCCGTCGCGATACGACTTGCCCCAATCACCCCGCACCATGCGGCCGAACCAGTCGAGATATTGGATCGGCAGCGGCCGATCGAGGCCGAGCTGCCTGGTGACGCGGTCGAGATCCTCCTGCGTCATCTGTGCGGACACCGCGAACTGAGAGAGCGGACCGCCGGGCGCCAGATGCAGGATGGCAAAGCCGATTCCCGAGACGATCACCAGCAGCATGATCGCCTGTGCCAGGCGGTTGACGACGTAACGGGCCATCTCAGGCGATCCGACCAGCCCGAGACATCAGGCCCAATACCATTCGCGGATATTCCAGCAATTGATGGAAGTGTTGATGTTGGGACGGAAGCCTTGCAGCCCTTCCTTCACGCCCTCGGCGATGAAGCCCTGGAACAGCGGCAGGATCGCAAGGTCGTTGCGGATCAGCTTCTGCAGGTCACCATAAGTGGTCTTGCGCTGGGTGAGTTCGAACTGCTTCGCGCCTTCGGCGAGCAGACGATCCGCCTCCGGGCTTCTGTACTGATAGGTGTTGAAGCCGCGGCCGCCTTTGGCGGGAATGGCACCCGAGCCGAAGCGCGGCGTCACGTCGGGGTCACTGCCGAGCATGAAGTTCACGGACACGAGCACGGAGTTGAACTTCGACTGCTGCCAGAACTCGCCCCAGATCACCGCCGCCGGCATGTTGTTGACGCGCATCGCAGCGCCGATCGCGCGCCAGTCCTGGATCAGGAGCTGCTGGGTCTGCTCGCGCACCGCATTGCCCGACGTCGTCGAATTGGTGAATTCGAGCTTGACGCCGCCCTTCTCGCGCACGCCGCCGGAGCCGCGCGTCCACCCCGCGGCATCGAGCAGCGCGTTGGCCTTGGCGGGATCGTATTTGTGCTGCGGCAGACCTTGCTGGAACGACCAGGCCTGCTGCGGCACGAAGCTCTCGGTCGGCGTCGGCAGGCCGTAATTCAGCGCGTCGATGATCGCCTGCTTGTTGATGGCGAGATAGAGGGCCTCGCGCACGGTGCGATCGGCAAAGGGACCGAATTCCAGATTGGGCGCGATGTGCTCCACCGAAGACGTCGAGGAAACGAAGATCTTGCGACCCTTCAGCGTCTTCGCCTCCTGCACGAAGTTCGGCAGGATGCCCTGCAGGCCGGTGTAGTCGACCTGGCCGGTGCGGAACTGGGTGTAGAGAACGGTCAGGTCCGGAATATATTTGAAGACGACGCGTTCGACGTAAGGTCCTTTGCCGTGATACCCGGTATGGGCATTCAGCTGGATGTGGTCGCCCGGCACGCGCTCGGCCCAGCGGAACGGCCCGGTCCCGACGGGCGCGTTGTGAAACGGCGAGGAATTCGGATCGGACACCTTCTCCAGGATGTGCTTAGGCACGATGAAGGTGAGCGAGAGGATCGACATGTAGGGCGAATAGGGAGCCTCCATTCGCCAGTGGATCTCGTCGGGCGCGACGACCTTGATGTCTTTGACGAGGCTGTGGCCGACGCGGTTGCGGACGCGGAAATCGGGATTGTTGATCAGCTCGAGCGAGAACTTGACGTCCTCGGCCGTGAAGGCCGTGCCGTCGTGCCACTTCACGTCATTGCGCAGCTTGATCTTCCAGGTCAGGCCGTCGGCCGAGAGGCCGCCATTTTCGATGGTCGGGACTTCGCGGGCGAGGTCGGGGACGAACTTGCCGTCGGGATCGATGTACCAGAGCGGCGAGAACACCTGCCACCAGATGCCCTGATCGACCTCGATACCTGGCATCAGGGGATGAAAGACGGTCGGCTCCTGCGACAGCGCCGCGATCACCTGTCCGCGCGGCTTGTCCGGGGGATTGGTCGGACGTTCGGTCTGGGCAAACGCGCTGCTCGAAAGCGTCCATCCCGCCGCCGCGCCTGCGCCGAGCTGGAAGAATTGACGGCGATTCGGAATGCCGAGATGCCCTGCCCCAACGCCGAACTTGCCGGTGTCGCCTGCCATGACCCACTCTCCGTTTGCGCACGCGGCACCGTCTCCCGCGCCCCCGAGACCCCGGCAAGGGGACAGGAGTGGGCTTTAGTGCTTCTAAATTTTTCTGGCAAAAGTTCATCACGACTAAATACAGCTGTCAATCGCATTGCTAGAATGCGCCAGCTTTTCACTCCGACTGAAGCCACGCGCGATGCTCGAGGCTGAGATGATGCATGGGAGAGCGACATGGATGGTCGCGGCGATACCAATGGCACCAAGGACGCTTCGGCGATCGAAGCTGACGATGCGGTCGACCAGCGCCTGGGTGAAACCGTGCGGCTGCTGCGGCAGCGTGCCGGCCTCTCGATCCAGGACGTCGCCAACAAGACCGGCCTGTCGACCGGCATGATCAGCCAGCTCGAACGCGCACGCGCGATGCCCTCGATCCGCACGCTGCGCCTGCTCGGCCTCGCGCTCGACGTCCCCATCTCCTATTTCTTCGAGAGCAGCGATCCCGGCGACGGGCAGCGCTACATCGTGCGCAAGTCCAACCGGCGGCTGCTGCGGCTCACCGCCAGCGGCGTCGTCAAGGAAGCGCTGACCCCGGAAGGCAAAGGCCAGCTCGAGCTCTACGAGCTCACCCTCAACCCCGGCGCCTCCTCCGGCACCGATTTCCTGCAGCACACCGGCGAGAAGGCGGGCTACATCCTCTCGGGCAGCCTGCGGCTGTGGCTCGACAACCAGGCCCATGTGCTGGAAGCCGGCGACAGCTTTCGTTTTCCGAGCATCGTGCCGCACATGTTCGACAACCCGACCCAGCAGGTGGCGCGCGTGATCTGGGTGACGACGCTGCGCCAGACCGATTCGCCGGCGGGTTGAGGCGGGCCCATCCCGCACCACCGGAAATTGCCCCTCGACGCCGCCGCGCCTAGCCTGTAGCTCACATGATGCCCGCAGCTCGAGAGGCGGCCGGAGCGGCCGGCGTCTTTGGTGTGAGACCATGAAACTCAGGAGGCTTCTGACCCTCGCGTTGGCCGCACAGGCCATCGTGACTGCTGCAGCCTTCCTCGCCTCATCTCTGGCGATCGGCCGTGCGGAATTCGGCACGGCCCAGCTCCTCGCCCTCTTGGCCAGCGCCGCCGTGGCGGTGCTGCTCGCCGCTGTCTGCACCCGTGCGATCGAGACGTCGCGGGAAACACGCACCGCTGAGCTGCTGGCCGGGCAGGCGCAGGCCAACGCGCAGATGATGCAAGCCGTCATCAAGACCGCGCTCGATGCCTTCATTCAGATCGACGAGAGCGGCACCGTGCTGGAGTGGAGCTTTCAGGCGGAAGCGCTGACCGGATGGACGCGGCAGGAGGCACTCGGCGCCGATGTCGTCGATCTTCTCGTCGCCGAGCCGCTGCGCGCCGGCTTCAGGCAACGCATGGCGCGCCTCGTTCCGGAATTGTCCGCCGCGCCGGCCGGCATGCGGTTCGAAGTCACGCTGGTCGACAGGAACGGCGACAAAATCCTGGTCGAGGCGTCCAGCGCGGTGTTGCGGATCGGAGAGCGCTCCATCATCAACACCTTCGTCAGGGACATCACCCAGAAGCGCGCCGCCGAGGAGCAGCTGATCCAGTCCCAGAAGATGGAGGCGGTCGGGCAGCTCACCGGCGGCATCGCGCACGAATTCAACAACATGCTCACGGTGATAACAGGCACGATCGAGATCCTTGCCGACGCCGTCAAGGACAACCCGCCACTTGCGACCATCACCAAGCTGATCAGCGAGGCCGCCGATCGCGGCGCCGCGCTGACATCGAGCTTGCTCTCCTTTGCCCGCAAGCAGGCGCTGCAGCCGGCCGAGATCGACGTCAACGAGCTCATCGAGGAGCTCGCCAAGCTGCTGCTCGCAACCTTCGACAAGAAGATCGAGATCGTGACGAAGCTGGGCGGCAATGTCCGGCTGGCCTACGCCGACCGCGGGCAATTGAGCTCGGCGCTGCTCAACCTCGCCATCAATGCCCGCGATGCCATGCTGGACGGCGGCAGGCTGACGCTGACGACGCGCAACGTCGTGTTCGGCGTGCGCGAGGCCCTGGCGGTCGGTGCCGGCTATGCCGGCGACTATGTCGAGATCGAGATTGCCGACACCGGCACCGGCATTCCGCAAGCCATTCTCGAACGCATCTTCGATCCGTTCTTCTCGACCAAGGAGGTCGGCAAAGGCACGGGGCTCGGGCTCAGCATGGTGTTCGGATTCGTCAAGCAGTCCGGCGGCGGCATCAAGGTCGCCTCCGAAGAAGGACGCGGCACCATCTTCACGATCTACCTGCCGAAGGCGGAGGCGAGCACGCTGCGCCCGACCGGCTACGACGATCGCAAGATCGTCGGTGGGACCGAAACCATCCTCTGTGTCGAGGACGACCGCGAGGTCCGCCACTACGTCACGGTCCAGCTCGAAGGGCTCGGCTACAAGGTCATCCCCGCCGCCGATGCGACCGAGGCTCTCGCCATCGCGGCCGAAGGCACGCCGTTCGACCTGCTCTTCACCGACATCGTGATGGCCGGCAGCATGAACGGACGCGAGCTCGCCGAGCAGATGGCGGCCGCGCGACCGTCCTTAAGGGTCCTCTTCACCTCCGGCTACGCCTACGATTCCCTGCATACCCCGGGACGCGCCACGATGGGCGCGCCGCTGCTGC